>JALWMR010000124.1 GCA_027083815.1 Thiotrichaceae bacterium
GATTCCTAACTGTATTAGCTATGACCCAACCTATGCTTATGAAATGGCCGTGATTATCCATGATGGCATGAAGCGTATGTATCATAAGCAGGAAGATGTGTATTACTACATCACAGCCATGAATGAATCCTATGTACAACCTGCCCTGCCTAAAGGTGTTGAAAAAGGCATTATTAAAGGGATGTACTTACTAAAAAGTGGAGGCAAGAAAAAGCATAAGGTACAGCTAATGGGCTCGGGGACAATATTGCGAGAAGTAGAAAAAGCATCCGAAATGCTACTCAAAGACTGGGGCGTGGACTCCGACATCTGGAGCTGTACCAGCTTTAATGAGTTAGCTCGTGAAGCACAAGAAGTCGAGCGCTGGAATCGCTTACATCCTCTGGACAAACCCAAGATTCCCTATATCACGCAACAGCTAAAAGGTCATCGTGGCCCGGCTATCGCTGCAACAGATTATATTAGGCAGTATGCCGATCAGGTGAGGGAATGGATACCTTCATCTTATACAGTGCTAGGGACAGATGGCTTTGGTCGTAGCGATACACGCCAAAACTTACGCAGCCACTTTGAAGTGAATGCGCCCCACATTGTTGTCGCCGCCCTTAAAACATTGGCAGATGATGGTACCTTGCCAGCAGGAAAGGTCGATGAAGCAATCAAGAGGTATGCTATTGATACTGAAAAACTCAACCCAATCAAGGCATAAGGAGGCACTAAAATGAGTATTAAAGAAATTGTAGTGCCTGATATTGGTGATTTTGATTCAGTTGAAGTCATTGAAGTATTGGTAGCTGAAGGTGACAGCGTACAAGCTGAAGATTCATTGATTACCGTCGAATCTGATAAGGCATCTATGGAAATACCCAGTAGCGAATCAGGCAAGGTTGTAAAAATGAAAGTTGCGCTGGGTGATCATATTTCTGAAGGCTCTGTTATTTTAATGATGGAGGTCGATGATAAGGCAACATCAACAGAAAAGACTAATGAAGAGAAATCTACAGAGCCAAAAGCAAAGACCGCACCACCACAGCGCACTTCTAGCCATGAAAAGATGGCTCCAGCAAAGTCTACACCTTCTATGTCATCAGCAGGAAAAGTATCCGTCGATAAAGTTTCACCAACAGCAAATATTGATGAAATACGTTTCAGCAAAGCTTATGCAAGCCCATCAGTAAGAAAATTTGCACGTGAACTCGGTGTAGATTTAGGCAATATTAAAGGCACAAGTCGCAAGGGTCGTATCAATAAGGCTGATGTAAAAGGCTTTGTAAAGAAGACACTTTCATCCGGCATGGCTGGTGGCGCTGCGCTAGGCATAAAACCCATGCCAGAAATTGACTTCTCACAATTTGGTGAAATTGAAAGCCAGCCACTGTCCAAAATCAATAAATTAACCGGCGAGTTTTTACATCGTAGCTGGGTTACTGTACCTCATGTCACCCAATTTGATGAAGCCGATATTACCGAGATGGAGTCTTTTCGTAAACAGATGGGAAAAGAGCTAGAAAAGGATGGTATTAAAATTACCCCACTTGCCTTCATTATCTGGGCCGTGGTTGCCTCTCTTAAAGCATTCCCCCGGTTTAATAGCTCACTCGATGCCAGCGGTGAAAATCTGATACTGAAAAAATATTTCAATATTGGGGTTGCGGTTGATACGCCAAATGGTCTGGTCGTTCCGGTTATTCGCGAGGCAGATCAAAAGTCACTGGTTGAACTTTCCCAGGGAATTAGGGAGCTTGCGACAAAAGCCCGGGAGAAAAAACTTAAACCATCGGATATGCAAGGCGGTTGTTTTACCATCTCCAGCCTCGGTGGAATTGGTGGAACCAAATTTACGCCCATCGTTAATGCGCCAGAGGTTGCAATCCTTGGAGTATCACGTTCAAAGATGGAACCAGTATGGAATGGCAGTGAATTTGTACCTCGTTTAATCCTGCCTCTATCGCTGTCTTACGATCACCGTGTAATTGATGGCGCAGATGGCGCACGATTTACCACTCACTTAAGTAAAATGTTATCTGACATTAGAAGAATGATGGTCTAACATCACCATAACAACCATAAAGAGAGCAACATTGTGAGCAAAACTATTGAAATAAACGTACCTGATATTGGCGACTTTGATGAAGTTGAAGTCATAGAAGTGTTAGTTGCAGAAGGTGGCACAATCAAACCCGAAGATTCATTGATTACAGTGGAATCAGATAAAGCATCTATGGAGATTCCCTCACCGGCTGCAGGAAAAATTAAAGAACTAAAACTAAACGTTGGTGATAAAGTTAAACAAGGTAGCTTGATTGCCTTATTAGAAGCTGATTCAGCGGTTGATAGTCATAATAGTAAAGCTAATCCTTCCTCTAATGATGAATCAAATCAGGAACCATCACAAATAGAAAAGTCCAGTGAATCCAAAACGTCCTCATCGTTTGACGGCAAGGCAGACCAACATGCAAGTCTGGTTGTATTAGGCTCTGGCCCCGGTGGATATACAGCAGCATTTCGCGCTGCTGATTTGGGTGTAGACGTCATACTTATCGAACGATACCCCAATATAGGCGGAGTCTGTCTTAATGTTGGATGTATTCCTTCAAAAGCCTTGTTACACACGGCACAAGTCATCAATGAAGCTGCTGAAGCCGATCATCTAGGCGTGACATTTTCAAAGCCCAAAATAGACATTGATAAAGTTAGAGAGAATAAGGCGAGCATCGTTAATAAGCTTACCGGTGGCCTAAAAGCATTGGCGAAACAACGTAAAGTACAAATTATTCAGGGCTACGGTAAATTCACTTCAGCAAATAGCATCAAAGTTGAAACGGATGATGGAAGCGCCACAACGGTCAGTTTCGACAATTGTATTATCGCTGCCGGATCACGTGTAACCAAATTACCGTTTATTCCCTGGGATGACCCTCGAGTCATGGATTCAACTGACGCATTAGAACTTGAAGAAGTACCAGAAAGATTACTTGTTGTAGGTGGTGGGATTATCGGCCTGGAGATGGCTACCGTATATGATGCACTGGGAGCAAAAATCACCGTTGTTGAGCTTGGTTCAGGCTTAATGCCGGGCGCTGATCGTGACATCGTAAGGCCACTTGAGCGCCGTATTAAAAAGAAGTATGAAAATATTTTCCTGAATACCAAGGTATCCGAAATAAAACCTGCTAAAGAAGGCTTAGTGTGTACATTTGAAGGTGACTCGGTTGGAACAAAAAAAGGCGCTCCGCAAACGGATACGTTTGATCGAGTGCTGGTAGCAATAGGTCGCAGCCCAAATGGTAAACTGATTGATGCTGAAAAAGCAGGCGTTGCAGTCAACGAATGGGGTTTTATTGATGTAAACAAACAACAAAGAAGCAATATCGATCATATATTTGCCATTGGTGATATAGTGGGGCAACCCATGTTGGCACACAAAGCTACACATGAAGGAAAAACAGCCGCTGAAAACGTAGCCGGTCATAAGTCCTTCTTTGATGCACGTGCAATTCCATCGGTTGCTTATACTGACCCCGAAATAGCCTGGATGGGTAAAACAGAAGAAGAATGCAAAACCGAAGGGATAGACTTTGAAAAAGGTGCTTTTCCCTGGGCCGCCAGTGGGCGCTCTCTCAGCATCCGACGCAATGAAGGTTTAACAAAAGTACTCTTTGATAAAAGCACGGGCCAGTTAATAGGTGCGGGAATTGTAGGCACCAATGCAGGAGAGCTAATTGCAGAAGCTGTACTGGCACTTGAGATGGGGGCCGATGCTGAAGATATAGGCTTGACTGTTCACCCTCACCCAACCTTATCTGAAACACTCAACTTTGCAGCGGAAGTTGCAGAAGGAACCTGTACGGATATTTATCTACCTAAAAAACAATAAACACCTGACAAAACAGCCAAAAAGGGTGGGGGTGTACTTTTAAATCATTATTATTAGTGAGAAATACTGGATTATGATTCCAAAAGAGGTATTAAAGTGTACACCCCCACCCTTTTTGCCCCTTTTCCCTTC
>JALWMR010000125.1 GCA_027083815.1 Thiotrichaceae bacterium
AATCATGACAAAGATGGCATTGACTCCAAAACTTGGGCGACAACCCTGAATCATGAACCCCCTGAAAAAGAATTCGACACACACAAACTGCAACAGATAGAGAATCTCCCAGGCAATCAGATCAAACCAGCTACGATGGGCCAATTTGTAAAATGGGTAATGATGTGAGAAATCATCACGAAAGCTGACAATCACTACAAAACATAATATGGGCGCAACCAATAATAAATACCATTTAAAGTGCTGACGAAATTTACCTAATCCAAAGCCATAAAGCTTCATTGGGTCTTTGAGGAAAATCTTTACAACCAATATTGGAATTAACACAAAAGTAACAATATGCCAAAAGCTCCACCAGGCCTGTGTTACCAAAGGGAAAAAGGTTTGTTGCCTCAGCTGTCTAATATCGGCAGAGGGGGTATCAGAAAAGGCAGAGAACCACATCTTCAAAGCTGCATAAAAACTGGTATCAAATTTCATATAATTTAAAATCAACAAACACACAGCAGTGGTCATCAAAACAATAGCCGGTCGCTTGTCCCACCTTTTGTTTTCAGAAAAGCCCCCCATATTTGAATCAGTATTTAATGAATCGAGTGCTGATAGAAATTTGTCAATGATTATCATAAAACGACTAAGTCCGGTTGATTTTAAGGTTACTGGCTCTATAAATGACTGATGATATACTTATCCCAACTATAAAACACAGCTAAGGTAAAAAAATGGAAATAGATGTAAACGGTAAAAAAGTTCAACTCAGCGAAGCAGGTTGGCTGGAAGATTTAAGCGAATGGAATGAAGATATTGCCAAGATCATTGCTGCGGAAGTAGAGGATATTCCAGAGTTAACCGAAGAGCACTGGGATATTATTAATCTAACGCGAAAAGCTTTTTATGACCTAAATCAGGTTGCCGAACCGCGCAAATTCATGAAAATGATGAAATCAGAGTTTGGTAAAGATCGCTCAACCAATAAATACATTTTTTCATTATTCCCAAAGGGTGGTTTAATCAAATCAGCCAATAAAATTGCAGGTTTACCTCGTCCTAAAGGCTGTTCTTAGTACATAAGATAGTGCGCTGACCAAAAACCGAGAAAATGACCAAAAAGTAGGGGGGTGTACTTTTAATTTATTATTTAAAAGTACACCCCCCTACTTTTTGGTCATTTTCTCTATTATGTCTCTATGCGGATAGCTTATGTCTAATGAACTGGAAGAAATAAAGCTTAAATTACGTGAATTTGCCAAAGAAAGGGATTGGGATCAGTTTCACTCACCAAAAAATTTTTCAATGGCGCTTATTGTAGAATGCGCCGAACTCGTTGAACACTTTCAGTGGCTAACAGATGAGCAAAGCAAACGCCTACCTGATGATACGCTGGATGAAGTCGCTATGGAAATGGCGGATATTATGATTTACCTGATTCGCCTCGCAGACAAGCTGGATGTAGATCTAATTGAATCTGTAAAAAGAAAAATGGCGCTTAATGCCATTAAATATCCGGTTGAAAAGTCTAAAGGCCTGGCGACAAAATACAACAAACTTTAGAATCCCAAAACCATTAAGGAAGCTCTGATTAACCTAGGTGAATTTGGCTAAGCCCCGTAGGGTAAACCTCTATGGGGTCATCTCCGTTGTTGCATTTCTTGTGAAGACAATAAGCATTCCCTGCTAGGATATGATGCCTTAGAAGTTTACAGAATTTCATTTAGGTCATTTAGAGCTTCCTTAAGAAACCAGCCCTTTTAACAAAAAGGCATTTGCCTCCTGTTGCTTAATAAGTTGCAAACGGTTCGCCTGAAATATGCAAGATAGTTGATGCACGGATTCATCAAAGTCATCATTAATCACCAGATAGTCAAACTCCTTGTAATGCTTAATATCATCACAGGATTGTGCCAGCCGTTTGGCAATTACCTCATCACTATCGGTTGCACGTCCACGCAAACGTCTCTCCAGCTCTTCTTTTGATGGCGGTAAAATAAAAATAGAACGTGATTCGGGCATCAGTTCGCGCACCTGCTGAGCACCTTGCCAATCAATCTCCAGAATTACATCAACCCCTTTTTCCAGCAAGCCATCCACTTCCGCTTTGGATGTTCCATAATGATTACCAAAAACATTGGCATGCTCAAGAAACATATCCTCATGAATGCCCTTTAGAAACTCTTCAGCTGTAATAAAGTGGTAATGCACACCATGTACCTCGCCTTCTCTTGGGTTTCTTGTGGTATGAGAAACGGCCATTTCGGTCGCTTCCAACTTGTTGAGCAAGCTGGCAATCAAACTTGTCTTGCCCGCACCAGAGGGCGCAGAAATTATGTATAATGTTCCTATCATTGTTAAAACCAGAGCTTCATAATATGTCCCATATTATCACCGTACCGGCGTTTTCAGACAACTATATCTGGTTAATTTGTGATGAGAAGGTGGAAAATGCTGTTATCGTCGATCCGGGTGATGCCACACCTGTCTTATCAATTCTAAATGAACAGGATATCACTCCGGAAGGAATACTTATCACTCATTTTCATCACGATCATGTCGGTGGCATTGCCGGAATTTTACAAAAATACCCCGACTTACCCGTTTATGGCCCGGTTAATGAATCAATACCGCATATCACACATCCTCTAAGCGGTAGTGAGCAGCTCCACTTTGAAGATATTAATATAAGGTTTGAGGTGTTAAATGTGCCGGGACATACTGCCGGACATATAGCCTATTATGGCGATGGTAAGCTGTTTTGTGGCGATACACTGTTTGCAGCCGGTTGTGGCCGGGTGTTCAACGGTACACTTGAAGAACTGCATAATTCTTTACAAAAAGTAAAAGCCTTGCCAGCAGACACCCTGATATATTGTGCCCATGAATACACCCTGGATAATATCGGCTTTGCCAAATGGGTTGAACCAGACAGCGGTAGCCTGCTGGCACGTGAAGAGCAAGCTATGGCACTGATTGATGCAAATAAACCAACCGTGCCTTCCCTTTTATCATTAGAGCTGGAAACCAACCCCTTTTTAAGAACCGACTTACCCCATGTAAAAGAACAAGTTGAAAAAGGAACAGGTAAAAAATTACAAAATTCGGCTGAAGTCTTTGCTGCCATGAGAACCTGGAAAGATAGAGATTATGATTAACTAGTTATTTATGAAGTAGTACTTTCTGATTAAACATAAACAATATTTATGCTATAAAGGCCAAGAATTTTAATATGGGGCATCATCATGAAAGGCTTTTCATTCTTTAAACTCTTTTTTCTTTTGATAATTATTACCAGTATCCCGCATTCTTATGCTGCTCCTATGGGGTTTGTTGAGAATGTTGATGGTGCCATTACTACTAATGCGGCAATTACACCTAACGGCTCTTATTATTATACGACTGAATTGGAAAATAATACTTATGCGCTTTATGCCTACAGTAGAAATAAGGGAAGCGGTCAATTAACGCTCATCCAACAACTATTTGCAGATGAAATAGTATCAGGCGTCAATGGAATTGATTTTTATCCTGATGACTTAATCGTCAGTCCGGATAGCAAACAGGTTTATGTGTCTGGAAATTTCGGTAGTAATCAATCCTCTGCTTTACCTTATAAAACCTCAATTCTTGTTTTTAATATTGGCGCAACCGGTTTGCTAAGCTATCAAGGCAGATTGCCTGACGTTGCCGATGATGACATGGTAATTTCACCTGATGGACATTACATTATTACCGGCAACCAGGGAGAAATGAATGTTATTAGCCGGGCGCAAAATGGCACCATCGCTTATGTATCTAAAATTAACAAAGATCGTTATGGCAATAACTTGCAATACCCCTGTGCATTAACTATTAGCCCGGATGGTACTACTATTTATGCTTCTTCCTGTTTAGGTCAGGGGCACCTCTACAGTTTTAACCTCAACAAAGCGACTGGAATATTATCTAATAGGCAGGCTTTCGTGGGCAAAGGACATGATCTATATGAGACCCATCCGGGAGAAGTGGTTATCAATGGCCAGGGGGGGAGAAGTAGCGTTGTCACAAAAGATGGTAAGTTCTATTATGCTGTGGGCGGTACTCGCTATGAAACAGCCAAGGGTGCTATTACAGTATTCAAACGTGGAACGGATGGCGCACTCAGTTTTTTAAAGAATATTGCCTCACCAAACGATCCTGATTTATCAACACTTAAAGTCTTATACTCCTCAGATCAGTATATTTCATTAAGCCCAGACCAAAAATTTATCTACGTTGGTGATCGTATTCTAAAACATGTCGCTATTTGGAGACGCAATGGCACAACTGGAGACTTGAGTTATATTGGTTTGGTAGAGTTAGACAAGGATCCTATTGATACTGACAATATAGATAGAAGTGTTTGGGACTCGACTATCTCTCCCGATGGTAGAAATCTATACATAGCAACTCAAAAAGGCACTACGGTATTTGACCTGCGTTCTGATTTATCCATTGTTAAAACCGGCTCTAGCTCAGTAACTGCTTCTGGCGTTATCAGCTATACCCTGGCGGTTACCAATAATGGCCCTAGCGATGCTCAAAATGTGATTATTACCGATGCATTGCCAGCGGGTACATCCTTTATCAGCGGCACGGTAAATTCTCCTGCCGGAGGTTGTACCGCAAGTGGTCTAACGGTTAAATGTAATTTGGGAAGTATCTTTGTAAACGATGGGTACAATGCCGTTATTAAAGTGACAGCGCCTTCCATTGCTACTACGCTTACCAATACAGCATCGGTAAAAGCAGATCAGCTAGATAGCAATACAACAAATAGTACTGACCAGGCTACCACAACAATTACAGATGGCGGTTCTACCGGTGGAGGCGGCTCTGCTGGCGGGGGTACATCAGGTGGCTCATCATCCAGCGGTGGCGGCAGTCTGCCTGTTGGTGTGTTAGTAATGCTTCTTCCTGCATTACTACGCCGCCGCAGGATCAGGGAACACTAAGTACGTAAGCAAAAAAGCACTAAAGCCTCTTCATTATGAAGGGGCTTTTTGTTTTCTATGTAGTTAATCAGAGAGTCCTAAAAAAGATGGTGCCGAGGAGAGGACTTGAACCTCCACGGGCGTGAGCCCACTGGCATCTGAAGCCAGCGCGTCTACCAATTCCGCCACCTCGGCTTATTGAGAGTTGCTTGGTAATGAAGCGCAGGCGAAGATACTCCTATAGACTGCTGCTTGTCAAGATTTCAGGCTTCTAGCCATTCTCCATTTTTTAAACCATCTATGGTCCATGAACCAATTCGATAGCGAATTAACCTCAGGGTTGGATGGCCTATTGCAGCTGTCATACGCCTGACCTGGCGATTTTTGCCCTCGCTAATGGTTATCTCTAGCCAGCTGTCAGGGATTTTTTTGCGTACCCGAATGGGTGGCTTGCGTGGCCAAAGTAGATGAGGTTCTGTAATGTGTTTAACTTTAGCAGGGCGGGTTAGACCATCTTTTAATTCAATACCATTTCGCAACTTATCAAGGTCGGATTCTTGTGGTTCGCCCTCCACTTGTACCCAGTAGGTTTTACTCATCTTGTTTTTTGGGTTGGCAATGCGATGTTGCAATTTTCCATCATTGGTTAAAACCAGCAGACCCTCACTATCTCGATCCAGCCGCCCCGCAGGGTATACTCCCTTAATCGGGATAAAATCAGCTAAGGTTTTGCGCCCCTCGTTGTCGGTAAATTGCGTTAGAACATCAAAGGGTTTATTAAACAAGATTATTTTAGCCATAAGAGATAATCTAGCATAATTATCCTAAGGGCTAATAGAAATCTCGAAATGAATCCAGGTGAGAGTCTGTTGCTTGTTGCAAGCTATTTTAGGATAATCGCTCAGAAATCAGTTTTTCACAGGAAATTACCCCATATGAACAAAAAAATAATACTCTTTATCGTGCTTGGCATCATGCTGCCCTTTTCATGGGTTGTTGCTGATGATGCGGCGCTTGTTAAAGAAAAATGTGCTGCTTGTCATGGTGATGATGGCAATAGCAAGGATGGAAAAGTTCCTTCAATTGCCGGCTTTTCTGCCGAAATGATTGAAGACACGATGGAGCAATATAAGTCAGGTGACCGGTCGGCTAGAAAATACAAACCAAAAGACGGCAAAGAAACTGATATGGGTGAGATTGCTAAAGGCCTGAGTGAAGATGATACTACAAAAATTGCTGCCTATTTTGCGGCGCAGAAGTTTATTCCGGTAAAACAAGACTTTGATGCCGAGCTGGCAAAAAAAGGCGAAAAAACACACAAAAAGAAGTGTGAAAAATGTCATTCGGATAACGGCACAAATGCTGAAGACGATGCCGCTATACTAGCAGGACAACATCGTGAATACCTTGAAAAAGAGTTTGAAAAGATCGCTAATAAAGAGAGGGATGTCCCCAAGAAAATGAAGAAAAGATTTAAGAAACTAACCGAAGATCAACGCAAAGCATTGATTGAGTTTTACATTAGTCAGCAATAGCACTAATAAGTATTAGAAGTACACCCCCCACCTTTTTGACCCATTTGTCAGAAAAGGGCAAAAAAGGTGGGGGGTGTACTTTAATAATTGATTGTTTTATCTTTCGAAGGGCATAACAATACCTAAAGTTGAGCTACCATTAGCCGGTTGGTAATAGATACAATAAAAGAATATAAAAAATTACCTAGCCACTCATTTCCAGGTCTTCTGCGATAGCTTTCACCCCGGCCTTGGCGCAGGCTTCATCAATTTTACCGGATGGTGCTCCACTGACTCCTATTGCGCCATAGATCACGCCACCAACATTAATGGTAACACCCCCAGCCGACATTAAAATGCCATCAAATTGACCAATGCCGGTGTTTTGGCGTGATTCCATACTGGAAGTATCGGCACTAAAATTTACAGCGGTATAAGCTTTTGCCTTACTGATGCCAATAGACACAGGTGGCGCCAGCGTATCACGAGCAACTGACTGGATAATGCCATTCTTGTCAACCACTGTGGCGGTAGCCTGATATCCCTGTTTACGACACTCAAGCATTGCGGCTGTTGCTGCAGCAAGTGAAGCCTCAGCAGAAAGACGCTGGATTGAAACCGACATAGTTTGTTCTTCATCAGCTATAGCAGGCATTGATAATGCCAGGCAGAGGCTTATAGTCAGTAGAGCATTTATACGCTTTACTTTTTTAGCTTTTTGATGACTCATGGTAGATATTCCTGTTAAATTATTCGGACTAGATTGATTACGATGCTAGTAAAACCTTCCCTACTAATACTAGTACAATGATTTTATGGGGCGCTGTTTAATTATAAATTAATTGAGACCTTTGCATGAGAGTTTGGCGAGAGAAAAATTAGCGTAATTTTCCTGATTTTTTGTAGATTTGAGGGTAATAGCAGGGCTATTAACCGAAAATATACGAAAAAACAGGGGAATTTAAGCAGTTTTTATCCGTCATATCTTTCGTGCAAAGGTCTCTAATAATTAAAAACTGGGCTAGACTTGTTATAGAGTTATCTTGTTTCTTTCAAGTGGTCACAAGGCAGGATCATGATTTTTGACTTAGCCAGGCAGGGATAATAATGACATTGCTTATAAATAGGAATATAAGGCGCTTAAGCCGTGATATATAAAGGAATATTCACCCATCGCATAAGCTTGTCGGCTTTATGTTCTTTGATGATGACTATTGTGTTCCTATTATCCAGTGCTGTACACCATAAAGTGTTTGCCGGGCCAGCGACAACACAAACTTTGCTTAAAACATTGAAACTCCCACCAGGATTCACCATTGAACTTTATGCAGATAATCTGCCCAATGCCCGAACTATGGTTGAAGGCAGAAAAGGCACAATCTTTGTTGGTACACGTCAGCACGGTGCGGTGTATGCACTCAAGGGCGGCAAGCGATATGTCATAGCGGAAGGCTTAAATATGCCCAATGGAATAGCATTTTATCAAGATGCACTCTATGTCGCGAGTGTCGATCAAATTGTTCGATACGATAATATAGAAGATCATTTATCCCGCCCTCCGCGACCAGTCGTGATTAGAAATGACTTACCCAGAGAAACACATCATGGCTGGCGATATATTGCCTTTGCTCCAAACAATCGTTTGACGCTATCAATCGGTGCTCCATGTAATGTCTGTCTGGAACCTGATTATGCCCAGATCCGTAGCATGAAGCCGGATGGCACCGATGAACGAGTGATAGCCAAAGGTGTTCGAAACTCGGTAGGCTTTACCTGGCATCCGCAAACCAAAAAACTATGGTTTAGTGATAATGGCCGAGACAGCTTAGGTGACGACATTCCCTTTGATGAAATTAATCGCCTCGATCAGGCGGGAGAGCACTTTGGGTTTCCTTATTGTCATGGCGGCACGGTGACTGACCCCGTTTTTAAACAATATTCCTGCCACAACTTTAAACCGCCGGCCTGGCAATTGGGCGCACATGTCGCGCCATTAGGCATTGCCTTTTATACTGGTAAAGCATTTCCGGCTTCATACCGACAACAACTATTTGTCGCCGAGCATGGCTCATGGAACCGAAGCAGTAAAGTCGGTTACAAAGTCGTTATGCTAAGCATAAAAGGGGATAAAGTACTCAGGGAGCAGCCCTTTATCACAGGTTGGCTACAAGGACAAAAAGCATGGGGAAGACCGGCCTATATACTCGTTTTAAAAGATGGCTCCATGCTGGTATCCGATGATAAAAGAGGCGCTATATACCGGGTTAGTTATTCAGGGATTCCTTGAGGAGGCCTAAATAAGTACACCCCCCACCTTTTTGGTACTTTTCCTGACAAAAGGGCCAAAAAGGTAGGGGGTGTACTTTTAATTAATTGAATGAGTGCCTTAATTGTCACTAATCATTAGCTATCAGCTTCTTCAGGGTACATTTTATCAACCGATCCACAAATTAACTCATCTGGCATATAAACAACGGAGGTATCCTTATCATCATAGTCCAGAGAATGTAAGAAGTGACGCATACAGGCCAGACGCGCACGCTTTTTATCATCTGATTTTACCACCACCCAGGGCGCATCTGCCGTATCGGTGTTAAAGAACATCGACTCACGTGCCGCCGTATAGTCATCCCATTTATCTAGTGACTGCACATCAATAGGGCTAAGTTTCCACTGCTTGAGTGGGTCATGCTTGCGTGAGTGGAAGCGGCGGATTTGCTCCTGGCGGGTTACCGAGAACCAATATTTAAACAGGATGGTATCCGAGTTAACCAGCATACGCTCAAATACTGGCGCCTGACGCATAAATTCCAGGTGTTCATGTTTGCTACAAAAGCCCATTACAATTTCAACGCCTCCACGATTATACCAGGAGCGGTCAAACAAAATCATCTCTCCTTTGGTTGGAAGATGAGTCACGTAACGCTGAAAATACCATTCACCCAACTCTCTTTCTGTTGGCTTCTCCAGGGCGATAACGCGCGCAATACGAGGGTTTAAGTGTTCGGTAAAGCGTTTAATCGTTCCGCCCTTGCCGGCAGCATCCCGTCCCTCAAAGATGGAGACTATTTTTATATTATTCGACTTTAGCCATTTCTGGACTTTTAATAATTCAATCTGCAACAGGCGCTTTTCTTTTTCATAATCAGCGGCTTTCATCTTTTTGGCGTAAGGGTATTCACCATTGGCATGAGTAATTTTCAGCAGCTCTTTACCGGACATCATGGTTGATGAGTTCATCACCTTATTGGCATTGCTTAAATCTTTTAATAACTCGGCTGCTTTGGCTTTTGTGAGAGGTGGTTCATCAGGTTTTTTCTTTGGTAAGCTTGGCACGGTTGCGGTAGTTGGTGCTTTTGTTACAGTCGCCTTTGGCTTGTTTGCTGCTGCCATTTTTTATCTCCAGTAATTTTAAAATAATTCTTGAACGCATTTTTAGGGAAATATGGGAAGGTTATCTTATCTTATCCATCATTTCCTTTCGTGCAAAGCTCTCTAATGTAAGAATAGTATATACCCAATAAATTGCTTTCTGTATGATCTAAGTTAATAACTTTACCTCCTTAAAGGCATAGGTGGCTACATGGCCGAAAGAATACAAAAGATACTCTCCCGCGCAGGTTATGGCTCGCGCCGTGAAATTGAGCGCTGGGTGGAAGCAGGTGATATTTTAGTCAATGGAAAACCTGCTTTACCGGGGCAAGCGGTTGATGAAAACGATAAGATCATATTGCGCGGTCAGGTGTTAAAACTGGCTTCAAAATTGAAAGCAAAACCACGGGTCTTGTTATATCACAAAAAAGTCGGCGAAATCTGCTCACGGCATGATCCGGAAAATCGTCCAACCGTGTTTGACAACCTGCCCAAACTTGCCAGCGGGCGCTGGATACAGGTTGGTCGCCTTGATATTAATACGGATGGTTTGTTGCTTTTCACCACCGATGGTGAGCTGGCAAACCGCCTGATGCACCCCTCCTATGAAATTGAGCGCGAATACGCAGTCCGTGTTTTAGGCGAAGTAAGCGATGAGATAATCGACCAGCTAACGAAAGGTGTCATGCTTGAAGATGGCATGGCTAAATTTAGCCAGATACGATTTGAAGGTGGCGAAGGTGCTAATAGCTGGTATCACGTTGTTCTGCATGAGGGGCGCAACCGCGAAGTGCGCCGCCTGTGGGAATCGCAAGATTTGATGGTCAGCCGCTTGAGACGGATTCGTTATGGCGATATTAAACTGGATCGTTCCCTGCGCAGTGGCCAGCATGAAGAGCTGGATATTAAAGGAATGCGAAAACTCTATGAAAAAGTCGGGCTGGAACTGGAGGAAGAAAACTTTCTGTCCAAATCCGAATACAGCAGTCGCAAAGACAGAAACCAGAAGTTTAAATACGGTAAAAAAACAGTACAAAAAAGTCGCACTAAAAACAAGGCCAGCAGGGGCAGGCGTTAACAAAACACCTGGCTTTTTCATGAAGAATAATAAAACTCCTTACACGATCCATGTTCGTCAGCCTGGGTTCGATTTTGACGCTGATATTCCGCGTTACTGGTTTCACAATAATCCGGTTATTACCCACAATTTTAATGGCTATAATCTGCTTTTTCCTGAGTTTGAACGCTTTTTTGTACGCTCTGTCTGGTACTTTAAGAATCAGATAGAAGATCAAACCCTGCTGGATCAAATCAAGGCGTTTACTGGCCAGGAGGCAAACCACGCCCAGGCGCATGAAGGCTATTTCAAGGTGCTACGGAAACAAGGCTATCGAATTGACAGCCTGTTAAAATACTATAAAAAATATGCCCACTTTATTGAGCGTAATGCCTCTCCTAAACTACGTTTGGCACTAACCGCTGCGGCTGAGCACTATACCGCAACCATTGCCGGTATTGTGTTAACCACTCCCGAACTACTGGAAAACATGCACCCCACCATGAAAAAGCTGGTTATTTGGCATTCCGCCGAAGAGGTTGAACATCGTAGCGTCGCCTTTGATAGTCTGAACGCAGTGGGTGTAACTAACTTCACGCGGCGAATTGCCTTTATGATGACATCAATTGATATGCTTTTTTGGTCAACTATTACCAGCTTCACGTTATTGCGGCAGGATAAAATATCCCTGTTTAAAAGTTTTCAATACAAGCGCCAATACAACAAACAGTTTAAAGGGGTAAACGCCCGAATGCGTCGTTCACTACTGGCTTATTTAAAAAAGGACTTTCACCCCTCACAATTTGATTATATGGATCAAGCCCATAAAGCGCTTAAAGAGGTGGGTATTCGTGTCTGAGAAAAAGGCAAATAAGTGGGGGGGTGTACTTTCTAAAGATGATTCCAGCACTAAAAAGCCCCAATTTGGTGATGGTAATGATGCCATTGCCTGGGCGGCACAGGATTCAGGGGTCGATTATGTATCACACTACCCCGGCTCGCCGGTTAATCGGGTGCTTGATGTACTATCAGCTGAAAAAAGCCCTGACTACCTTATTAATCACGCATTAAATGAACACATTGCTGCCCTTGCCACGCTGGGAGCCAGCCTGTGTGGTGCGCGCTCATTGCTTGTGATGAAACACGTTGGCTTGAATATTGCGGCTGATCCGCTTAATTATTCAGCCGTTACTAAAATCAAGCGTGGCATGGTCGTTGTGGTCGGCACAGACCCCGGCGCACGCAGCAGCACCGGTGAAGAGGATGTTCACTGGTATGCGCCACAGTTTAATCTACCTTTATTAGAGCCGGTATCGGTACAGAATGTTTATGATCTGGTTAAGCAGGCCTTTGTTTTTTCAGAAGAAACTCAAATGCCGGTGCTGCTGTTTGTGCCGGGACGCATTGCTTACCAATCCAGCCTGATTGATCGAAATGTTGAGCGGCGGGTAGCTGAGAGGTTTCAGTTTCACAAAGACCCCGAAAATTTGATTAATGTTGGCGCGCGGGCGGTGCGTAATCATCGGGGGCATATTTTGCGTTTGCAGAGCTTTCAGGCAAAAACCTCGCTAAGCCATCCTCAGTTTAATAAGGAGGCCTCTTTTGGTGTCGTTACCCGCGGCGCCAGCCACGCCATTTGCTGTGAGGTGATTGAATCACTTGGCTTGCAAGACAAGGTGGCACTGCTCAATATCCAGCTGACTCATCCACTTAATATTCAGCCCTTTATTGACTTTGCGCAACACAAATCAAAAATCGTCATTATTGAAGATCAGGATGGCTTTCTGGAAACCATGATAAAGCGTGAGGCCTTTGGCAAGGTCGGTTGCGAGCTTCATGGCAAAGATACTTTTCCTGTATGGGGTGAACTGGATGATGCTCAAATTCGGGATTTTTTCACTCAGGAATTTAATTGTGAACAGGAAATATCGCCGAAGATAACGGTAGACTGTCCCGAACGCCCTGGCAGTTTTTGTGAAGGCTGTCCACATCGCTCCTCCTTTTATGGCATTGATGGTGCGCTGGAAGTCTTAACAGAGCCAGAAGCAGAAACAAGAACAAAGGCAGAAACCCTGGAAAAAACGTTGGCAAAAACAGAACCGCCGAGAAAAGGGCAAAAAAGTAGGGGGGTGTACTTTTCAGGTATTATTGGTGGTGATATTGGTTGCTCATCCCTGCCGCCACACCGCACCGACTGGCTGCTTTGCATGAATGCCGGGGTGGGTATCTCCCAGGGCATTGCCCAGCTTGTGCCACAGCAGCCATTAATCTCTACGGGTGGCGAAGGCAGTTTTTTTCATGGCGGAATTGTTTCTTTACAAAGCGCAATTGAGAATAATATCAACCTGACCCATCTTATTTTCGATAACCGCAGCGTCGCCATGACAGGACATCAGGATTCACCTACATCGTCGGGCAAAACGGATATGCGGAAACTACTGGAGGCAATAGGTGTTAATCATATTTTTGAGGTCAATGCCTTCAAGTCATCTGAAGTCAGCGAAGCCATTCAAACAGCGCAACAAATTCAAGGTGTTAAAGTTATCTGGGTGCGAGGTGATTGCGCCTTACAACCCAATGCCGAAGCACTCAGGCGCTTTAAGGAGCGAAAATTATTTATTCACAATGATCGCTGCAATGGATGCTCCCTGTGCTATGACAAGCTGCAATGCCCTGCAATCGTCAGAAAAGAAAATAAAAACAAGCAACTTGTCATCGACCTGCAACGCTGCCGACGCTGTACCGCCTGCCTGGATGTTTGCCCTAACCATGCCATCGAGGTAGATGATCCTAATGGCTAATCTGAACAGGGAAACGAAAGTAAGCAATCTTATTATCGCAGGCATTGGCGGGCAAGGTATCAATAGCCTTGCAAAGGTGCTGGCAAACGCTTTGCTCGAATCTGGCTACCATTGCCAGTTCACTGTACACAAAGGTGGGGCGCAGTCGCTCGGCTGTGTTTTTGCCGAAATAAGGATTGGCCACAAAAAACTGGCAATATTGGGACAAGGCATTCCGCAAGGCCAGCTAGATTTCCTGATAGCACTGGAGCCATGGGAAGCACTGCGTCATATTCGTTTAGCTAATCCAGACACTATCGCCTGGGTAGAAGAAAAACCTCAGGCGCTATTTGTTGAGCGAAGCAATGAAAGACCAATTGAATCACCGCAAAACCAGCTAAGCGCCCTGCCTGTTTCGATGCACTGGCGCAGTTATCAAGATGAAGCAAAGGAAAAATTTGGCACACATAAAATGGCAAATTATCTCGCCGGAAAGGACTGCCTGATGGCACTTAAAAAGGATAAGATTTCCATTGAGCCAAAGCTTTTTGATAAACTCTTTTATTCAACTATAAAAAAAGCAGTAGTATTGTGATAACAGCATCAAGTGGGCGAGCCGCCCAGCACTGGAAACCCTTTAAGCCAAACCGCGGCGAATGCCAACTGTGCCCGCGTCATTGTCGCCCCAAAAATGAACGCATGGGTTTTTGCGGTGTACGTGGAACGGTTGATGGTGAAATTCGCACCTTTAACTATGGTCAATCGCTGGCGGCAACCGAAGAGATTATCGAAACCGAAGCGGTCAATCACTTTAGCCCCGGTGCACGTATTTTAAGCATGGGCAATGTCGGTTGCATGATGGCCTGTTCCTTCTGCCAGAACTGGGAAACCTCGCAAATCAAGCATCTCGATTATAAAATGGTGCGTGATTACACGCCGCAGCAGCTCGTTGAAATGTGTTTGCAAAATGACATACCAATTATTTCCTGGACGTATAATGACCCGGTTGTGTGGCATGAGTTTGTTGTTGAAACTTCACGGCTGGCACAGAAGAACGGCATAAAAACGCTTTATAAATCAGCATTTTACATTGAAGAGGAACCGGTAAAAGAGTTAATTGAATACATTGATATTTTTAGCCTGTCGCTAAAGTCATTGAATGAGGCTTTTTACCAAAAACAAACCAGGGCACGCTTAAAACCTGTTTTAGAACGCATAAAACAGGTCGCCGCATCGGGAAAACACCTTGAATTAAGCCAGTTGGTGATTCCAGAGCTTAATGATTCGGATCAGGACATTATAGACACCATAAACTGGGTCAAAAAACATACTGGAAAGTACACCCCCCTACATTTTGTCGCTTTTCACCCTGCCTACCAGTATACCCATGTAGAGCGCACCGATATTGCCACCCTTAAACGCGCCCGTGAGCTGGCGCTGGCAAAGGGGATGCAATATGTCTATTTGGGCAACGCCTATGAGGAAGGTTTAAACAATACGCTCTGTCAGTCCTGTGGTGCGACGCTGGTAAGCCGTTATGGATTACATTCAAGCCCGCAAAATCTGGATAATGCGGGGTGTTGTACTCAATGTGGAACACAATCAGCCATTAGCCACCCTGATCTAAATAAAAACAGTAAGAAGCAAGAACAAAGCATTAAAGGTGATTTGAAAAACAGGCTAGCAATCAACTGGAGTGATGAAGTACAAAGCGCTCATATTCTGCAAATTAAATCAGCAGTAGAGACAGATCACTTGCGTATTCGCAGTATTCAGCCTCAGGGAAGCTCACAGCCAATCCTTGAAAAAACGCTCTCCGCTGGTCTGGATCGATTTATTATTTCACGTCAGTCTGAAAAGGAAACTGGCGTAGTGCTAAGCTGGGATTCTGATAGTCTTTATCATAATCTGGCGGTGCTGGATCGGGCGCATTACCCAACTGATCTTGATTTGGATGCTCAAACGACAAGTGAACATCAGGCGATTTTTCAATGACAAACAAGCAAAATAAGGCTAATAAACA
>JALWMR010000126.1 GCA_027083815.1 Thiotrichaceae bacterium
AGGTTGTACTTTTCCCGGACGCTGGCTTCATTTTTGCCTACATAGATATTGTCATTTTGATCATACCAGGCAGGAATACGATGCCCCCACCAAAGTTGTCGTGAGATACACCAGTCCTGAATGTCGCGCATCCAGGAATAGTACATATTTTTATAGTTATCCGGCACAAATTTGATCTGCCCGTTTTCGACCGCTTCTATGGCAGGTTTTGCAAGTGGTTCTATTTTCACATACCACTGATCGGTGAGCATGGGTTCGATAACTACATGAGAACGATCCCCCATCGGTTGCATGATTTTTTTGTTTTCTACCAAAGGAATTGCTTGATCCGAATCATCGGACACCATAACAGCGAGACCTTCATCAGTTATTTCCTTGATTACCCTGTCGCGTGCGTCGTAGCGATCCAGTCCGCGCAGATGATCGGGCACCAGGTTGATTTGATCCACATCAACTGTTTCCTGTTTGCGTGTGCCGTTTGCGATCTCGCCCGCAATGTGTGCGCTTTCTTCATACGATAACCCATCTTCGCGCATTCTGGCATTACTGTCCATCAAACGATACAGGGGTATGTTATTGCGTTTGGCTACTTCGTAGTCATTAAAATCGTGTGCGCCAGTTATTTTTACCGCACCCGACCCAAAATCAGGGTCGGGATACTCATCAACGATAATGGGTATTTTGCGCCGCAATGCCTTTGGGCCAACAGGAATTTCACACAGTTTTCCCACGATAGATTGATAGCGTTCATCAGAAGGGTGTACTGCCACAGCACCATCACCTAACATCGTTTCAGGTCGGGTAGTGGCAATGGAAATGTAATCCCGTTCTTCTTCAAGGATAATATTTCCCTGCTCGTCTTTTTCTATATATTGATAGCTGAGCCCATCTGCCAGGGGGTATTTGAAGTGCCACATATGGCCATCGACTTCAATATTTTCGACTTCTAAATCTGAAACGGCTGTGTGTAATACCGGATCCCAGTTGACCAGACGCTTGCCCCGGTAGATTAAATCTTCATCATAAAGCTGTTCAAAGACATCGGTTACCGCATCAGACAGGCCGTCATCCATGGTGAAGCGTTCGCGTGACCAGTCCGCAGAGGCACCTAAGCGACGTAGCTGCTGGGTGATTTGTCCACCGGATTGTTCTTTCCATTCCCAGACTTTTTGCAGAAACTTTTCACGCCCAAGATCATGACGATCTTTGCCTTCTGCATTGAGCTGACGCTCCACCACCATTTGCGTGGCAATACCGGCGTGGTCGGTGCCTGGCTGCCAAAGGGTATTATCGCCTTTCATGCGGTGATAACGAATCAGGGCATCCATAATGGTATCCTGAAAGGCATGACCCATGTGCAAGGTGCCAGTCACATTGGGTGGCGGAATCATAATGCAATAGGGGTCAGCCTCGGTATTGCCTGAGGGCTTGAAATAGCCTTTTTCTTCCCAGGTTTGATACCAGCGTTGTTCAAGGTTTTGCGGGGTGTAGGTTTTATCCATTTTGTGCCGTAATCTTTTGGTTTTGTATAAGAGGCGCAGTATAGGTGAAATAAAGAATGCTAAAAAGTATACCCCCCCACTTTTTTGCCCTTTTGAGTAAATAATATGAAATTCGGGGCTGTGTTTGCGGGTTGGCTGTTTTATACAGGTCGGTTACTGATACAGATTGTTTATCCCTTGTGCTTAAAGGCTTATAGAGAAGACAAAACAGTTGAGCATTCTAGCTTTCTGGATAGAAACTATCCATCAGGCCAATGCCAGGAAGGCTCATCTAGCATGCCCTGACCTGGAACCTTTGTTTGCCCCAATTCTTTTTCTAACTCAATGGCATGACATTCTGGCGATTGGTTTAGTGCCGCAACTAAACGACTTGAATGCGAAACAACCCATACCTGTGTTTCTTCAGAGGCTTTAATGATCAGACGTGCAAGTGCCGGCAATAGATCAGGATGAAGACTGTTTTCAGGCTCGTTCAAAACCATTAAGGGCGGAGGCCTTGGCGTGAGCAAAGCTGCAACTAATAATAAATAACGCAGTGTTCCATCCGATAGTTCTGCCGCAGATAGGGGGCGTAATAAACCGTGTTGTGAGAATTCGATAACAAATAAGCCGCCTCCTTGCAGTGCCACCCTAAGAGAGCATCCCGGAAAGGCATCGCTGATTGCATCATTTAGTGCTTCAATATCGCCAATTTCTTTTATCGTTTGCAAAGCTGCCGCAAGGTCACAGCCATCGTGGTTTAAAACAGGCGTTCGTGTACCTAAATGAGGCATACGCGCGGGTGCATTGGCATGTGTTTCAAAATTATCATAAAAGCGCCAGGCACGAATAGTTTCGCGTATCTGCACCACTTCGGGAGTGCTGGCTGAATCTGCCACCTGTGTAAATAAACTATCAAATGAATTTACATGCTGAGCAATTACTTTCCAGCTTCTGCCTTCTCTAACTTTTACAATTGGAGCGACTCTATCAACTAAAGTACTTGCAGGTCTATAGGCATCGCCTGCCCAAATAGCTTCGCGTTTAATCTCAGGATCAAGCGAGAAAAAGGACCCCGCTTCTGAGGGAAGCCCCAACGAAATCGAATAACCAAAATCTTCACCAGCAAAGCCTAATTTTAAACGCTTAACTTTATTATTGGTGGTGCCTTGTATTGGTATATCACCACGCATCATGCCTCTGGACAACGTCTCTGGCCCCGCCCAAAAAGTAGAATTTAACCCTCCTTCTTTAGCAAGCGCATTAACCACCCCTCCTTGTGCCGTTTCTGCAAGCAGGCGCAATGCTTTATATAAATTCGACTTACCGCTACCGTTGGCACCTGTAATAACATTTAAGCGTGTCAAAGGAATTACCAAATGAAGTAAAGAACGGTAATTACTAATGGCAAGGGTTTTTAGCATGGGCTGTAGTATAACAATCCTCTACTCAGAATTTATAGCGAATTAAATGCCCTGGCTTCTACCAGTACAAGACCATGCTTTATATTTCTTTTTGGTATTAGTATAAAACAGCGAAAAAGTACGAGGGTGTGCCTAAAACAGTCTAATAACAACGACTAAAAGTACACCCCCCGCCTTTTTCACCCTTTTCTCCCGCTTATTGGGCTATTGCTTAAGATGAGTTTGGGTAGAGGCTTACTGGTATCCGCCCAATGTAACTCCTTTTCACCTTTTTCATCGGCATCAATATCGGTGACTGAAATATTGATGCCGATTTCGGTGCCAGAAGTAGCTGATTTGTTGTCAGGCAGTAACTCACTCCAGGGAATGGCGACATTGAGCTGGTATCCTGTATCGGTTTGAATCAGGTGGGTTTGTGTACCCAGACTATCGAATGGCGTAAAGGTAAAGGTTTTGGCAACGGGAAGCGCTTCTGCTTCGGTTTTGCTTTGTTTTTCTGAAATGCTTGTTTTACTTTTACCCTTTTTGTCCGTTTCTGTTTGCCTGGTTTCGGCTAGAGGAGGATCAAGCGTAAGCAGAATCTGGTCGCCTTGTTGCAGGCTATCATCGTTCACTGCAAAGCTGAGGTAGAGGTGTTTTGAATCCCAATTAGCTTGCCACTGAGCCGAAATATCACTGGGGTCGTTATCGGTGAGTAAATCAGGTAGGGTTTTTGCCAGGCTCATATTCCAGATTTGTGTGGGCTTTTTGGCATAATGTACTTTTATTTTTGTGGCTTTCTTTGGCGTGATTCCTGGTGTGGCATTCGCTTCTTTCTTTTCTGGGTGCAGGCGGTTATTCAGGTAGCGAAGTAGCGCATCATATTTAGGTGCTTCAGCACGTGGCTGGCGGATGTGTTCTTTTACTCCCCAACTGCCATACCAGCTATAAATACGTGGAGCGCTGAAAGCAGTAAATAGCTTGCCACCGGCGCGACTCCATTCACGTAATAATTGATCGTAAATAATGCCCATGCGTGGGTCGCGGTTGGCTGCGTAGAGCAGGGGGTTTGGGTCTTCGTCTACGCGACGGGTATCCCAGTCAACCAGATGCTGTCCGCCTTCATAGGCGACTAAATCAACACCAAAGGATTTGGCAACTTTTTCCTGATTCTGGATATAAGAGATGATTGAATTCATGCCCCATTTTGATTTTTTATCCAGCATTGCCTTAAAAATATCATCAACATTTTTAGCTTTGCGTAACACTTTGGGATGAGCAGAAATATAAGGTCCAATGGCTATTGCATCGGTATGTTTATAGGCATCTTGATAGGCCAATATCTGGCTCGACATATTGGGGTTGCTTGCCCAGCTTCCCATAACGCGAATCAGTTGCTTGTCACCGCCAAAAACTTCTTCCCAGATTTTAAAGACTTCAACACTACGTTTTGAATACCATTTATAACCCGCCAATGATTTATTGCTGTCCAGCCTTTCTTTCAGCCCCTGTTCGATGGCGTAGTCATGGTGGATAAAAATCGGGTTCCAGACTTCATTGCTGTATTCAATATAGGCCTTCAGGTTTGGGTTAAGATGTTTTTTGACGTATTCGGCGAATTTGCGAACATAGTCATCGCTAGCTTTATAGGGCATTGAAAACCAGGGGTGTGTTTTAGTCTGGTTTGCTAACTCGACCATCACTTCAACGGGTGCGCCACGAGAGCCATATTTACCGCCCCAGGTAGCTTTTTCCAGGGTATTGCGATCTTGCCATTTTTCGACGGGGTTGCGCGTCATGCCCGACATATTCATAAAACGGATAACCTGAAAATCTTTCATAAAATTGAGGTAGTCCGGGTTGAAAATCAGGGTGTCTTCATTATCTTCGAAAGCCAGGTATTTTTCCCCCTTGCATTCCTTGGCGGATTTGACGCGAATATGCCGCGCACCCTCACAAACACCACCTTCTGGCAAGATGCGAATATTGCGAATGTAGTTGTCAGGGGTGGTTTTTTTAATAAATAAAGAGGCATTCAAGATATGATCCTTACCCGATTTGATCTCAATAATGTCCCGGTTTGGGCGATGCACCACCAGGCGTGCATCGTTGCCGTAGAAGATTTCACCTTCGCCATCATAAAGAACGGTGAAGAAGCCATCTTCTATAGTGCCTTCTGGAAGTCGGTTTAAAAACTTGGTGCCAGCCTTGCCACCATTCAGTTTGGTTGGCCAGCCATTCTTGTCGTATTCGACATCTTTAGAGCTACCCCAGGGTATCGTTTCATTAAAGGGAATGGCCGATTTAAACAGGTTTAAAAACTGAACACTGGAGGTGTCTTCGCGGACATCGGCGGTATTGATTCCCAATATGGGTTCTTTTCCCGGTTTGAATTTGGGTGGTTTTTTGACTGTTTCAACCTTTTTTCCTTTCTTGAAGATTGGAAATGAACTTTCATTTGCAGGTGGTTTAGCCGCAGGTACATGAAAGTTTTGATAGGCTTGATAGCGCTTATAAAGATAGGGCGCCAAGGCTGCAATGGCTATGACTAAAGCTATGGTAAAAAGCAAACCTTTGGATAGGCGCATATTTGTCCCCGATGAAATATTTGGCTTCAGAGTACAAAAACAATACCCCAAAAGAATAAAGAATTATGAGGATTGGCTACAGCTTAATCAAGTTGCCTTTGGAGTGCTGATTATATATCAAGGACCAGGAGCCAGTCCAAGAATAGAGAAGCTACTGCAAATCCCATTAAAACCATAATATGAGCTTGTTGAATTCGTTAAATAGTGACGGCTATTCGCCTCTTTCAATAAGCTCACATTATGGCTTTCCTGTGTGTTTCGCTACGCTACCTATTCCCAGACAGACTCCTAAATACCGAGAATCAAACGACCAAAGTTTTGCGGGTTAGCCCAGGCATTGTCATTTTTTGAATACCAGGCCAGCTTTCCATCGCGACCGTTACCACTATCGTCATCATTGATTTGTACATCAATACCAATCCGGTTTCCTGCTTTGGGACGAACACCCAGGGTACGCCAGGGGATCGCTGTTTCCAGTGTATAACCCTTATCTGTACGAATCATGGTCTGACGTATTCCCAGCATTCTTTTGTGAGGTGAATTTCTACTCAGGTTTACATTTCGATCTTTCCAGCGATAGATAAAATGAAAGTCGTTTTTGCCATCAAACTTACTAGAACGACTGCCATCTGCATCAATATAAATTTCTATTGAATCATCACTCCAGGGTACTTGAGAGTCTCGAACGAATTTATCATCTACCGTATCAACACGTACATACAGGAATTTGTCATCCCAATGTGTTTGCCAAACTGCTGAAAGGTCATTTCCACCATTTATTTTTCCATCTACGATATTTCTCAAGCGTAAGGCAGCTTTGTTTGACCACATTCTGCCTCGACCCCTAAAGCGGTGAACTACTGCATCATGTGGTGCAAGGGTTTGTTTATTAGAAGCAATACGAACAGGTGTTTGTTTTTTAGGTGCTTTTCGTTTTGAGTTTATAACAGAAATTTTTGTTGCAGGAGCTACTGGCTGTTTATTGTTTGCCATTGTCATTGTTTTGGCAGAGTCCCAAATAGCAATGCTTCTTCCTGTATTTGTTTTGGCTACTGTGGTTGCTTTTTCAGTTTGGCTGGTAGTCCTGGCAACTTGTCTGGCTTGTGCAGTTTTACTGGCAGGGATTTTTGTTCCAATAACGGAACGCTGATTTGTAGCTTTATTTGTTGCAACTAAAACTTTCTTTTTATTCTTGTTTGGTTTGGAAGGAACCAGGGCAAATACATCACCTACCGGATTACTCGCTGGTTTTTGTAAACGGGCATATTGTCGGGAGGTACAGGATTTCCACCAGCAAGGGTGTTTACGTGCAAATTGAAGTAGGGCACGGTGTTTTGGTGCTTTGGCAAGTGGCTGAGTTATATACTCTTTGGTACCCCAGCTACCAAACCACTGATAGGTTCTAGGGGCGGAGAAATTAACAAATAGTTTGCCACCATTATCTTTCCAACCACGCATAAAGATGCTGTAAGCTTTGGCCATACGCCAATCCTTATTTGCTTTTATCATCAGCTTTGTTGGGTGAGAGCTGGTATTGCGGCTTTTCCAGTCAACTAAATGTTGCCCACCTTCATAGGCAATTAGGTCAACTCCAAATTTTTTGGCTATTTCAGCGTTCTTGTAGATATACCCTAAAACCCTTGGGATTGAATATTTTTCTTTTGGGTCGTACATCATTTTAAAAAGTTGAGCGACACTGCGGGCTCGTTTGGCACTTTTCAGACTTGGGAAGAAATAGGGTGCAATAGCGATTGCATCGGTTTTTTTATAGGCGTTGCGGTATGATAGTAGCATCTCGGAAACGCGCGTCCAGCCTGCCCAGCTGCCCATGACACGAACGATGCGGTCGGTGCCACCAAAGGTTTGCTCCCAAATATCAAAAATCTGCACAGAGCGCATTGAAAAATATTTATAACCGGCTTTATCCCGATCTTCATCAAGCTGAAGGCGTTCACCCATATCCCGAACGTAGTGTGCCTGGGTAAAAATGGTGTTCCAGGCTTCATTGGTATATTCGATATAGGCTTTCAATCCGGGCTTGAGATTGTCCCTAACGTATTGGGCATAATGACGAATAAAATTATTGTCTGCCTTGTGCGGCATGTTAAACCATGGGTCGGCATTAAGTTTATTGGCAAGCGCGACCATAATTTCGATAGGTGCTCCGCGAACCCCTTGTTTTCCAGCCCATGTTGCATTGTTTACTTTTGGTCTTTTATCCCATGAGCTGAGAGGGTTACGGGTGATACCTGACATGTTCATAAATCGAATGACTTTAAAGTCTTTCATATAATTTAAATAGTCAGGGTTGAAAATAAGACTTTCATGGTATTTTTCAAACGCTAAATAACGTGATCCGCGGCAGTACTTTTCGTTATTTACCCGTTTGAACGGATTATTAGAACAGATACCACCTGGTAATAAAACGCGGATATTACGCAGATAGTTATCAGGATTACTGTTTTTGATAATCAGTTTTACCCGAAACTCATTATCCTTGCCTGCTTTGATAGAGATGATGTCTTTGCCAGGTTCACGATTTACCAGTTTAGCATCATCGCTGTATGTTAAAATTCCTTCGCCGTCATAGAGAACCGTGTATAAACCTTCTGGAACAGTACCCTTTGGCAGTTTATAAAGGAAGCGAGTACCAGCCTGGCCACCATTGAGCCGCTTTGGCCAGCCATCTTTATCGTATTCGACTTTTCCTTTGGTTAACCAGGGACGGGCTTCTTCAAAAGGGATGGATGTTTTAAAAATATTGATAAAGGGGATGCTGGCATCATCATCCATTACTTCATTGCTGTTAATGCCAAGGGGTGAGCGCGTATTTGGTGCTGCAAATACTATATTACTCAAGTGAGTAAAGAATATAAGCAATACAAGTGTTATTGCTTTGAAACCCTTTAAAGGTGCAATTAAATTCATCATTCTTATTTTTATACCCTTGATGGTTTTCCGTTTGTTTGAGTCTTTTAATCGTAAAGGCCTCTAGCTGAAGACCGTTTATTTCTTGTCTCAGAACATAAGGATAAATGTATTTCTCTATCACTCCCCTGTCAATACATCTTGACAATAGAAATCAACATTAGTTCTTTTGTATATTTTTCTGTTACTTATCAGGTGAACATTCTTTTCCACATGACATATTGTAGCATACCCTGAAAATACTTAATCCAGGCTGACTGAATGAGATAATTTGATAGTAAAACTTAAAATAAATATGCTTGACAGATTATCGGCTTTGCCTCACAATTCGCGCTTCTTTTGGCAGTGGGGCTATAGCTCAGCTGGGAGAGCGCTGCAATGGCATTGCAGAGGTCGGCGGTTCGATCCCGCCTAGCTCCACCATTTAAAGAAACTGATACCGGGTAAAATAACCTGGTGTGTTTAAATGGTCAGCAGGCTTAAATTTTATGAGTTCTAAAAGTTACTATGGTTGCTACCTGAACGATGAATAAAATTGTCCTATTTGGCCAAATACTGTTTATTTTCGGTTTAATACTTGCCGTTGTCGGTTTAATTGTCGGCTTTTGGCTTATGTTTGCTGATTATGATAAATGGGCGATACGTTTTTTACTGGCTGTGCCAACTGGTTTCATGTTCTTGTTTACTGGGTTGGCAACATCTGTTATGTTCTCGTCCCGTGATGATTCTGCGTTAAATGAGCGTAGGTCATTACAAGATTTGGATGACTCATTAGAGTCTGATGAATCTATAAAAAAGTAGTTATAAAGTATAAAAGCGTCTTTTTAAGATACTTACCAGTGTCCCCATCGTCTAGCGGTTAGGACACCGCCCTTTCACGGCGGTAACCGGGGTTCAAGTCCCCGTGGGGACGCCATTTTATACAATTTATCTACTTGAATGATCCTAAGGTCCCCATCGTCTAGTGGCCTAGGACACCGCCCTTTCACGGCGGTAACCGGGGTTCGAGTCCCCGTGGGGACGCCATTCATTTCTCTTGTTGTTTCATGTATTCTTTCGAATTACAAATCCATTTGTCACTTATTACGCCTGGCCTTTTATTTAGTGTCCCAGACAGCTCGTTTAAAACTATGTACTTTCAGTCCTTTGTGGTTTAGTTAGTTGCCATTTAAGTGTCAAAGTGCTGAGATGAGATAATAGTTCGGTCGGGACAAAAGGGAGGCATAGACGAAGAAAAGGGCAAGCCGAGCTGAAAGCGAGACAATGTTGGAGCGCAGCGACGACTACCCGAAGGGTGCGTTTACAAAACGCATAAAAAGGTGGGGGGTGTATTTTTTAATCAGTGTTTCCTTAATCAGGTTCCCTAATTAAAAGAGAAGATTAAGTGGGCAGGTGAAGCCTAACCCTTGCGCCGACATAAGGCGATATTAGTAGTTCGATTTTGCCACCAATGGCCTCGATAATTTCAGTACTTACTGCCAAACCAATGCCTTGTCCATCGGATTGACTATCAGCACGGATACCTCTTTGAAGCAGTTCTGAAGGATTTTTATCGGGAAAGCCCATGCCATCATCATCAATATCAATAATGAGTATGTCGCCATTTTGAGTGGCAGTTATTTCAACTATTTTCTCGCAAAAACGACAGGCATTATTAATCAGGTTGCCTAATACTTCCATCATGTCATCCTCTTCCATACGACACTTTGAAAACTCATCAACGTTAATGACAAATTCGAACGGTTTATCCCGATATACTTTTAGAAGTGATTCTTTCAAGCGATACAATACTGGCCTGACGGCCTGCTGTTTGACAATGGTTCCATGGTCATTGACGACGGCACGGCGTAGTTGATAAGCAATAATGTCATCCATACGCTGCACCTGGGTTTTTATGGTGTCATTTTCACTTCGATCTGCTGAATTCTGCAACACAGATAGTGGTGTTTTTAAGCTATGCGCCAGGTCGTCAAGTGCGTCGCGGTAACGTTGTTTTTGGCCCTTCTCGGCATTGATTAAAGCATTAACGGCACTTTTTACGGCGGCCAACTCAGTCGGGTAGCTTTTGGTAATCAGTTTTTGTTCACCCGACTCAATTCGGTGTATTTCTTTTTCAAACTGGCGAATGGGCGTTATCACCAGGTAACTGCTGACTAGCTGTGAGATCAACACTAAAATGGTGGTTATAAGAAATAGTAACAATATATTACGGATAATTTCATTGTGCCCTTTTTGCAGGGCAGCCGCCGATTTGGCAAGAATTAATTGATAGTCACCAAAGGGTTTATAACTAAAACCACGCGCATAAACGATATAATTTTCTGCGCCATCCAGTTTAGAAATATTTCGACCCTGAGTATCTTCAGGGTGCAGAATATCAGTGTCTTCAACATTGCTTGGCATATTTAGGTGAAAGGTTGTAAACACTTTGCGCTTATCATTGGAGAAGCGACTTTCACTGATGTCTGTAAAAGGATATTGGCTATGCCATACAATATTTCGAGATTTGGTGTGTTGAATATAGGCAAATTTTTCAGTGGTGAGTTTACTAAAATTGTTTTTAATCAGAAATGCCAGAAAGTCATTTTTGGCGCTTTTGTCAATAATGAACTTGCCCTTTTCAAATTCGATAAAACCCAGTAATTCCAGGCCCGTTTTGCTTAAGGCTGCTTTCTCATTTTGAAGCATCTTGTGCTGGGTGACGTAAAATAAGGCACCGCCAAGAACCAGAATGCCCAGGAATATGATTGCCAGGGCACTTAAAAATTGGCGGCTTTTAAGTGAATTCATCAAGTTATTAGCAAGGCTCCTGCTTATACGTCTTGATTATTTCTTGATAGTGTAAAACGATAGCCGCGCCCGCGTAGTGTCTCGATGGGGTTAATCAGACCATCAGGATCAAGCTTCATGCGCAAACGGCGAATAAACACTTCTATGACATTACTGTCACGATCAGACTCATCATCGTACATGCTTTCGGTGAGATCTGTTTTAGAGATAACCTCACCTGCATGCATCATTAAATGTTCAATGACTTTGTATTCATAGGCTGTTAGCGATATTTCTTCATTGTCCACAATGACACGCTGTTCGGAGGTATTTAAACGAATTGGCCCACAGGAAAACTCTGCTTGTGACCAACGACCGGTTCGTCGTAACAGGGCGCGCATCCGGGCAAGTAATTCTTCGTGATGAAAAGGCTTGTCGACATAATCATCAGCACCTGCTTCCAGACCCTCAACCCGGTTTTGCCAACGTGTTCTGGCAGTGAGGATAATGACGGGGTATTCCTTGCCGCGTTCACGTAGTTTTTTAATAATCTCCAAACCGCTGACTTCAGGAAGACCCAAGTCGATAATGGCAATATCAATGGGATACTCAAGTGCATAATATAACCCTTGTGCGCCATCAGCTGCTGCATCAACGACATAGCCCGAAGATTGAAATGTATCAATCAGTTGTTCGCGTATATCCGTATCATCTTCGACAACCAGTACTCTCATGAGAGACCCCATTTAATTGTTTGAATTTACGTGGTATTTTAATTGTGATTCAGTTTGGTGTCCATTAATCAGGAACAGCGATATTATACACACTGTATGCCAGGATAAAATAAATTTTATAAGGGCTGAGTTAGCGTATTTAGGAAAGGTTTATTTATCCGACTGGACGATATTATTATCAACAAAGCAACCAAGCTTAATCATTTGAAATTCACCCTTATCTTCTAGTAGTTTCACCAGGTGACAATCCGGGTTGCTGTAGCTTGATTGTTTTTTTACGGATAAAATTCGACCATGTAGCAGCGATTTTACAATCGCTATTATCTCAAGCTTTGTAACAGGTTGGGTCGCCACACTACGTTTAACCGGAATATTGATAACTTCTGCACGGCAAAACTGGCTGCCCATTAAGGCCAGGCCGATCAGAAGTGTCGCAACGAAATGTTTTAGCTTGTGAGGATGCTCCCTCATGGTTTCCCCGACTTGTTATCCATTATTATGTGTTGTACAAAGATATCATCATAAAAATAATTATTGTTATAAACGTATAAGCCCTGTTGTCGATTATTTTATTACGATGTCTTATATATCATGATTTGAATTAACCAAAGCTGAACATGATTAATCAGGCGCCTTTTATTTTATAACAAGGTTGATAGGGTGTATCACTGGGCAATTTCATGCGTTGATCTTTAATAAAGGCCCTGAGCAAGGCATCCATCTTCTGCATGATTTCCTTGTCTCCACTGAGCTCAAATAAACCGTGCTTTTCAATGGCGCTAATACCATCATCCTTAACATTGCCAGCGACTATTCCCGAAAATGCGCGGCGCAGGTTGGCGGCCAGTTTGTGGGTTGGTTGATCCTTGCTCAGATTCAGGTTTGTCATATTTTCGTGAGTAGGATCAAAGGGAATCTGAAATTCAGGGTCAATTTTCAATAACCAGTTAAAATAGTAGGCATCGTTGTATTCACGACGAAAATCCCTGACCTTTTTAATGCCCGCTTTCATCTTGCGCGCTACTTTTTGAGGGTCATCTATAATGATTTCATAGCGCTTTTGTGCTTTTTCACCCAATGTAGCACCGATGAATTCATCGATTTGTTCAAAATAATGACGTGACTCTTTGGGAGCTGTGAAAATTAGCGGAAAGGGAATATAGGCATTTTTGGGGTGTAGTAAAATGCCCAGAATATAAAGAATTTCTTCGGTTGTTCCTGCACCACCCGGAAACACAATAATACCGTGGCCGGTGCGTACAAAGCCTTCAAGCCGTTTTTCAATATCAGGCATGATGACAAGATCATTAACAATGGGGTTGGGTGACTCAGCCGCAATAATGCCAGGCTCGGTCATGCCCAAATAGTGTCCATCTTTAATACGTTGTTTGGCATGACCAAAAGTGGCCCCTTTCATGGGGCCTTTCATAGCACCGGGCCCACAGCCGGTGCAAATGTTTTGAGCGCGCAAACCTAACTGATAACCCACTTCTTTGGTGTAATCATATTCCAGACGTGAAATGGAATGGCCCCCCCAGCAAACCACTAGTTTGAGCTTTCCGTTACTGCGTAAAATTCCGGCATTACGCAAAATATGGAACACCGCATTGGTGATGCCATCGCTATCGTTTAAATCAAATTTGGGGTTATCAATAATGGCATCATAGGTGAAAATAATATCGCGAAGCACAGCAAACAGGTGTTCGTTGATGCCTTTAATCATTTTCCCATCAACAAAGGCATCGGCTGGTGCGCCCATTACTTCAAGCTTAAGGCCACGGTCTTGCTGAATAATGCGAATATCAAACTGTTTGTGGCGCTCAAGCAACTCTTTGGCATCGTCGGTATAATTCCCATGGCTTAATACCGCCAGGGCGCAACGGCGAAACAGGTTATACAAGCCGCTCTTGCTGGTGTCGAGTAGCTTATTGACTTCCAGTTGCGAGAGAAGGTTAAGATGCTCTGTTGGCGTTATTATTGCATCAACTAATTGATCGCTCATTTACTATATTCCTTTATAAAGCCCTAAGATTAAGCCAAAGTTGTATTCCGGACAAAATGCCCAAAAAGGTGGGGGGTGTACTTTGTATAATAGTTAGACCCCAAAATGGCCAAAATTATAAATAAAATAGGCGCTTAAAACTAACCAAATCTGATATTTAAGCTTAAAAGAGACCTTTGCACGAAAGATATGGCGGATAAAAATTACGCTAATTTTCTCTCGCCATACTCTCATGCAAAGGTCTCTAAAAGGTGAATTCAATCGCCGAAGATGCGCGAATTGCCTTTTGTTTGGCTGCATCTACAGTCTTATCGCGCGCCAAAGCCACGCCCATGCGCCTTTCGCCGACAACTTCAGGTTTGCCAAATAAGCGCAGCTGTGTATCAGGTTCTTGCAGTGCTTTTTCGAGGTGTTTAAAGCTGAGTTGGCTAGAATCACCTTCTGGCAAGATAACGCTACTGGCAGATGGCCCATGAAAATGAATATTGGGGATAGGCAAACCCAAAATAGCGCGCGCATGGAGTGCAAACTGAGATAAATCTTGCGATATCATGGTAACCATGCCGGTATCGTGCGGGCGTGGTGAGACTTCGCTAAAAATAACCTCATCATCTTTAATAAACAGCTCAACGCCAAAAATTCCCCGACCACCTAAAGCCTCGGTGACCGAAGCAGCAATTTCTTGCGCCCTGGCAAGCGCCTGTGCGCTCATAGCCTGTGGTTGCCAGGATTGACGATAATCACCATTGACTTGTATATGACCGATAGGCTTGCAAAAACTGGTCACTATTTTATCTCCATCCTGATGGCGCACCGTGAGCTGGGTAATTTCATAATCAAAATCAACAAAGCCTTCAATAATCACCTTGCCCGCGCCACTGCGCCCGCCTTCCTGAGCGTATTCCCATGCCTTGTCAATATCGGCTGTTGATTTAATGGTGCTTTGTCCCTTGCCGGATGAACTCATTATTGGTTTGATAACGCAGGGAATACCCACCTCATCAACGGCCGTATCAAATTCTTCACGGCTTTCAGCAAAACGATAGGGTGATGTTTTTATACCCAGTTCTTCAGCAGCCAGGCGACGGATGCCTTCGCGGTTCATGGTCAGTTTTGTGGCTTTCGCCGTGGGGATAACAGTAAAGCCCTCCTTTTCTAAAGCGACCAGGGTATCGGTGGCGATAGCTTCAATCTCAGGAACAATATAATCAGGCTTTTCAAGCTCAATGACCTTGCGTAGCGCCTCACCATCCAGCATTGAAATCGTATGGCTACGATGCGCTACCTGCATGGCGGGCGAGTTGGGATAACGATCCACCACAATCACTTCAACGCCAAAACGCTGTAATTCAATCACAACCTCTTTACCAAGCTCACCACCGCCACAAAAGAGGACGCGGGTTGCGGTTGCAGACAGGGGAGTGCCAATAGTTACGCTTGTCATAGTTTATACCGGAGAAAAGGGGAAAAAAGTGGGGGGGTGTACTTTTAATCTTACTATAGTCAATAAAAAACTAACCATAGAGGCAAAGATAAGCCGTTTCTTCACTAACAGACACATCAAATGTGCTATTAGCAGGCACATTGAACGATTCACCGGCAGAAAAGGTCTGTTTATGCTCGGAATCGGGCAACTTAACCGTTAAAGCGCCACTAATCACTGTCATTTTTTCTTTATCGTCCGTGTTAAACACATAATCACCCGGAGCCATAACGCCAACTGTAGCGGGCAGGG
>JALWMR010000127.1:0-7433 GCA_027083815.1 Thiotrichaceae bacterium
TTTTAGTCCTGACTAAAGGCAAAATATACACATAGACCAACCCGCACGGATAGAACAAAAAATGAATTCGCTCAACCTAAATAATATGATAAAACTTTTTACTTTTTTACTTTTCTTTAGCTTTAGTCTAAATACCTTTGCCAACGACACACACAGGCTCGTTATTCAAATAAGCTCCAATGATATTCTCGCGCAAAAAACAGCCTTAAGTAATATCGTTAATATTCAAAAGCATTACGGAATGGACAATGTCGAAATTGAACTGGTCGCTTTTGGCCCCGGTTACCGAATGCTTACCCCTCAAAGCCCACTGGCATCAAGAATATCAAGCCTGGCCATGCAGGATGTAACCTTTACTGCCTGCATGAACACACTTATTACCGTAAAAGAGCAAACCGGAATTATGCCAAAACTGATTGAAGGTGTAACCACAACCCAGGCGGGCGTCCCTCACATTATGGAGCTACAGGAAAAAGGCTATAGCTACATTAAATACTGAGTACCTTATTCACAGAGCTTCTTAGCCTATTGAAACAATATGCCTCAATTCAGCTGGGTCAAGCAATGTAATGTGGCTATCATGTACTTCCAACAAGCCCTTTTTCGATAAGGCTTTCAGAGTTCTTGAAAGTGTTTCGGGCGTAATGGAAATCCGCGAGGCAATAACGTGTTTGGGTGCAGAAAGGGTAAGCTCTACCTGAGTTTCTCTTTCTTCTGGAACATTCTCAAGCAAAAAGCTAATCAACCGGTAAGTTGCATTATGTAAACTCAAGCGTTCCATCTCATTCATTAGCCAGTGAACGCGCGCACTCAGGCAGCCCATGACCTTAAAACACGCCTCTGGTGAACTGCTCAGCGTCTCAATATATCTTTCTGCATTGATTTTTAGCACTGTTACATCGGATAAGGCTTCACTATTGACAGGATAACCATTCATTCCCTTAAAAATAATCGCCTCTGCAAAGGTATTTCCTTCATTGATAATGTCGACTACTTTTTCTGTGCCTTCGATTGATAATAAACTGATTTTAATTTTACCTTGCACAATGAGAAAAAAATCTGTTGCAGGCTGAAATTGCCTGAATAGTGTTTCGCCCGTTTTTAATTTAGAACAAATAGTCCCTTCAACTACCTGTAAAAATCTTTCTTCGCATAAATCCATAAATAACGGATTTTTCCTCATTATTTCGTAAAACCTGGGGTCTAATGTCATCCTTTCCCTTCTTATATCAACTCACTCGCAATCAGGGATGATACAACAGTCTTTGCTTGATTAACATCAAGGACTCACTACTATTTGAAAACTAAAGTCGGCAAGTGAGAAATCTCAATAATCATCTATTTAATTGAACTGAAGCGAGAGGCAGCTATGAGAGAAACCTTTACAAAAGGCATGGCACGGAATATCTACTATGGAGGAGGTGTTTTCTTCTTCCTGGTACTGATAGGTCTCACCGTAGACACCGTAACCACCATACCGAAAACTGATAATAGAGATAACCTTACCGAGCAGGTAGCTGCAGGTAAGCGACTGTGGGAGAAAAATGACTGCATTGGCTGCCACACCTTATTGGGTGAAGGTGCTTATTTTGCACCTGAACTTGGCAATGTCTATACCCGTTTTGGCAAAAGTACTGATGCCATTAAAGGCTTTATTAAAAGTCGCCCCAAAAATGGAATACCTGGACGTCGAAGCATGCCTCAGTTCAACTTTACCGATGAACAGCTTGAGGAACTTGCTCAATTCCTAAAGTATGTAGATGGCATAAAAACTGCCAGAAACTGGCCACCCAATGTACAAGGATAAGGAGAAGACACTATGAAATATCAATCACAATCTATTGCCAGGCTGTATTTTATTGCGGCTATTGCTCTCTTTATCGGCCAGATACTGTTCGGCGTAACAATGGGGCTGCAGTACGTATGGGGTGACTTTCTGTTCCCGGCGATACCCTTTAATGTTGCCCGCATGGTACATACCAACTTGTTAATTGTTTGGTTATTATTCGGCTTTATGGGAGCTGCCTACTATCTGATACCGGAAGAATCGGAGCGAGAACTGTTTGCCCCCTGGCTTGCAAAGCTGATGTTCTGGATATTCCTGGTTGCCGGCGCATTGACCATTTTAGGTTACTTGCTGGTGCCCTATGCAACCCTTGCAGAAATGACCATGGATGACTTGTTGCCCACTATGGGACGGGAATTCCTGGAGCAACCTACCATTACCAAAATTGGTATTGTTATTGTCGCCCTGGCCTTCCTGTTTAATATCGGCATGACAATTCTAACCGGTCGTAAAACCGTTATTAACCTGGTATTGTTAACGGGTTTAACCGGCCTTGCAGTATTCTTCCTGTTCGCATTCTATGTGCCAGATAACCTGGTACTGGATAAATACTTCTGGTGGTTTGTGGTACACCTTTGGGTTGAGGGCGTATGGGAGTTAATCATGGCATCAATGCTGGCCTATGTACTGATAAAGGTAACTGGCGTTGACAGAGAAGTTATTGAAAAGTGGCTTTACATCATTATTGCCATGGCTCTGATTTCTGGCCTGGTCGGAACAGGTCACCACTTCTTCTGGATCGGTACACCTGATTACTGGCAGTGGCTGGGTTCTATTTTCTCTGCACTTGAGCCAATCCCCTTCTTCATGATGACCTTGTTTGCCTTTAATGTGGTTAATAAAAGACGTCGTAACCACCCCAATAAAGCGGCTGTTTTATGGGCTTTGGGTACTGCGGTTATGGCTTTCCTGGGCGCTGGCGTATGGGGCTTCCTGCACACATTAGCCCCTGTAAACTTCTATACACACGGTACCCAGATAACCGCTGCCCATGGTCACATGGCATTCTACGGTGCTTACGTCATGGTGAACTTGACCGTTATTTCTTATGCAATGCCCATTATTCGCGGCAAACAAGCCAATAATGAGCGCGCTCAAGTTATCGAAATGTGGTCTTTCTGGTTAATGACCGTGTCTATGGTGTTTATCACTTTGTTCCTTACGGGTGCGGGTATCTTGCAAGTTTATTTACAACGTTACTCGGAAGCGCCCCTACCTTTCATTGTGGTTCAAGAGAAACTGGCTTTATTCTACTGGCTACGTGAGTTTGCTGGCCTGGTCTTTCTGGTTGGACTAATCCTGTATGTCTACAGCTTCTTTGCAAAAGGAAAAGAGGTTGAAATAGTGGAAGATCTTGATATGAAAAAAGCCGTAACGAGTTAATTTTCATCTCATGGACCAATAAAAATACCGCCTCCTGGCGGTATTTTTATTGGATAATCATCTACTATTATAGGAGACCTCAACCAAACATAGCTAATGAGAGCACACAATGAAGCAAGCACAGCATACCAATGAACAGCTTAAAAATGCCTCCAATGTGGCACTTGCCTCTTTGTTAAACCTGACTCTACTACCCGTTATTAGCTTTATCTATCTATTATTTATTTACAAAAACACCAAACCCGGTCAAATTGACCATTACCATGCCAAATTGGGAATCAAGCTTAATTTGGTTGCCTTTGCTGCACTTTTTTTAGTAAGCGCCTTAATGATTCTTCTGGGCGGCTTTAACTCACCATGGACATGGGTTTATGTGATTTCCTATTTCACCATTGTGCATACTATTTTTATAGTAATCGCCGTTTGGGCATTGGTAAGAGCCTGGTCAGGTGATAAATTAACTAAAAATTGATAATAAGGATGGATAAAAAGTACACCCCCCCACTTTTTGCCACTTTTCTCCGCATAGACACTTGATACAGGGCACAAGCCAATCTTGACACTTATCAAGGCATTAAATGGCTTGTCCGAATACAGTTCTCTGCATGTCGAGCATACCCACATCATCTGAAACAGCTGTCATTGAAAACGAGCCGAAACTGTTACCCGGCGACTTGGCTATCTGGTTTTTTATTTTTATGGAGCTACTGGTTTTTGCCATTGCTTTTCTGGCTTACGCCATAATGCGCGCCCAGCACGTTGAGTTATTTAATCAGTACCAACTCACCTTAAATAAAGAATCGGGCGCAGCCAATACGATTTTACTGATTACCTCCAGTTATTTTGTAATACGTGCGGTTCACGCTATTCGTGCCGATCAGGTTAAAGCGTGTATTAACAATCTTTATATTGCCGTTGGCTTTGGCACAGGCTTTCTGCTACTCAAATCACTCGAATATTACGACAAGTTTTCAGAAGGTATTGGCATGAGTACCAATACCTTTTATATGTTCTACCTGTCACTCACCCTGTTTCACTTTTTTCATGTGATTCTTGGCATGGTTATTTTGTTTGCTGTGATTATCAAAGCAAAGCAGGGAAAGTACAGTGCAAGCAATCACACCGGCGTAGAAACAGGTGCATCCTATTGGCACATGGTTGACCTGGTATGGATTATTTTATTTCCGCTTGTTTATATTATTCGCTGAAGTGTCAAACAAAGCATGAACAAAAGACTCAAAAAATACTACAACATTCATACTGTCTGGCTAAGCATGGTAACCCTGACCCTGTTTACCTACAGTATAGGAAAATTAGGCTTTGGCGGGGTCTTTGCGGTACTCATCTTACTGCTAACTGCGGTTATAAAAGGTACATTAATAATTCGGGATTATATGGAGCTTCGTGGTGTCTCCCTGCTATGGCGCGTCATTATGTATGGTTGGTTATGGGGCGTTACCAGCGCCATTGCCATCGTCTACCTTATTAGCCTTACTGGCACATAAGAAAAGCACATAAGGTTGACCAATAACAAACTATTGGAGAAGTCATGACTATCAGAAAACAAAAAACGATTCTACAAAGCAATACAATTCCTCAGGTTGCTTTGGATTTTATGAATAATACCCACTTTGAAGAAATAGACCTTGTTAATGAACTTGGAGAATTAATCGAACAGTATCAACACAGTAACTCACCAGGCAAGGAGCAAGCCACAGAAATCACCCAAAAAATGCAAGCCTGGATAGAGCATACCGTGGCGCACTTCAAGCGCGAGAACGAACTAATGCAAGAAACCGGGTTCCCTGCCTACCGGATACACTCCGAAGAGCATGAAGTCACCTTAAACCGGTTAAAATCGGCGACACAAGCCTGGCAACAAGATCATGATATTGAGGTGCTGGCGGACTATGTTTTTACACTTTGGCCCGCCTGGTTTGACAATCATGTTAATACGATGGATATGATGACTGCAAAATTCGCCGTTATGAACGGTTACAGAGAAGGATCTATAGACCAATAATATGACTAAAACAAAACAACAGACAACGCCCTATTATCAGCCACAGAATAATGAGGTGGAACTTTTTGAGCATGCCTATAACAATCAGCTACCCATGCTGATTAAAGGCCCGACCGGTTGCGGTAAAACCCGTTTTATCCAGCACATGGCAGCTCAATTAAAGCGCCCTCTCTATACCGTTGCCTGTCATGATGACCTGACCGCTGCCGATCTGGTGGGTCGTCATTTAATTGGCGATGGTGAGACTTACTGGCAGGATGGTCCCCTGACCAAAGCGGTTCGCGAAGGCGCTATTTGTTACCTGGATGAAGTTGTTGAAGCACGCAAAGACACCACCGTGGTACTCCACCCTCTTTCTGATGACCGGCGTATTCTGCCAATAGAACGCACTGGCGAGTTACTCAGTGCGCCGCCTGAATTTATGTTGGTTGTCTCTTACAACCCCGGTTATCAGAATCTGCTTAAAGGAATGAAACCCTCCACCCGTCAACGCTTTGTCTCAACACGTTTTGATTACCCTGATGTGCAAACCGAAACGACCATCGTAACCAGGGAAGCGGGCATTGACGAGCAACTAGCGACACAGCTCATTGAGCTGGCTCACGCTTTGCGTGTGTTAAAGGATCACGATCTGGAAGAATCTGCCTCAACCCGTCTGCTGGTTTATGCCGCCACATTGATAAAATCAGGCTTTAACCCGGTTGATGCCTGCCGGGCAGCCATTATCGAACCTTTAAGTGATGATGAAGAAACAGTCGAAGCCCTGATGGAAGTGGTGCGGGCAAAAATAGGTGAATAAGGATATGACAGAGCAAAAGGTCACCAGCAGAATAACGAAACCCGATCATACCGGAACCATTGCGGAAGCCTTTTTCATTGCCAATTTACTGTTTGTCGGCATCTTTTATCTGTTCCTGTGGGGGCTTTATTTTATCTCCTATAAACACGCCACCCAGGTGGGAAAGAACCATTTAAAACAGGCTCTGCTTGCCAGTACCATCACCACCTTAATTGTTGTTGTCTTAAACCTTTATGTTTGGCTCAGCGCGGGTTATGCATCTGCAACCGCACTAATTGCTGCCGAGGTTTATTTAATGTTAGTGGTGCCGGTCTTTTTAGTCCTTGGAATATTAGGCTTTACCAAAGCGGTGAATGAAAAAGACTTTAAATATCCTATTATTGGAAACCTGCTCGGAATCAACAGTACAAGGTAACAAATAGCAGGCTAAAAAACAGCAATGAATATGAGTGCAACACATACCGACCATACCACGCCTTCGCTAAGCTTTCGCAAGAACGAGAGTATTCCGGGAAGCCTGGCAATCTGGTTTGCGATTCTGGCTGAAATGAGCGAGTTTGCCATTATGTTCATTGTCTATTTTATCGCCAAAGTACATAACCCAGAACTATTTTACCAAGGCCCAACCAAGCTCAATACACCGGCAGGAACAGCCAATACCATCATTATGCTGACCAGCAGCTTTTTTGTAGTACGCGCCGTAATCGCCGTGCGTAACAACCAGCTAAAAGAAAGCACTCGCTGGCTTTGGGGCGCAGTGATATGCGGCGTCCTTTACTTGATAATTAAGTATTTTGAATATCAGTGGAACACTGCCCAGGGACTGGACACCGAAACCAATATTTTTTACGGCGTTTACTACTATGTTACCTTTAATCACTTTCTGCATGTGGGTTGGGGAAGTGCCGGGCTAGTCTGGGTTATCTATCGAATCAAAACGGGGATTTATAGCAAAGACGAGCATGAAGGTTTAATTAATATGGCCGTTTACTGGCATATGATTGATTTGGCATGGATTACCATCTTTCCGCTGCTGTATGTCATCAGGTAAACACACAATGAAAATGAAAACAATGCTCACAACAACGGATAACATGACAAGCGAAATAAAGCACATAGACAGGCTGTGGTTAGTACTGCTTTCATTAACATTGTTTAGCGCCTATATGGCTGAACGTGCTACTCCCGGTGCTATCAGCGTTATTATTATGGCGGCTGTGCTCGCTATTAAAGGGCGCATTATTGTTGATAATTTTATGGAGCTTAAACACGCCCACAAGGTGCTGCGAGGCTTAATGCGGCTTTATTTTTATGTAATTCCTGCCTTAATTATTCTGGTTTACCTGTTTCCCGACACCATTGCACGCTGGACGAGCCTGTCA
>JALWMR010000127.1:7443-15638 GCA_027083815.1 Thiotrichaceae bacterium
AGCCTGTCATGAAGAATTTACCTCTTAAACAGCAAAAAACAGGGCTAAAAGTGATTATAAAAGTACACCCCCCCACTTTTTTAGTGAACTCGCCGTTTCGTTTTTTGAAACGGACGATTCAGCCGAGCGGTAGCGAGACAACAGCTTTAGCTGACCCGAAGGGTGAGCGCAGCGAATCATTATGTCGCTGTTTTTTAGCGATGCATGGCTTTTCTCGCTATGCGTGATATTCACTGCAAACATTGCGGTAATTCAGTGGGTGCAAGTGACAATCAATGCCCACATTGCGGCATTCCACTACCAAATCATAAGCAAGACTCGCCACATAAGCGCTTTTTATTCTGGTTCGTTGTGGTAACAATTTTTTCCATCGCCATGATGCTGTTACTGCCTCATTTTGATTAAACCTGTGTCAACAACGGTGCAAAACAATGCTTGAAGAAATTGTAGGGTCAACCTGGCACCGCTTTATTACCAAACGTGCCAATAAAAGCTATCCCGAAGCGGCTGTCACTCTGGAGGACATTCGCCATACGGCTGGAATATTCTTTCGTGCATTAGGTGGTGAAGGTGGTTTGCGCATCGAAAATGCAACCGAGGCAACGAACAACGCTCGTCGCAGCGTGCTGGAACGCATTGCAGGCACAGGTAAAAAAACGCAATATGCCTGGCGCGATGAAGAAGCGCTTAAGCTTCCCGAGCGTATCGCCCTGTTCCCATCACAACAACAAAACCGTGATTTATACCTCTGGCTAATTGCACTTTCAGCGGTGGAAATTGATGAAAGCCAATACCCCGACTGGATTAGCCGTAATCAGGCAAGAACACGGCTAACCCTGCAAATATGGTCTGGTTTAGAAAGCCGCTATCAATCATTGCTTGAAGCACATCTAAAACAACGCCCTAAGCTTGCCGAGCTAACCAAAGAGGAGGCACAGCAAGAAAGCGCTATTCGACAGGCCTTGCAAAACCCCACGCAAAAAGTCACCCTTCAATATGCTAAACGTCCCCCACAGGCCGTGCCTTTATGGTTGCACCCAGCACCCGCACCACACGAAATCAGCAATACCAAACCACCGCAAGACCCTGATCTGGAAGAAGGCGCAAACAGCAAAAAAAATCAAAAAAAACAACAAACCCGCAAAGAAGGCAAGCGGGAAGACATGCCAGAAGGCAATCATGGTCTGATGAGTTTTCGCCTGGAAAGCCTGTGGAGCTGGGCAGAATACAGCAAAATTGATCGCACCAGTACCGAAGATGACGATGATGATGTTATGGCAACTGTCGAGGACATGGACAATATCAGCGTTGCTCAGGATAGCCAGACAACCGCCAGCAAAATCAAAATTGATCTTGATCTGCCTTCCAGTGACTATGATGATATTGTACTCGGTGAAGGTATACTCATTGATGAATGGGATTACAAACAACAGCGCCTGCAAAAGGATCATTGCCGCCTGCAACTGATGGCATCGCGTGATACCAAAGCGACTGAACTACCACAACAACTGCACTATCAAGCCAAAAAAATTCGCCGCCAGTTTGAAATACTGCAACCGCAGCGCCATTGGGTAAACCGACAAAGTGATGGCACCGAAATTGATCTTGAAAACTACATTAATTTTCTGGCAGACCGTAAACATGGGCATGTCAACAATGATATGCCCGTCTATCGCGAACTAAGAAACAAGCACCGCGATTTATCCACCCTGCTTTTGGCCGATCTTTCACTGTCAACCGATGCACATATTAATGACAAGGCGCGTGTAGTGGACGTGATTAGAGACGCCCTGTTTTTATTTTCCGAAGCTCTGGCAGTAAGCGGTGATCGTTTTGCACTACATGGTTTTTCATCACGCAACCGTAATCATATCCGTTTTCATCATATAAAAGGCTTCGAAGAGCCCTATGACAATAAGGCACGCGGATATATCAATGCAATAAAACCGGGCTATTACACCCGCATGGGTGCCGCCATTCGCTACGCCACTCAGTTACTGGAAAAGCAGGACAGCGCCCAAAAGCTGTTATTAATCCTCACCGATGGCAAGCCCAATGACCTGGATAAATACGAAGGTCGATACGGCATAGAAGATACCCGACAGGCGATACTCGAAGCCGAAAAAAAAGGTCTGAAACCCTTTTGCATCACCATAGATGAAGAAGCAGAAAGCTACTTACCTTATTTATTTGGAAGTAAATCGTTTGTGATGATTAAAAATGCCGAAGAATTGCCCAAAAAACTGCCTTTACTGTATCTCAGGCTTACTCAATAGCATGATTAAAAACTATAAAGTACACCCCCCCACCTTTTATGCGTTTTGTCAACGCACCCATACGGGTAGTCGTCGCTGCGCTCCAACATTGTCTCGCTTTCAGCTCGGCTTGCCCTTTTCTCCAAACACCTGCACTGCGCTTTGCTAAAGCCACAAAAGCTTCGGTTTATTACCCGCCTGGGCTTCTTTTTGCTCTATTTACTGGCGCCTGTTTTTAACCTGTTACGCTTTGATCTTAATAGCCAAACCTTTTATTTTCTTGGCTCAGAATGGCATATCGGGATTGATACTTTTCAACGCAGCGCACAGGAATGCTTTCCCGGACAAGTCGATAGCTTCGATATGTTGATTAACTTTGCCGAGTTGATTTTTATTCCAGTTGCTGCTTTTCTGGCTATTGGTGCATTTATATCCTGGCGTTGGGGTTTGCTTTATTGTGGCTGGTTGTGCCCGCATGAATCGGTGGTTGAGATTGTCAATAATCTAATGCGTCGCGCATCGGGTAAGTGGACCTTGTGGGATAGAAAACCACTCCCTGAAAAGCAGCTCGATGGCACCTATATCAGGCCTGATAAACGCTGGTGGCTAGTCACAGCTATAGTTATTTTATTGCTTGCCTTTATCTGGGCGATTTCATTATTAACCTATTTATTACCACCAAAAGAAATCTACGCCAATTTGATTCATTTTAGCTTTAGCCAGGGCCAGCTTATATTTCTGGGCATTGCCACCACCGTAATTGCACTGGAATTTACCTTTGCACGTCACCTATTTTGCCGCTTTGGCTGTTCACTCGGTTTATTTCAAAGCCTTATGTGGATGCTCAATAAAAAGGCCATGGTAGTGGGGTTTGACCGCAGCCGCGCCAAAGAATGTATAGGCTGTGATGCCTCCTGCGAGATCGCTTGCCCTATTCAATTAAAACCACGCAGTATCAAACGCAAAATGTATTCATGCTCACAATGTATGCGTTGTGTAAGCGCCTGTGAATCTGTTCAGAAAAATAAAAATAGCATTTCTCTGCTGCAAATGCTCAGTGGAGAATGTGCTCTGGATAAATCTGCAAGGGACTTTGGCAAAAAAGAAAATATTCCCAATAACTGCTATAAAAAACCATAGCAGTTGTCTTATACTCCTCTTTTTATACTATTTCAGGAGATTTTCATGGCACAAGCGACCGCACGCCATTTACTTGTTTCAAGCGAAGAGCAATGTAACGATATTAAAAAACAAATTGAAGAAGGCGCCGACTTTGCAGAAATGGCAAAGCAATACTCAAGCTGTCCTTCAAAAGCACAAGGTGGCGATTTAGGAAGCTTTGGCCCCGGTCAAATGGTGCCTGAGTTTGATAAAGTTGTTTTTAGTGCCCCTATGAATACCGTTCAAGGACCCGTTAAAACACAGTTTGGTTATCATTTACTGGAAGTGACATCACGAACTGATTGATATTGCCATGCTATATGTAATCCGCAGGCATAAAAAAGGGCTGGTAATTCAGCCCTTTTTATTATCCTAGACTCCTACTGTCTAAACTGGATTTCTATAGGTATTCGTTCGGTTACGCCAACCGGGCAGCCACTTTCGCTCGTTGCGACTCGGGTTTGAGTTTCTAACGCGACGTTCCAGTACGCGCATCGCCGCATCGGCAAATTCATTTAAAGCCGCTTGACCTACCGGTACGGGTCGCATTTCTTCTAACACTTGAAGCAGTCCCCAGTTATGGCCTCTATAACCGCCATGACGATTCAGACCTTCACCTTTAAAGTTCACGTAATCAACCAGTACATAACGGCCACCTCGCGAATTTGCTACGGCATTTAGATTATTTGCCACCAGGCCTCTTAGATGCGGCGGTGTTTTATTAACCAGCTTGGGCATGGCACGCATTGCACGACTCATAATATATTTAGCCTGGAGGTGACGGGTGTTATACAAAAGTTGTGCAAACTGACGTACCTCAGGGCGATTTTTTGCACGCATTAGCTCTGCTCTGCTACGCCATGGCGCCCCTTCAAAACGGGCACGTTGCACCCATTGTGGTAATTGAACGCCATTTTGCTGCAAATAGTCGAGCAAGCCTGGGAAAGTATTACCAAAACGCTTACGTCGACCCGCTGGATACCAGGTGAAGTGACCAATACCCATTGATGCGAAATCTTCCCGATGATTCCAATGGACTAACTGATCTATACGACCACCGGTTTCATTTTGAAAAATTTTGTCGCCAATAGCATATAATTCTGAGATCTCTGCGCGACTTGATCCTTGCCTAACGGGTGGATGAGGTTTAACAACGCGTGGTGGCGCGCGCCTTACTGGAGCTCTCTTAACAACTTGTGGTCGCCTTACCTGTTGATGACCGACACGTTGTCTATAAGGAGGGCGCGACGCAGCTGTTTGACGATAAACGACCTGCCTTGTTTGTACTTGCACCTGCTGATCGACATAGTAGGTCTTTCCTTTACTAGTTGATTGGTTTCGCGTATTGGTATTGTGACTACATGCGCTTAGACCCACTACAGCAGTCAGCGCAATCAGGGTTTGTGTTTTCATATAACGATTTCTACTTTGTTTTTATTATTATTTTGGCCACATTTGGGTAATGTGGTTCACTCTTTTTGTATTTTTATTAGTACTGCATTTCACTTTTTATTGTTGTAGAGAGAATATAATTTTTTTTTGCACAGTCCAATCAGTTACAGATAAAGTGATATAAAAAAAGCAGAAATCTGATAAATGGCACTACCTTCGAAGCAAACTTACTCCGATCAAAACCAATAGTAAACCAGTTATTTGAGGCCAGCCAAACTGCTCCCCTAACAGGTTCACGGCTAACACGATCGTTACGACAGGTCCTAGTGTCCCCATAATACTGGTACGCGTCGCACCAATACGATGAATCGCCTCACTCGTAAAAAAGCTGGGAATCAAGGTGCTAAAAACTGCCAATAACACTGCGAGAAGCCATAATTTTGGCGATACAGCCAAGTCATTAAGCTCATGTGTTGCAAAGAACTGGATCAAAATAAAAAGCAATGATGAGGACATAGCAACACTGGTAAAAATCAGGCTTCCCAGTTTTGAAATATATGACTTGCTAAAAATGACATACATCGAAAAGCTTAATGCTGCGAATGCAACCAGAGCTGTCCCCTTTAAAACATCCAGGGAATTATTAGCTCCTCCGCTGGGTGATTCATTAAAAAATAGAAAACTTACACCGAGGTAGCTTACCGCTAGTGACATCAAGACATTCAAGGTAATGCGTTCTTTAAAAAAGAGCCAACTTAGCACTGCCACCATAATAGGATAAGTAAATAGCGTCAGGCGCTCTAGCTGCGCCGAGATAAACGTTAAACCTTCAAAATCCAGATACGATGCCAGGTAATACCCCAGAAAGCCCAGACCAAGAATAACCAGCCCATCTTTTCGATTAAACCGAGCGGCTTTTTCGGGACGTGTTTTTATAGCATAGACCAGTATCACAATATAAAACGGAAAAGCGATAAGCATCCGCAAAGTGAGCAAAGTGGTTGCATCAATATCTTCCAGGAAAGCGAGTTTGATAAAAATGGATTTCAGCGAAAACAGGGCGGTTCCCGCGATTGCGAAGAATATACCTAATCGAAAGCTTTTTTTATCAGCGATTGTTTGAAGTGATTTGTTCACATTGATTCCCGGTTGAATAATAAGAGTTGGGAATCAAAAACGGCGACAAGCTGAGGGATGATTCCCGCAGCTTACAAAGTAAAAAAAAGTAAAAAACTATAAAAAGCTGCTGGCTATGATTAATGGAATAATCAGCCAGAGTTTAAAAATGATTGTTAATTGAGTTTGTATCATAGGTGGGCAAGTGTAACAGACTAAAGTGAGCAAACGCCACCCTCATAGACAGCCATTACCGACTTTAACTCATCATGGATATATTGTCGCTCGTCCTCTTTTAAGGAATCAAGTGGCGGGGGGACATTGCCTGCATCAAGCTGGGTAATGATTTGATTAACTTCCAAACAGCCACTTTGAGCAATATCCTCTAATACTTCATCAAGATACGTCATATCAATAAGTTCCTTGTTACTCTGTGTATTATCATTGCTATCAGTTTCTTCTGCCGAACTCGCACCAAACCAGAAATCAAGACCACGGCTTAGAAAATCGTCATAGGTCAGATAGTGTGTGCCATCGCAGGAAAAGTTTAAACCAACAAATCCATTCACCAGATTAAGTGAACCGGAACGTAGATAAACCGTTTCATCAGCAAAGCGCAAAGCACTAAATTGTCTGAAAGTACGCATCACATCCTCACGCGGGACGCTATTGCGCTCGAAATAAGGTCGTTTGGGATAAGCCAGGCATATTTCGGTATCAGAAAGCTCATCCATGGTTAAGATACGATAGGTATACGGATCATCCACGTGCCATACGGTTACGCGACTACTCGAATAATGAATTTGTACGTGGTATACGCCATGTTCCAGCATTAACTCTTCCAGAATGGTCATCACATCATCCAGTCGGGTATCCATCTGGCTTTGCGCCCGTTGCTGCATAAACAGGCCACTACGAATTGCCGGATCACCTTTTATTTGTCGCCATTGACGCGGCTCTTCGTACATTTTGTCATCACGAGGAAGCTCACGCAAATCATAGTCCACACCCAAAAAGCCCAAACGACTGCCATCCTCATCACGAATCAATTGAATACCTGTCACAGAGGGGCGTTTTTTATTAGCGCTAATATAAGCCTTGGATAACTCAAAATCCTGACCTTGACGTGGCACAAACATATTCTTCATATAAGGTCGCAATGAACGATCACGCCCTGCACTTTTGGTATTGACCTCTTCATGGCTAACCGTGGCGCTTATTTGCTTTGCAGAGGGGTCAAGCACATAGATATACTTGCAGTAAGGCAGATCTTTGATAGCCTCGACCAGGTGCTTGTTAAGCTTGTCCGGTTCAAGCATTAGTGGAGCTAGCTCTTTGGCCAGATCAGATAATTTGCCACCTAATAACTCAGTCAGCAACTCTCGTTGCTGTTTAACCGATTGTTTCACATTTGAATCCATGGGAGAATCATTACATATTTGTGGTTTTCTATAAAGGCAGTTTCAAATGAAAAAAACAACTTTCTTTAAAATAGTGTTTGGCATTCTGATAATGATCAGCAGCGCATTTAGCTTTGCCAATAAAGTGGAAGTCGTCAATGTGGTGGCACAACAGTCAGCCGACAAAACCTGGCGTTTTGATGTTACCTTAAAGCATAAGGATGAAGGCTGGGATCACTATGCCAATGAGTGGCAAGTGATTGGGCCAGATAACAAAATATACGGTACACGCACACTGTATCACCCGCATGTGAACGAGCAGCCATTTACTCGTAGCTTAGGCGGTGTAAAAATCCCCGACACGGTTAAAACAGTGCGTATTATTGCTAAAGATAGCGTTCATGGCCTTTCTAATAAAGCCGGAAAGGTTGAGCTGGACACCAGGGCATTTGAGCCGATACAACTTACGTTAAAAAAAGCAAAATAAACTGACAAACACCTCCCACCTGGAGCAAATACAACAGAGAACCGTATGGATAAAGATGCCGAACGCGCAAATCAAAACCTGAAAGAGTTTATTCGTTATTCATCCAGCCCCTGGCGCATTGTGTGGACAAACTTTGTTGCCGGAATTTTTAGAGGTCTGGGGGCGGTAATTGGTGCATCACTGGTGATTGCACTGATTATCTGGGTATTAGCATTATTTGCAGACCTGCCCCTGATCGGTGAATATGCCACCCAAATTAAACAAGCTGTGACGGGCTATGTGAAAGAAACAAACTACAATGACGAGTTTGAACACCTTAGCGAAATTATGGAGCGCATTGAAAAAGATCTGGCAGATGATAATCGCTAAAAACTCCTCTACCCG
>JALWMR010000128.1 GCA_027083815.1 Thiotrichaceae bacterium
ATGATTCATCATGAAAATTCTGAGCTTGCGTTTTAAAAATATTAATTCACTGCGAGGTGAATGGAAGATTGATTTTAGTCAGGAGCCCTTTAGTAATAATGGCTTATTTGCAATAACGGGAGCAACCGGTGCAGGCAAGACCACGATTCTGGATGCCATATGTTTGGCTTTATATCATCAAACACCCCGTCAGGATGTTTCACCCAGCAATAATCAACTAATGTCACGGCATAGTTCAGAGTGCCTTGCTGAAGTTGAGTTTGAAGTAAAAGGCAGACGCTATCGTTCTTTTTGGAGCCAACGACGCGCAAGGGGAAAAGCAGATGGTAAATTACAAGCGCCCCATGTTGAGTTAAGTGTGTTGGATGAGAATCTGGAAGGTGAGATTCTTGCCGAAAAAATCAGTGATAAGTTGCAATTAGTTGCCGATATTACGGGCTTGAATTTTACCCGTTTTACCAAATCAATGTTACTGGCTCAGGGAGGGTTTGCCGCCTTCTTAAATGCCAGGGCCAATGAACGTGCTGAATTACTGGAAGAGTTAACCGGCACTGAAATCTATGGCAAGGTCTCTCAACATATCTTTGAAAATACCCGCAGTGCACGAGAAACACTGACGAACCTTGTAGCTCGTTCTGAAGGGGTTGATCTTTTAGACGAGGATGCCATAAAGCAGCATAAGAAAGAATTACTAACAGTAGTCCAGCAACTTGATGAAAAGCAAAAAGAGCGAGAAACGCAGGCTGAACAATATCAGTGGCTTAAACAATGGCAGGTATTAGAGTCTGAAGAAAAACGCTTAAACGACGCATTAAAAGAAGCTGAAAAAAACCTGCTTGATGCCAAAAGTGAGCTGGAAAGACTTAAACAATCTCAGCCAGCAGATGAATTGACGCCTCTTTATACCAGGCAGAATGATGATAAAACGCGTGTTGAAAATACAGAGAAAAAATTAGCTAAACACCGTGAAGACATCACCCTACTGAACGATCAGTTAAGTCTGTTGGAAGAAAAATACCAGAAATCCAAAAAGGCTTATGAAACAAGGAAAGAAAGGCAACACAAGGAAGAAACACGGATAGCGGATGTATTAAAGCCATTAGATCATGATATCAATGCTTTAGAAAAACAATGTCAGGAGAATAACAATAAACAATCTGCATTGATTAAAAACTTAGGCAAACAACCGAAAAAACTCACCCAGATTCAGTCTGAACTGGAAAATTTAGATAATGATGTTAAAAAGGCAAAAAAGAGTTTATCAGAAAAGGAAAAAGAATTTGAAACACGTTATAAAAGCCTTCAAGCGGAAAAGTTAGAAAAAGAACTTGAAAAGATCCAGCAAAAGGCAGAGTCGCAACAAGCCTTAAAAAACCTGTTTGATCGTTATCATGAATATCAGGGTGATGTACAACGCGAAGCTCATCAAGTGAAAACCCTGGCGGTTAATGTGCAGATTGAGCAGAAAACTGTTGAGTCGCTAAGAGATCAATATAAAGCGATGCAGGCGCAGATTAAGGATGTTGAAACCTTACTGGAGCAAGAGCAGCGGATAATGGATCTGACTGCACATCGAAATACACTGGAAGAGGGTGAGGCCTGTCCACTGTGCGGCTCAACAGATCACCCGGCCATTACAGAATATCAAAAGCTGGATATTTCCAATACAAAACAGCGTTTGATTAAAAGTAAACAAACACTGGAAAACCTGCGTAAGGAAGGTACCGAAAAAGGAAATGCGCTTGCTGCAAACGAGCAAAACCTGAAACATTTAAGGGCAAATATTCGGCAGCTTGATGATAAAATAAAACACTCGCAAAAAGAATGGCAGGTAATTACTGCTCAGCTGGACATTGAACTGGATATTAATTCAAGTGATCAGTTACTTGAATATTTAGATGCTTCGCAACAGCAAGAGAAAACCCTGAAGCAACAGCTTAAAGCGTATCAACAGGCTGAGAAAGAACTAGCAGAATTTAAAGTGGATTTGCAATCTTTGGAATTAAAACAAAAAGAAGCACAACAGCAACTGGAAAAAAGCCAGCAATATAATGTTTATCTTGAGGAGTATACAAAACTGCAAGCTGACCTGAATAAAAAACTGGCTACCAGAGAAAAGCAGTTTGGAGAAAAAAGTGCAGATGAGCTGCGACAGGCCTTATTGGATGAAACAGAGCAGGTCAAACAAAGCTGGCAAAAAACACAATTTGAATATGAACAGCAAAAAGAAGCCTGTCAAGCCCTGGAAACAACAATAAAGGTATTGCAAAACGAATTCAAGCAACAAATAAAACAAGCTGAAACCAGCAGCAATAAATGGCAAGCCTCTTTGCAAAAAAGCCCCTTTGAGAATCAAAAAGATTTTGAAAATGCTTTATTAACAAAAGAAGAAAAGCAAAGACTGGTAGCCTTAAAAGAAAATCTTGAAAACAGCCTGCAACAAGCCAAAGCACAAATTAAGCAGGTGGCAACACAAATTAAGAAGCACCAGAAAGCTTTGCCTGCCATTGACAGTGAAGCACTAAAAACAACGCCCCTGGATTTACTTAAGCAGAAAGTTGCAGATGCAGATGAAGTTTTAAAACAACTTAATCAGGAACAAGGCGCAATTGCTAAATTGCTAGAAGAAGATAAAAAACGTCGCAAGAAGCAAAAGAAGCTTTTAAAAGATATAAGCAAACAACAAGAGCAGTATGATGACTGGGCAATACTCAATGACTTGATTGGTTCGCGAGATGGCGCCAAATTCCGAAAATATGCACAGGGTTTAACACTTGATCATTTGATTTATCTTGCCAATCAGCAATTAGAGCGCTTGCATGGTCGCTATTTTCTACAACGCAAGATGGGTGATGCGCTTGAGCTACAGGTGATGGATACCTGGCAAGCTGATACTCTGCGTGACACGACCACACTTTCTGGCGGTGAAAGTTTCCTGGTTAGTCTGGCACTAGCGCTAGCCCTGTCTGATCTGGTTAGCCACAAAACCAGCATTGACTCCTTATTTCTGGATGAAGGTTTTGGCACACTGGATAATGAAACGCTGGAGGTCGCTCTGGACGCGCTGGATAACCTGAATGCCAGTGGTAAAATGATAGGTGTTATCAGTCATATCGAAGCCATGAAAGAACGCATCCCAACTCAGATTGCTGTCGAAAAACAAAATGGGCTTGGTTTTAGTAAACTGGCTGATTGTTTTAAAGTGATTTAATCAGAACTTCTTAAGGTAGCTCAGTGACTGCAAACTCTAGCACGGCAATAGGTTTGTCACTCAAGGCACTAAGCTGGGGATAAATACCATCCAGAACCTCGGCAAAGGTTTCAAAATCTTCTTCGGGTAGTTGAGGGCCGTAAACACTGACGCCCAGCCAGTCGATATAGTCATCGCCGGGGTAATAGTTTTCGATACTGTTCCATGCAATATCAGGTTCGCTGTGTGCATCAATATGAAAAAACCAGGTGATATTATTAACACCCTGCGACTTGAAGAGATCAATAATATGCCGGTAGGCATCTCGAAAACGCTCTGGGCCATCGGCAAGGCTGGGGTCGCCATATTGGTTTTTGATCCCTGCGCCGTTGTGTTCTCCATTCCAGGGGAACCAGTTGCCATTGGCCTCTGTGCCAAACTCTACTAACAAGGGATAATCAAGCCCCCTTGCCTCTTGCGCCCAGGCTTTTAGTTGCCTGTCAAAAGTGCCGTTAATAATGGCTTGCATGCTATAAACAGGGTCGCCGCCAGCCTCTTCAAAATCACTGCGCGCCATCATGCGGATAAAGGGCACACGCCCGGCCTTGTGTATGATATTAACTTCATCATAAGGGAAACTTAAATTATCCAGCCAGT
>JALWMR010000129.1 GCA_027083815.1 Thiotrichaceae bacterium
GCTTATTGCCTTCACAAGAAGTGCAACAACGGAGATGATGCCTTAGAGGCTTACCCTGTGGGGCTTAGCCAAATTCCCAGACTCTGCGTTATGTTCGCTTACAAGGCAATAAGCATTCTAAGCTCACATGCCTTGATTCTGGAAATTTGGCGTTGCCAGAATTCACCTAGGTTAATCAGAGCTTCCTTAAATAAGTTTAATTCTGCTTTGTTAGCACTAATTGATTAATCCCATAGCTTAGTTGTAAAGCGTTTTTTAGTGAGGCAATTGTTATTTTTTGATCTTTATTATGCCCGGCACTTGGTGAAAAAAGCTTGTTAGCTGATAATGCCAGTAAAGGGTAGGGGCTTTTAAGCTTGTTAATATAAGCGACCAATACACCGCGTTTAATGGTGAGCCGTATCTTCTCTATTTTGGACTTCCCCTTGATTAAACTCGCCCTGTAAAACCCCAGACGCTGTTTCCAGCGTTTGGGAACGGGTAAGGGTGTAAACTTTTGAGCGACTATTCGGGCTGTTTCGGCACGGTTCTTTTTGTCCTTTTTGTGCATTACTATTTGTAGTGCATCTTTATTGGATTTAACCGAAAAAGAGGTACTGCCCAAACGAATCGGAACGACGTTTAATAGCTTATAACGCGGGTAAATACGCCCATCCGACATTTTAAGCAACTCAATCTGTTTTTCATTAATTTCGGTTATTACCTGCTTGCCACGTACCTCAATAAATACATAACCGGCGATTGTTGAATAATGTCCCTGAATGGCTTTTAGCTCTTGCGGGGTGAAGTCAACCGTCTGGAGTCGTTTAGCAACGCTTATTCCCGGGATAAGCAATAAAAATAACATTATCAGGGTGAGGTGCTTCATAGTATTGCCTTATAGCTTTAAAATATACCTTCCCCACTTGCCAAATAATCTAACTTTTTCTTCTTGTTAGCATCATTATTATATTCGTTTATACAATCAGAAACTGAATATGAGGAGAATTCACTGCGTGCCTTATCAAGTTCAGCTTTCTCCTTTTCGTAAGATGTATGTGACGGTATTTTACCCATCGCGTTGGCAACTTTTAATAACTTTCCAGCCGTCACTAGCTGCTCTTTTATCCTTTTACGTGCTTTATGACAGATTTGGCGAACATCTCCTTCCGATTTTTTGCTAGTGGCCTTTTTCTTCATTAAGGTAGATTTTGACTCAGGTTTTTCAGCTGTAAATGTTTTTTGCTTATAGTTAGGACGATGACCAAGAGATGATTTTGGTGTTTTATGCAAGGTCATTTCTTGACGTGATTTAACGTTTATTTTGCTTGGTGGGGGAGTAGCGGAATAGTGTGTTTTGCCATTTGTATCAACCCATTTGTAAACTTTTGCTATTGATGTCTGAGAAAATAATATAAGTAAGGTTAGGGCGAGAAGTTTGAGTGTCGTTTTCATAACAGTGACCATTTTTGTTTTTATAATCAGCATGATTATACTGGTTTATGATGCTAATCAGAGAGTTTTCAGACAGCAGGCTTGTTTTTAAATGCCTTATACTCTATTAAAAAGTACACCCCCCACCTTTTTTGCCCTTTTCTCCAATTTTCCATTTTCTTTTACCTTATTCGATGTATCATTGCGCCGTTAAAACAGATCATTAAAGATTATGGAACTGAACCCCATTTATACCCAGATTAAAGATTTACAACAGCGCGTTGAAGCGTTGAGGGGGTATCTTTGACTATGAAAACAACAAAGAGTTACTAGAAGAGACGGTTCGCGAGCTGGAAGCGCCTGATGTCTGGAATGATCCTGAGAAGGCAACCCGCCTGGGAAAGGAGCGCACCAAGTTAGAACGTATTGTGCTGGTGATTGATGAGGTAACGGCACAATTATCCGATGCCAAAGACCTGCTTGAAATGGCTCAGTCCGAAGAAGATCAGGATACGGTTGACGCGGTGATTGCTGATGTTGATGCCGCCGCTAAAGGTGTTGAAAAGCTGGAATTTGCGCGAATGTTCTCGGGCGATACCGATCATTGCAACGCCTTTCTGGATATTCAGTCAGGCTCGGGCGGAACCGAGGCACAGGACTGGGCTGAAATGGTGCTGCGCATGTACCTGCGCTGGGGTGAGGCAAAAGGCTTTAAGGTAGAGCTTATGGAAGCCTCACCGGGGGATGTTGCCGGTATTAAATCAGCGACGATCCGTTTTGAAGGTGATTATGCCTTTGGCTGGCTCCGTACTGAAATTGGTGTGCATCGTCTGGTGCGCAAATCACCCTTTGATTCGGGCGGGCGCCGTCATACCTCCTTTTGTGCCGTATTTGTGTCGCCTGAAATTGATGATGACATTGAAATTGAGATTGACCCTTCCGATGTGCGCGTTGATGTGTATCGCGCCTCTGGTGCTGGTGGTCAGCACGTTAACAAGACAGAATCAGCGGTTCGTCTAACCCATTTACCCACGAATACAGTCGTGCAATGTCAGAATGGGCGTTCCCAGCATCAGAACAAGGCGACCGCCATGAAGCAGTTAAAAGCCAAGCTCTACGAGCTTGAAATGCAGGCGCGCAATGCCGAAAACAAGGAGCTGGAAGATAGCAAATCGGATATTGGCTGGGGTAGTCAAATCCGTTCATACGTACTAGACTCCTCACGAATCAAGGATTTGCGTACCGGCGTTGAAACTGGCAACACACAAGCTGTTTTAGACGGCTCCCTGGATCAATTTATTACGGCCAGCCTGAAGTCTGGTCTATAGCAGCATTTAATCTGCAAAAGCAGATCAGTAAAGAGAGAACGATATGAGCGATCAACAGGCACAAGCGAGTGACTCAGGCAATACAGAACTGGATGAAAATCAGCTAATCACACAGCGCCGCGAAAAACTCGGTGAGTTGCGCGAGGCTGGAGTTGCCTTTCCGAATACCTTTAAACGTGAATTTTATGCGCAAAATCTACAAAGCGAATATGCCGATAAGGAAAAGCCATGGTTTGAAGAAAACGAGGTGCGTGTCTCGGTAGCCGGGCGCATGATGCTCAAACGGGTTATGGGCAAGGCAAGCTTTTTAACCCTCTCTGATATGTCGGGGCGGATTCAGGTTTACGCACAAAAAAATCAGCTTGGCGATGAGCTGTATGATGCCTTTAAAGGCTGGGATATTGGCGATATTGTCGGCGTTGAAGGGGTTTTGTTCAAAACGAATAAAGGTGAGCTTTCTGTTAAGGCAGATAGCTTGCAGCTATTGACCAAATCATTACGTCCCTTGCCTGAAAAATTTCATGGCTTAAGCGATCAGGAGCTGCGTTACCGCCAGCGTTATCTTGATCTGATTATGAGTGATGAATCACGTCAGACGTTTAAAATTCGTTCCAAAGTGATTAGCTATATTCGTCGTTTTTTTGAAGCACGTGATTTTATGGAAGTTGAAACGCCGATGCTGCAAGTCATTCCCGGCGGTGCTACGGCGCGCCCTTTTGAAACACATCACAATGCGCTTGATATTGATATGTATATGCGAATTGCGCCAGAACTTTATCTAAAGCGCCTCGTTGTGGGCGGCTTTGAGCGGGTTTTTGAAATAAACCGCAATTTCCGCAATGAAGGCCTTTCCACCCGCCATAACCCTGAATTTACCATGATCGAGTTTTATCAGGCTTACGCTGATTTCCATGATTTGATGGATATCACCGAAGAACTATTGCGTGGTTTGGCAATGGACGTGCTGGGTACAACCCAGATCAGTTATCAGGGTGAAACCTTTGATTTTGGTAAACCCTTTGATCGTATTTCGGTTAAAGACGCCATCTTGAAATACAATCCTGATTTAACTGAAGGAGACATCAGTACTGA
>JALWMR010000130.1 GCA_027083815.1 Thiotrichaceae bacterium
GTGAGCGCACCACCACCTCCTTTAATCAGGTTTAAATGATGATCTGATTCATCAGCCCCATCGACATAGATGGAAAGTTGCCCTGCATTATTTAAGTCCATAACAGGAATACCGTGACTTTTTAAGCGTTCTTCACTGGCAACTGAGCTGGCAACGGTGCCATCAATCTTGCCTTTTATGGTTGCCAGCAAGTCAATAAAGTGATTAGCCGTTGAGCCTGTACCAATACCAACAATCATGCCGGGTTCAACGTATTCCAAAGCTGCTTGTGCAGCTGCTTTTTTCATTTCATCTTGTGTCATGGAAACTCCTTAAATATCATCGTGTGGGGTGCATCATACCAATGAAATACTAGAAATCTATACCAATGACGATATAGAAGCTTGCACCTTTGGTTTACTCCTCGTAGAGTCCACTTATGAAAAATAAATTGATTGAAAAAATACTCACTGCCCGGGTTTATGATGTCGCTGATGAAACGCCTCTGGAGCTTGCCCAATCTCTTTCGAAGCGTTACGAAAACACCATCCACCTGAAACGTGAAGATTTGCAGCCGGTGTTCTCTTTTAAGCTGCGTGGTGCATTTAATTGTATGTTTCATTTAAGTGATGAAGAAAAAGCGCGTGGTGTGGTGGCCGCTTCAGCTGGTAATCATGCTCAGGGAGTTGCCATTGCGGGCAGCAAGCTGGGGATTAAAACTACCATTGTTATGCCTAAAATTACACCGGATATAAAGGTGAAGGGTGTAGAATCATTTGGCGGTAATGCAGTTTTGGTGGGTAGCACCTTTGATGAAGCCTATGCACATGCCATGGAACTTGCTGAAAAAGAAGGTATGAGCTTTGTTCATCCCTTTGATAATCTGGATGTGATTGCCGGACAAGGAACTATCGGTATGGAGTTACTACGCCAACATCCCGATCCGATTGATGTAATATTTGTAGCTGTGGGCGGCGGTGGTCTAATTTCGGGTATTGCAAGCTATATCAAGTTTTTAAGTCCATCGACCAAAATCATCGGTGTGGAACACGAAGAAGCACAAAGCATGACCTTATCCATCGAAAAAGGCGAGCTGGTAGAGCTGGAAAGTATCGGTACTTTTGCCGATGGTGCTGCGGTTAAAAAAGCCGGAAAAAATACCTTTGCCATTGTAAAAGATGTAGTGGATGAAATGATAACCGTTTCCACTGATGAGACCTGTGCAGCGATAAAAGATGTGTTTGAAGATACTCGCACCATGCTCGAACCTGCCGGTGCACTGGCGACAGCGGGATTAAAAAAATATGTAGCCAGACACAAGCTAAAAAATAAACAACTGGTTTCCATTGCAAGTGGTGCAAATATTAATTTTGATCGCCTGCGTCATGTGGCAGAGCGCGCCGAGCTGGGTGAAAAACGCGAAGCAATTTTGGCTGTAACCATTCCTGAACGTCCCAATAGTTTTAAATATTTTTGCGAGGCGATCGGTGATAGAGCGATTACTGAATTTAACTATCGTTATGCGGATGCCAAAGAAGCACAGGTATTTACCGGTGTAAAACTAAGCAATGGTGATGTTGAGAAAGAAGCCCTAATTAATAGTCTCAGACAGAAAGGTTATAAAGTACTAGACCTGTCTGACAATGAAGTTGCTAAGGTACATCTGCGTTTTATGGTTGGCGGTCATGCACAAGGTGTCGAAAATGAAGTCCTTTATCGTTTTCGCTTTCCAGAACGACCTGGTGCACTATTGCACTTTTTAAATAATATGGGTGGTAACTGGAACATCAGTTTGTTTCACTATCGTAATCATGGCTCAGACTTTGGCAGAGTTTTAATTGGTATTCAAGTGCCTGTTGAAGAGCGACCACAGTTTTGTAAATTTTTGCAGGATCTGGGTTATGAACACTTTGAAGAAACCGATAATCCAGCTTATCAAAGCTTCTTGCGTTAGGGCTAAGATTAAAATAGCAGAATAATTCAAGATTAAACTTGCTGCTAAGGCAATGATTGTATATTATTACGCGCCTTTCAGCTTCTGTGTAAATACAATTTGTGTCTAGCAGAGAAGCTTTTAAAATTAAACTATTTCCGTAATTGCTTATTTGTTGAGCACTTACATAGATTTTGGAGAATTTATCATGGCTAAAGTATGCCAGGTAACAGGTAAGCGCCCAGTTGTTGGAAACAATGTTTCTCACGCTCATAATAAAACGCGTCGTCGCTTTTTACCAAACCTTCACACTCACCGTTTTTGGGTTGAGAGTGAAAACCGTTTTGTAAAGCTACGTCTTACTACAAAAGGCATGCGCATCATTGATAAGAAAGGTATTGATGCCGTTATCGCTGAAATTCGCGCTCGTGGCGAAAAGGTATAAGGAGAATAATCATGCGTGATAAAATCAAATTAGTTTCAACTGCTGGAACAGGTTATTACTACACAACAACCAAAAACAAACGTACCATGACCGAAAAACTGGTTATGAAAAAGTATGATCCAAAAGTACGCAAGCATGTAGAGTTTAAAGAAGCCAAGATTAAATAATCAGCTTTAGCAAATACTAAAAAAGCTCGGAATTTTACCGAGCTTTTTTTATGTCCGTAATATTTGTTATACTTGCCGAATAACATAAATAACAGGTAGTTCTTTAAGGAGAATCTGATCAAGTCCAAATTATTTTAAGCAAGCTTAACTCTAATCGACTTAATCAGATTCTCTTTAAGAGAGAAGAATTGGGGGATTCACGCCTTATGAGCAATCAGGCTCTCGTTCAAGCGGTCGCTTTAAATCGCTATTATGGCAATTATCATGCTGTCGATGATTTTAATTTAACACTTCATAAAGGTGAGGTGCTCGGTTTGCTTGGCCCAAATGGGGCAGGCAAGTCGAGCACCATGCAAATGCTGACAGGCAATATTTCACCGAGTTCGGGTGAAATTACCATCAACGGCGTTGATCTACTCAATGATCCGCAGGCGGCGAAACGCTTTATTGGCTATCTTCCCGAACAGCCACCTGTTTATCGTGATATGACCGCTAGCGAGTTTTTAAACTATTGCGCCAGCTTGCATGATATTCCCAGAGCTAATATAAAGGCAGCGATAGACAATGCACTGGATCGTTGCGGCCTTACCGATGTTAATAAAAAACTCATTGGCAATCTGTCAAAGGGTTATCAACAGCGAGTTGGGATTGCCCAGGCCATTTTGCATCAGCCTGATGTGGTTATTCTTGATGAACCTACCGTGGGGCTTGATCCGATACAGATTACCCAGATACGCGAGTTGATTAAGGAGCTGGGCAGTGATCACAGCGTTATTCTTTCGACCCATATATTGCCAGAGGTTCAGGCGGTGTGTGATCGGGTGCAAATTATTAATCAGGGCAAAACGGTATTTGCCGATTCATTACAAAAGCTAACTGAGCAGCAAGCGCCAACTAATGTGCTAGTAGCTTTTGATAAAGCCGTTGATATCAAACTTTTAGAGTCACTTGAAGGTGCTACCAAAGTGAGTGATATGGGTGAGGCGCGTTATCTATTATCAGCTGAAGGGGCATCAATAGCCATTGATCCACTTGGGATTTCTCAATTGGCCTTAGAGCAAGGCTGGCTTATAAAAGAACTGACCCCGCAGAAAAACACCCTTGAACAAATTTTTATGGGCCTGATTCACTCCGATGCGGTAGGTATATCGGATAAGCCCGTAAAACAAACAACAGAACAACAAACAACAGAACAACAAACAAAACAGCAAAATAGTGAGGCAGCATGATGAACAAAGCCTTGAAAATTGCCTTCACCGAATTCAAACGTATGTTTAATACACCTTTGGCATGGAGTGTACTGGCG
>JALWMR010000131.1 GCA_027083815.1 Thiotrichaceae bacterium
GAGACAATCACTGGAGCCATCAATAAATGGTACAAAAAATATACGGTTAACCCCATCGGTATACAGTATAAATAAAGGCCAATTAATGAATGACTATCCATGCGTTGATCTACCAAAAAAGGTGTCAAATAAGCAAAGTCAGGGGTCATACTGCCGATAATTAGGGCTGAAAGCGCACCAAATTTACCCAGATATTTATAAAGGGGGATAACGGCAACAGTGTGAGAAACAGTGAATGGCATAGATAATTAATGTTTTTTCGTTGAAAGGCTATTGTTAAAACGAGTATCTTCCCCCATAATTCAGCGCTCTGCAATAATCGTCAGATAAACAGAAAGCTTTTCTATCGTCAGTGATTATTGCATGTGTTCAAATTACAATGGCGACCTGCATTGGTTCCCTCGCAACGATTAGCCGCGAACCCCGCCAGGCCCGGAAGGGAGCAACGGTAGTGGTGAAATTGTGTGCCGGGGTGTGGCTGGTGTGGGTCGCCTCCAGTAATTATTATCCTCAGCAACCCAGATACTATATTCTAAGCAACAAGCAACTAAATTTAGTTTTGCTATCCTCCTGATTTGCATTATGATTCTACAATGAGTTATCAAGTCCTCGCGCGCAAGTGGCGCCCTCGAAATTTCAAAGAAATGGTCGGGCAGGAGCACGTTCTGCGCGCCCTTATCAATGCGCTGGATAGCGACCGCCTGCATCATGCCTACCTGTTTACAGGCACACGTGGGGTGGGCAAGACGACTATCGCCCGTATTTTGGCAAAGTGCCTTAACTGCGAAACGGGCGTAACTTCGGAGCCTTGCGGTGAATGCTCAAGCTGTGTGGAAATAGCCGAAGGCAATTTTGTTGACCTGATTGAAGTCGATGCAGCATCCCGTACCAAGGTGGAAGACACCCGTGAATTGCTGGACAATGTTCAATATGCACCGACCCGGGGTCGCTTCAAGGTTTATCTGATTGATGAGGTGCACATGCTTACCGGGCATAGTTTTAACGCACTGTTAAAAACCCTGGAAGAACCACCGCCGCATGTTAAATTCCTGTTTGCTACCACCGATCCGCAAAAACTACCCGTCACCATTTTATCGCGTTGTTTGCAGTTCAACCTCAAGCGCATGCCAGTTGATATGATTAGTGGTCATTTGGCGTTTTTGCTTGGAAAAGAAAAAATCCCCTTTGAAGAGCCTTCACTCAGGTTGATAGCCCGAGCCGCTGATGGGTCAATGCGTGATGCATTGAGCCTGCTGGATCAGTCCATCGCCTTTAGTGGTGCTAATCTTAAAGAAGCCGACGTGCGCGATATGTTGGGGACGATCTCACACGAGCCGCTATTGTCACTTCTACAAGCCGTAAAAGACGAAGATGGTGCCGCTATCTTGCAACAAGTTGAAGACCTGGCCAGTATCACCCCTGATTTTGAAGCGGCTACGGATGCCTTAATTGCTTTATTGCATCAGCTGGCGGTGCAACAAGTTGTGCCTGATGCACAACAGGATGATGACAATATCACAGCGTTTGCCAAAACCATCAACAAAGAAGAGGTGCAACTTTTTTATCAGATTGCATTGCATGGGCGGCGCGATTTGCCCCTGTCACCCGACCCACGCAGTGGCTTTGAAATGTTGTTGTTACGCATGATGTCCTTCGCCCCCTTGAGCGAAGGCTTACAACATGGCGAAACAGAAGGGCAAAGCAAAAAAAAAAGGCTGAATGAAACTGAATCAAGGCAGGAAGTGGATAAAGCCCATAAAGCAAAGAAAAAAGTTGCACAGAAGGCCATATCGCAAGATAAAGCACCACCCGTAAGCAAAGCGGCAGAAGAGACTCCCCCGCCGTGGGATGATGTTCCGGATTATTTGCAAACCAATAGAGTAGCGACTACCCTAAAAACTAGGGTAGAATCTAAGCCGGTTAAAGCAGCGCCCGCAAAAAAAAATAGTGTCGCGACACCAGGGATACCGAAAAATAAAGTATCAAGCGCTTCACCAGGCAAGTTGCCCACGCAATGGCACGAGATTGTGCCATTACTCAAGCTGGGTGGTCGCGCAACAGAATTAATCAAACACTGTCTGTTAGAAAGCAATGAAGATGGTATAGTCTCATTAACGCTGGATAAAGGCAGTGAAGGCCTGCTGGCAGAAACGGTGCAAGGCGAAATTGAAGCCGCTTTGAGTCGTTTATACGATAAAAAAATACAGTTAAAACTTGCGGTTGAAGCGATAAACCCCAATGTTGATGAGAAAGTTTCAGCTGCTGAAACACCGGCTCAGCGACAGCAACGATTGATAGCTGAGAAACAACAGCAGGCAGTAAACAATATAGCCACTGATCCCTTTGTGATTGAGCTGCAAAACCGTTTTGGCGCTCAAATTGTACCGGGGTCGGTGTCTCCAAAAAGTAATTAATACACTATGAAAGGTAACAAATATGTTTAAAGGTGGCGGTCTAGGAAACATGATGAAGCAGGCGCAAAAAATGCAGGAAGACATGCAAAAAGCGCAAGCCGAAATAGCAGCATTGGAAGTCTCGGGTGAATCAGGTGGCGGTTTGGTTTCAGTCACTATCAATGGTGCTCACGAATGTAAACGGGTTAATATTGATGCCAGCCTGCTTGAAGATGACGACAAGGAAATGCTGGAAGACCTGGTTGCCGCAGCATTTAATGATGCCGCCCACAAGCTGGCAGAAACCAGCAAAGAACGCATGGCCGATGTGACATCAGGCATGAGTTTGCCACCGGGAATGAAACTGCCATTCTAATCAGGAACTAACCGAGAAAAGCCGTAAAAAGGTGGGGGGTGTACTTTTTAAAGCTCTTTTCTACTGCCTTAATCATTTCTCTTGATAAATCATGGGTGATTAATGTCCGAATCCGAATCTTCTTTGCTAAATGAGCTGGTTAGTTCACTTAAGTGCTTGCCCGGTGTGGGTGCGCGCACGGCGCAGCGCATGGCATTTCATCTTCTTGAAAAAGACCGTGACAATGGCCTTAAACTGGCTGACGCAATGCGCTCGGCAATCGAAAATATCGGTCATTGCAAACAATGCCGCACCTTGACTGAGCACGAGAACTGCAAAATTTGTGCGGACAAGGGACGTAATCCAGAAACGCTGTGCATTGTTGAAAACCCTTCTGATGTTTTAGCCGTTGAACAGGCAACCGCGTATAGAGGTTATTATTTTGTATTAATGGGAAAACTCTCGCCACTGGATGGTATTGGGCCGGAAGATCTGGGGCTGGATTTACTTGAGCAACGCCTTGAAAATGAGTCTATCAATGAGTTGATTTTGGCAACGAATCCCACCGTAGAAGGCGAGGTAACGGCGCATTATATTAGCGAGCTGGCGACACAATATAATGTAAAAACTACCCGCATAGCACATGGCGTTCCCGTGGGAGGCGAGTTGGATTATGTGGATAGCAGTACTTTGTCTCACGCCTTTGAAGGCCGTCGAAATTATTAATCTAAAGGGGCATCTCTATTAATAGAGGTGCCCAAAAAACCAAGGAGTCGCAAACCATGTCAGACTGTTTATTTTGCAAGATTCTCGACGGAGATATACCATCCGATAAAATCTATGAAGACGAAGATGTTTACGCTTTTCGCGATATTAATCCGGTAGCGCCACTACATGCTTTAATCATTCCAAAAAAACACATTGCTACCATCAATGACATTCAAGAGGAAGATGCAGAATTGACTGGTAAGCTGTTTCTTGCTGCGGGAAGAATTGCGGCTGATGAGGGTTATCAGGAGGAAGGTTATCGTACTGTAATGAACTGTGGTGAAG
>JALWMR010000132.1 GCA_027083815.1 Thiotrichaceae bacterium
ATATAGCGGTGGTAGCCTTATCCCTCCTGTTTGTCGCTGCCTGGGCTTTATTCAGCCCCATTATTCAGCGCACTTTTTTTAATAATCACGGTCACTTTACTGTCACAATAACTAATTTAGTGCTGGCCGGTTTGGGCATCCTGTTTTTCAATCTGGTTATTTTAAACAGCACTTTCTTAAAGGCGATTAAAAAAACCAGCATGGGTGTGCTAAGCCAAAATGCCTTGCCCGCAATCGCTTTTTTACTCCTGGTTGCCCTGTTCTGGACTTACTTTCCTCAAGACCAGCATTATATTAATCTGTATACCGCCTCCAATATTCTGGCGGGTGTTTTTGCCATCCTGCTAAGCTGGTATTACCTTAAGCCAAAAGACCAGGCCAAACAGGTCGATGAAGCATTAATGGTGCCCAATGTGGTTGGCTTGATAAAGAACTCCCTACCCCTGGCGCCGGTGTCTATTTTTTCTTTTTTAATGATATTTGCCGACACCCTTATGCTGGGAAGAATGGTCACCAATGACCATGTTTCAGAATATGCCATTGCTGCCAAACTATCCTTTATCATTCTGTTCTTTCTGCAAGCATTGGAAGCCACTATTTACCCGCGCTTACTAAACCTTTATAAGCAAAAGCCTGAGCAACTGGTTTCATTCTTCTGGCAGTCTAGCGCGTTGGTCATTGGCGTTGTTTTCAGTGTTACACTGGTCATGTATTTACTGTCTGAGTGGTTATTAATGGCATTCGGGGAAGGATACACCGTGGCAAAACACGCACTGGGCTTATTATTACTGGCTCAATTATTTAGAGCTGCCAGCCTGACTTTTTCGTTTATGTTTATTATTCGTGAGCAGGTACGCTATCTGAATATTATTTTGGTGGTGGCTCTTATAGCTAATCTTATTGCCAATGTGATCTTTATTAAATTGTACGGTATTGAAGGGGCTGCACTGGCAACCCTGCTTGCCAATGGACTCTTGTTATTATCGGTACTAACTTTGTTTTACAGTAAAAAATTATTACACAATATTACAACAAACTGTGACAGAGCGAATGCGGAGCAAACCCCATGATTATTCGCATTTTGGCTTTTTTGTTTGTTATTTCTATTTTTATTCCGGTTGAATTTCATTATCTGGCGGGCACCTTACGTATTGAAGCTTATCGTGTTGTGCTTGGTTTAGCCTTGATTTATGCCTTTATCAACCTTAAAAAAGTGCTTGAACAGGCTGATATTATTGATATTTTACTGTTCTTTTTTTCCCTTCTGGCAACTGCCAGCCTGATTTATAATCATGGCTTGCAAAAAGGTATTGAATCCTCTGGCATTCTTGTGATTGAAATTTTGGGTGCTTTTTATCTGGCTCGCCTGTTTATCACGACGCCCAAAGCGTACTACCAAATCAATATGTGGTTCGTCACCATCCTGGCGGTGCTGGCTATCTTCTCTGTTTATGAAGCACTTGCTAAACACCGTATTTTGCATGAATGGGCAAAAGCCATTACCGGGCATGACTCGCTCGATTATCGCCTGTACACCCATTACTATATTCGCATGGGTATTATGCGAACCACGAACTTATTTGCACACCCTATTCTCTATGGAACAATTGGTGCCATATTCTTCCCCTTTATTGTATTGCTAACGATATATCGCTTTAAGCTAAGCAATTTAATCAAGGCCATTGCCATTTTTATCGGCATGGTGTCAACCTTGTCATCAGCACCGCTTCTATCCGTCGCCTTTCAGGGAATGACAGCCGTCTTGACGCGCTTCTGGTCGGGCGGTAAACGCTTTATTTTTGGCTTTGGCTTTTTAGCCCTCTCGGCGATGATTTTAATCAGTGCTATTTCAAACCGGGGCTTTTTTGCCATACTGGTTTCGCACTTAACCTTTAATCCCGTCACCGGTTATTACCGTATGCTACAGTGGCAATATTCCATGGATGATATTCTTGATCACCCTTTATTTGGCATAGGCTTGCATGACTGGACCCGCCCGGAGTGGATGAATAACAGTATTGACAGTTTCTGGTTATTGATGACCTTGCAGCATGGTATTATTGCCAGCTTCTTACTGCTGTTTTTATGCCTGTATGCCGTGTTTCATATGCTGAATCGCCTGCATAAACACCATCAGGCAACACGCTGGATGGTTCACTCCTGGGTTTTAGCCTTTATGTCGCTAATTCTAATTGGCTTTACGGTGGATTATTTTGGTAAAATCCAGCCCATGTTTTTCTTTGTGCTTGGGTCAATTGGCTGGGCCAGGGATTATCCAACATTGAACCAAATAATGCGTCGCTTGACACACAAGGCAAAGCTTAAACAGCAGTTACAGCAAAAAAGCGCTTAACGAGTATTGTAATTGCCATGAAAGCAGTCAACAATTCAGATAACGGAGAAAAGGGCAAGCCGAGCGAAGCGAAACAATGTCGGAGCATAGCGACGACTACCCGAAGGGTGGCTTTAGAAAAGCCATAAAAAGTGGGGGGGTGTACTTTTTATGCTTATTTTAAGGTGTCTGTTGAAGAATTATCACTGATTTTACGGGATGAGCAATAATGAGAGCACGTTTTATCAACCAAAATATGTTTATGGTACTGGTACGCATCCGTAATTCACTTCTCTATGCCCGCACCTGGTATTACCGCACCGTTTATGGGATGAATATCGCTAAAGATGTGCGCTTGTCTTTCAAATCACGCATTGATAAAACCAATCCAAAGGGACTGACCATTGGTGAAAAAACCATGGTCACTTTTGATGCCATTATTTTATCGCACGATTATGCCTCGCGTCGTCACGCTGCCAAAACGGTGATTGGCTCACGGTGTTTTATCGGATGTGGCTCCATTATCATGCCAAACGTTACCATTGGCGATCACACCATTGTGGCAGCCGGCAGTGTCGTCACTAAAGATGTGCCCTCGCATTGCATTGTAGCGGGCAACCCGGCCAGGGTAATTAAAACTGATATTGATACGGGTGATTACGGTATGCTCAGCGAAGAATATCTGGCAAAACAAAGCAAACAGGAAGCTGCATCAATATGAGTCAGCTTGATATTATCCTGGTTTCGTATAACACCTCAGAATACACCAAACGGGCGATTGAATCGGTTTATGCCGAAACACACGATACTGACTTTAAGCTGATAATGGTTGATAATGACTCAAAAGATAACTCGGTTGAGTTGATTGCCAGCAATTTTCCTGATGTTGAGATTATCCAGACAGGTGCAAATCTTGGCTTTGCCGGTGGCGTCAACATTGGTGCAAAAGCCAGCGACAGTGACTATATTTTATTGCTTAACCCTGATACGGTGATTCTCGATGGTGCAATCGACAAGCTAATGGCCTATGCACAAAATACACCACAAGCTGGAATCTGGGGTGGAGTAACACTGAATAATGATTTAAGCCTTAACCCCAATAATGCCCGCGCCCGCCTCTCTTTTAAAACACTGTTATTTAGTGCATTGGGTTTAAGCAAGGCATTTAATAAAAGCTGTTTTTTCAACCACGACAACTACGGTTGCTGGGATAGAAAAAGCGAGCGCGAAGTCGATGTTATCACTGGCTGCTTTTTTCTCACGCCGCGCAAGCTCTGGGATGAACTGCAAGGTTTGGATGAAACCTTTTTTATGTATGCCGAAGAAGCCGATTATTGCATTCGCGCCATTAAAAAAGGCTATCAACCCAGAGTAACACCCGATGCGCGCATTATTCATCACGGCGGCGTCAGTGAAACCAATCTGTCGGGCAAAATGCTCAAACTTTTAAAAGGCAAAGCCGAACTAATCAATAAACATGCCAAAAGCTGGCAAAAACCGCTGCATAAAGGGCTACTATTGTTGCATGTAATGAATAAAACACTCAGCCTTAATCTGCTCAGCCTGATTAAAAAAGATAAAATTCCACTACGCGATCAATGGCGTATTGTTTATAGTCAACGCAAAGAATGGCTTAGAGGTTATCAATAAACATGGCTACCGTGATTGTTCCGGCGCACAATGAAGCCAGCGTTATAGAAGAGTGTCTAAACAGTATTGTCGATCAGGATGGCGTAGATCATATTATAGTGCCCTGCAATGGCTGCACTGATAATACAGTTGATATTGTGCGAAGCAAATTCCCCCAGGTGGTTTGTCTTGATATTGAAAAGCCCTCCAAAACCAACGCGCTTAATGTTGCCGAAGCCAGGGCACGGGAACTTGGCGTGACTTATCCTGTTTTTTATATTGATGCCGATACCCAGATCAGTGATGGCGCTATCAAGCATATCACACAGGCTATGGCGGACGGCAAGATTCTACTCTCGGCACCGACACCCGTTATCAACACCTTAAAATCATCCTGGCTGGTAAAAACCTATTATCGGGTATGGACACAGCTTCCGTATATCAAAGAAGGCGTAATCGCGACCTGCAGCTTTATTGTCAGTGAAGAAGGCCGCAAGCGTTTTGACAAATTTGCCGATGTTATTGGTGATGATGGTTTTATTCGTTGCCATTTTAAAAACAGTGAAATAGCCAATATTGATGGCGCCCAGATTTATATTACCGCGCCACGCGACATTTTTTCACTGATAAAAATAAAAACCCGCGCCAGACTCGGTAATATGGAGCTTATCGCTAAAAAGAAATGCCCGATACAAGAGGCAAAACACTATGGCAATGTGATGAAAAAACGCTTACTCAGTAAAGATTTTTTACCAACAATTATTTATATTTCCATCGCATTGCTTATTCGACTGCGCGCTAAAAAACAGTTTAAACAGCTTGGTTCTTATCAGTGGGAAAAGGATACCTCATCAAGATGAACTTTTTATCTTGAAAAACAACTCACTGGTACGCATATAGCACATGAAAAGATACGGCATTCCTGTATACTTTGACATGCTTGCAAACAACAATCACAAGACCTGTTTATTAACTTTTTTTTACGTTTATTTACTTTGCTAAGGTGCTACATCTGTGGATGATAAACACATCAGTTCTGAATTTATCTATCGTGGTGTCGATGTCACGGTCATTTTACTGACCCTGTTTCTGGGTTCTCCCTACACCAATTTTTATAATATAGAAGGTTATTTGCTTGCCGGTTTAAGTGCCGTAATGATCTTTGGCCTTGTTGGGCGTTTTACTGACATCTATACTTCCTGGAGTGGCCGCCCGTTACGCGATGAGGCAGTAAGGGTAACAATTGCCTGGTTAATTACTTTTCTCACCCTGGTATTTATTGCTTTTATCACTAAAACAAGTGAGCAGTTTTCACGTGTTGTTTTGGTTGCCTGGCTGCTTGTAACCCCTATTTTATTAATAACCGCACGCTTTATATTACGTAAGTTATTCGCCCATTTACGTCGCCTTGGGGTTAATAACCGCAGTGTTGCCATTGTTGGTATGACCCAAAATGGACTACATTTTGCACGTGATCTGGAAAACAGACCGGAATATGGTTATAACGTCGTCGGTTTTTATGATGATCGAACTGATCGTATTCATGAAGAAGTGCTAAATCATTACCCTCATCTGGGTAATTTTGAAGATATGATTGCCTCGGCACGTAATGGTGAATGGGATCAAATTTATATCGCACTGCCAGTTGAAGCACGCAAGCGCATGCTACACCTGCTTGATGAACTTTCGGATACGGCAACGCCGGTACGTTTGCTCCCTGACTATTTTACAACCAACTTATTGCACAGCAAGTTTATTGAAATTGCAGATAATCCTGTTTTATGTATTTATGATTCACCCTTCTCGGCGAATAATGCCTTTATCAAGCGGGTTGAAGACTTAGTGCTAGGCAGTATCATCCTGCTGTTAATCTCACCCATTATGTTAGCCATTGCAGTTGCGGTTAAAATAACCTCTAAAGGGCCCGTTTTGTTTAAACAAACACGTTATGGTCAAAAAGGTGAAAAAATTCGCGTCTGGAAATTTCGCTCCATGACGGTCTGCGAAGACGGAGATACGGTTACCCAGGCAACCCGGGGTGACTCACGTTATACAAAAATAGGCGAATTCCTTCGCAAAACCTCACTGGATGAACTGCCACAGTTTTTTAATGTTTTACAAGGCACTATGTCAATTGTTGGTCCGCGTCCTCATGCGGTGGCACATAACGAACAATACCGCTCTATTATTCCGGGCTATATGTTGCGCCATCTAGTAAAACCGGGGATTACAGGGTGGGCGCAAGTCAATGGTTGGCGCGGTGAAACCAACACCGTTTATAAAATGCGCAAGCGCGTTGAATTTGATCTGGAATATATGCGTGAATGGAGTCTTTGGCTTGATCTGAAAATCATCTTTTTAACTATTTTTCGTGCTTTCACTGATAAAAATGCTTACTAAAGGCCTGTTAATACCCGTATTTAAATAATAAAAGTACACCCCCCTACTTTTTTGCCCTTTTCTCATTTATTAACCATTATGTAGCAGACAATCGCCTTGCAATTAGACCAAATAACGTTTACCCGATTTGTTGCTGCGCTAACGGTGGTTTTTTTCCACTATGGACAGAGTGTATTTCCTGCCAATATTCCTTTTCTGCATGAGAACCTGGTCGCCGGCCCCATTGCGGTGGGGTACTTTTATGTGCTTTCCGGTTTTATTATGGCAATCGCTTATTATCATCCGCTTAAAGAAAAACAACGAAGCATCAATAAACGGAAATACTGGATCGCCCGTTTTGCAAGGATTTATCCCGTTTATTTATTGGCTCTACTGATCATCGTTGCAGCCAAAATTAAAACCCTTCCTGATAATTGGGATGCTTTGATCCTGCATCTTTTGTTACTACAATCCTGGATTCCAGGCTATCCAATCACGCTGAATACGCCGGGCTGGTCATTATCAGTAGAGGCGTTTTTCTATTTCTGCTTACCTTTTCTTATTCTCTGGGTGTATAAACATGGCACTAAAACACTCAATCTATTTGCCATTATTTTATGGGTTGCAACCCAGATTATACTATTGACCTTGCTTAATTCAGATGCCTACGCGCCAAAAAATTACCTGCATGATTTTATTTTTTATAACCCCTTAATGCACCTTAACTCCTTTGTAGCTGGGCTGCTGGTTGGTATATATTTTAAAAACAATGCATTTAAGGAAAAAACTAACAAGCAGACTGCCTGGAATAGCTGGAATAATACTGCCGGGGTTATAGTATCATTTGCCATCATTTATTTATTAATATGGGCTCGTCCTTACCTGGAACAGATACTCGGCATTAGGCTTGCCTTTACCAATGGCTTACTAGCCCCCTTCTTTTTGTTCTTTATTGTCTATTTGGCAAGCAACAAAGGCGCCATCAGTCAGCTACTTAGCCATAAATGGATGATATTGTTAGGAGAGGCAAGCTACTCCTTGTATATTCTGCAAAAACCAGCACATGGACTATATGATAAAATCGTGGTGCCCCGAATATCACTTTCAGAAACAAGCCATTTTTATATTTTTCTTATTCTGCTAATAGCTGCATCAATACTCTCATATAAATACTTTGAAACACCCATGCGACGCTATATTCGTCGTAAACTTGCTTAGGAACATAGTCATTTGTTCAATAAAGTCTAATTTGCTAATATGCGCCGCTATTTCATTTATTAAATGTATTTCATCGTCTTAAATGTAAACTTTATCTTCGGCGCTTTGAACTATTAGGGAGCAAAGTTAATACTAAAGAAAGTTACTACTTTGACATAGCTTGTCTGACATAATTGCTAATACTGACTAATCAACGATTAACCCAACTATAGAACTAAACTATGAACTCTGATTCTAAACGAAATCTGCCATCAAGGCTGTCCGGCTCAACTGACGCATCGGGTAATCTTATTAATTATCCAGGTAATGTATACCCGGAAGAGCTATTAGAACCGGCTGGTGGTCTGGATCTAAAGGAATTTATTAGAGTTCTTTCACGCCGCAAAAAACTGGTTATAACAACCGCTATTATCACAAGCTTGATGGCTTTGCTTATAACTTTGCTCATGCAGCCGGTTTATCGTGCCACATCAACCATCAAAGTTGAACGATATGCCACCAATAGCAATATGGACATTCTGGATAATCAGGTTTCGCGCACAGACCGTGACTTTTTTGAAACGCAAATCCATCTTATTCAAACAAAGGCTTTGGCAAAACGTGTCATAGATAAGCTGGGAATCGACACAACAAAAACCTCGGGAGGCTTTTTTTCCAAAATAAAAAAAGTATTTTCTGGCAGCACTGACACTCCCAAAAATACCGATATGGAAACACTTTTTCTGGAAAACTTAACGGTAAAACCAGTTAGTAATTCCCAGTTACTCACCATTAGCTATGATGCTCCCGACCCAAAAATGGCAGCGACCATTAGCAATGCTATTGCCAAAACCTTTGTTCGCCAAAATCTTGAACGACGTTTTAATACGGCAACGGATTATAAATCCTATATTAGTGAAAATATTCAAGTTACCAAGAAAAATCTTGAGGATGCAGAAGCACGCTTAAATGCTTATGCACAAGCGCAAGGAATTGTTCAAGATGTCGATGGACAGTCAACAGCAGGGCACACGCTAAAAAAGCAGGCTGAAGAACTGGTGCAAGCCGAAAAAGAGCGTATTGAGGCCGAAGCTGCCTACAATATCTATCAGAAAGATAAATCAAAAGACGCATCATCTGTCATTTCTGATCCTTATATTATGTCGCTTAAAAAAGGAGCTGCAAGACTAGAAAACCAGTATCAGAAATTACGTAACAAGCGTACCCGCGCTGCCAGAAATTTAAGAAAGCAAATTGATGCCATGCTTGCCGATATACAATCTGAGAGTGATGCCATTAAATCATCGTTGGAAACCAAATATCTTGAAGCCTTGCAAAAAGAAAAGATGTTGCGTACACAACTGAATAAATCAAAGAAAAATGCGCTCAGTGCACAATCAAAAAACACCAAATATAACCGTCTTTTGCGTGAAGTAGAAATTAATCAATTAGCCTATGACAAACAGCTTGAACAGTTAATGGCGGTGAATATGGCGAGTAATGTGGGTACCAACAATATTGCCATTATTGATCAGGCAACACCCCCCACCAAAAAATTTAAACCCAGTTTAAAAACCAACCTTCTATTTGGCGGTTTACTCGGTTTACTATTGGGAATGGGGCTCGCGTTCTTACGTGAGTTTGTTGATGACAGCATCAAAGGTACGAGTATTTTGGAGAAAATTTCTGGCTTGCCGGTACTCTCTCAGTTACCCGAGGTAAAAAATGCATCTGCTAGAAAGTTAGCTTTGCAAACAACTTTGGAGCCTCGTTCTCCCCTGTCTGAATCAATTCGATCTTTGCGTACCAGTTTGCGTTTCTCAACACGTACCGGCTCTCCCAAAAGCATCTTTATTAGCAGCGCTAGTGCAGGCGAGGGTAAAAGCACTATCGCTGTCAATTTGGCAACTACCTATGCACAGGCAGGTGCCAATGTTCTCTTAATTGATGCTGACTTGCGCAACCCCAGCATCCATAAACTATTAGAAATCCAGAATATGCAAGGTCTTACAAACTACCTGGCAAGTGATTTTGTAAGCAATGATGATATTAGTCACCCCTGCATGATTAAAAACCTGCGTGTGATTACATCCGGCCCTATTCCACCTGACCCGGTAGAGCTTTTGTCTGGAGAGAAAATGGCAAAATTACTGGAGTCAGCCTCACAACAATATGACCATATTATTATTGATGGCCCTCCCGTACTGGGTTTGGCGGATGCTCTTATTCTGGCTAATCTGGCAGAAGCAACTATCATAACAGTAGAAGCCGGTCAAACAAGTAAAACCACCTTACTTGATAGCTTAAAGAGGCTGGAAAGAGCAAATGCAAATCTGATCGGCACGGTTATTTCTCGTGTCAGTCGTGCCGTTAACCCAGAGTATGACCAGCAATACTATTATTCCTATGCGGCACCAGGTCGGTCAGAGAAAACAGCCAAGGTTAGATCACTTTAATCACTTTATCGTTTTTTTATTTTGGTATTTTGATACCCTTGCTTAAAAGCCCAACCGGGCGAGGCGAAGCTATATCAGTATATTACATCGATAAGTCGTAGATCGGGAAAACTGTAAAAAAGTGGGGGGGTGTACTTTTTATCACCCTTTTGTACCTTTCTTATATCTTAGAACATAAAAAAGCGACCAACTGGTCGCTTTTTTATGGAGAGTCTGATTAAGGAAGTAATTTTCAGGAGAGTTGATTCAAAATTTCTTCAGAGATTTCTTTTATACCCTTAGAACCATCAACAGAAATGACTTTTGCATCACTATTTTTCTTAAAATAATTTACTGCAGCCATAGTGCCAGTATTATCATCATAATAAATATCATGGCGTTTATTGATTGCATCTTCATCCTGATCGTCAGCTCGTGCAGAAAGCTCACCACCGCAAACACGACACACTAGCTTGCCACCTTTTTCTACCGGCTTTATCGCTTCAAAAGCGATATGATTCGGGTGATTATTATCATTGGCGCATAATCGACGACCCATAATACGTTCTTTAGCGGTATCTCTGTCCAGCACAATTTCGATGACATAATCAAGATTCATTCCAGACTCTTGAAGCGCCTTATCCAGTGCTTCGGCCTGTGCCAGTGAGCGCGGAAAACCATCCAGTAACCAACCTTTTTCTTTGGATTTGGCTAGCGTTTCTAATACCATGGGAATGGTAATTTCATCGGGTACCAGATCACCCCGATCAATATACTCTTTTGCTTTCTTACCCAGATCAGTGCCACCTTTAATATGCTCACGAAAGATGGCGCCCGATTCTATATGGTCTAGCCCAAATTTATCTTTAACTATTGCGCCTTGTGTGCCTTTACCACTGCCATTGGGTCCAAATGCCAAAATATTCATTGATTTCTCCTTTTAAGGTTAGTGTCTGTAAAGCTTACAATATCATTGTCAGCCGTTTAAAATATTGATCCATGAAGCTTGTTCGAATAAGACCTAGTAGGCTGTTGAAATTCTACTTATACGGCACGATACTGCGTTAAAATAGACCTCAAAATGCTCATTTACTCCAGTAAACTGCGCTTTTTCGGTCGATTTCGCCTTGTTTTGCACTCGCCTAAGTAAATTTCAACAATCTGCTAAGTGGTTTTTTTCGAGGATTTTAAATATTGAATGATTTCCTCTTTTGCCTCACTGATAACTGAATCACGATCCAGGCTATCCAGTATATTCTTAACAGTCAGTTTCGGGCCACTGTCACCCCAGGATTTTCCTTTAGCCAAATACTCCTCGGCAACGCGCCCAACAACTAAGGTGCTATACCATGCCACTGCACCCTGTGCAACGCCGGTTACCATGGTTGAAAAGCCCGCTGTACCAATTTTTAAAGCCGATGATGCGAAGTGAATCACCCAAAAAGTTGCATAAAGGGCTAGCATTTGCGCTGCAATGGTTTTAACTAAATCACCTGCTTCACTTTTACTCATAGGCAAGCCATAAATTCTCGACAAATGAATCACCATACTAATATCAATAGCCGCCGCCGCTAACAGATCAGCAATCGGGACTGGATTCAGAGCCACGGCAATGCCCTTGCCAATACAGTACATATGTATGGTTTCTTCACCCACTTTTTTACGCGCAGCCAATAATTTTTCGCCCAGCTGTTCGCTTAAATTTCCCGCAAACAAGGAGGCATTTAATGCAGAAAGTGTCTTTCCTTCTGCCTCAATAATATCCCATAAACGTGATTTCAAATTTATAATATCAACTGGACGCTGACGAACCGTTTCCTGCTCATTGCCATCTTCATCAACATAGATAACGGTTTGCTTGCTGGGTGATGCAGCAGTAAAAACAATATTTTCAGGTGATATGATACCTTTTACACGCTTACGGATAATATTGCGTAATTGTAATATTTCATCTTCATTATACTGATCCGCTTTATTGACCACCAAAATAATGGGGCGTTGTGTTTCAGCTACGAGTTTCAGCGCATTTAGCTCGACATCGGTTATATCACTATCTACCACAAATAAAAGTAAATCAGAGCGACTAGCTACTTCGTGAGCTAGTCGCTCCCGCTCTTCACCGTCTATTTCATTAATACCCGGTGTATCGATCAGATAGACACCACCAGCATCAACCTCTTGCCACTCTTCGATACCCTCTGTTTTAGTTTCACCATGGAGGATACTAACGCTAAAGGCGTCCTTTCCCAATAAAGCATTCAATACAGAAGATTTGCCCACACTCACCCGGCCAAACACGGCAATATGCAAATGGCCGTGTTCTAACTTATCCAGCATGGAGCGTAGTTGCTTATAATCATCACGCAACACCTCACGAACTGAATCAGGCACCCGAGAATCTTCCAGTAACTGGGTTAGACTTTCTTTTGCCAAATCAACGTTTGAATCACCTATATCCATATCCTTATCACCAGGTTCCTTTTTCTCAAGTGATTTTACGGATGACTCATCACTTTTTTTGGTTGTCGAAAACCAGCTTGGCAAATAGCTTTGCGCGCGCTTCAAGATTTTCACTGAGCATCTCCTTAAAAGTGATGGCAGCTGGTGCTGCCTTTAGTTTGCCACGTTCTTGTAATGTTTTTATAACAGCATGACCGAGAGCATCAAAAATCAAACCATAGGCAACTGCATGAGTTAATCCACCTGTAACCGTACCGATTCCAGGAAAGGCTTTCATGCCATTTCCTGCTACAGCCAAAATCAGTGGGATACTTTTTTTCATTTGGTTGGAGCTAAAATTTAAAAATTTGTCGATATCTAATTGCTTCACCGGCACGTTATAAAGCTGACATAAAGACTTCACCATTTGGGTACCCAATACACCCTGTATCACCAAATCGGACCCTGGGCTTACCGAGGCCAGGGCACCTAATACTGCCTTGCGTGTGGAACTTTTAACAATAGCTTCGGCTTTTTCCTGCCTAAAATTATCCTTGGCAGAATCCAGCTTCTGTTTCACTAAAACAAAGACACTGGCATCGCGCAAGGTTTCCAGAACATCACTTTGATTATCTATTTCATCCTGTAAGACCTCAGCAAGAGCAGACACATCTGCTTTGCGCTCCCTTATAATTTTTTCTTCATGTCCGTCCGGATAAATTTTGACGACTTCTTCTTCACCTCCTGACTGAACAAAGACTAATTTGATATCCAACTTATGTGATTTTTTACTATCATTTTCTTGCTTTGAAAAGTGTTCAAAAAAACGTTGCTCAATCAATCCTTTTTCTTCATCGCTAAAGCGGTCACTTTTATTCAAAGCAACAATCAGGGGTTTACCGAAACTCTGTAATTGCAAAATATCATTGAATTGACTGCGCGATAAATCAGAGTCGGTTACATAAATAACAATCTGGGCACGTACCGCCTCATCACGAGCCATTTGATTCAACGATCCATCAGCTTCATTACGCCCTGGCAAATCAGTCAACACCAATTGATCACCTGAGCGACTTTGCCAGACATATTGATTAATATCGCGGGTTGAACCGCCCTGCACATTAATATCCAGAGAGTCATCCCGTTTGTGAATGCCGGGAATCAGTGCTTTGATAATGGATGATTTACCCGTGCTAATATCACCAAATAAGGCGACATAGATCGTGCCTGATTCTTTTCTTTGTTGCAGCTCTTCCAGTTCGCGACGAAACTCACTGGTCTCCATTCCTGTTTTTTCAGCGTGTTCCAGCTCCTCAACGACTGTTTTCTGAGTTACTTCTTTAGTTTCGAAATCATCCTGTAGTGGTGCAGGCCTAAGTAACTTGATAATAAAATACACACTAAATAGCAAGCCAGCCAATATCAAGCCAGAATACGCATAAAACAAGGGCGCAGGAAGATCCTGAAGGCGCTCCCATAAATCAAGCGCACTTTTGGTCGCAGAAAAAACAAACAATAAAAGCAATAGCGTGATTAATAAAATACCAACGGCTATTAACTTGCGAATTTTAGAACCCGTTTTTTTCATTAATCAAATAACATTCCCGTTGAATCCTTTCTTTTTAACATGAAACTGTCTAAATCGGTAAATTATTTTATATGTGCTAAGCTTATTTTTTAAAGAAATAATCTTGCCTATCTTCATCAGTAGATATCTTCAATAAAAGGAATTAGGATTAACAATGGACTTTGTAATTGGCAACCTGCCCCCCGCTACTAAAGAAAAAGACATCAAAGAACTGGTCGGTGACTACCACCACCCCACTAAAATTGAATTTTTAAAAAATGAAAAGAACCATCATTCGCCCTATGAATGTCTGGTCAGTCTGGATATTAAAGACCCGATTGCAGGGACTATTCTTGCAGACCATTTAAATAATACCTGCTTCAAAGGAAGCCATATCAGTTTTCATCGGCTGATTTTTTGACCGAATCAGAAACAATAACTAGTATTAAAAATAACTTTATCCTGGCTTTGAAATACGCACCGCACAATATTTAACTTCGGCAATCTTCGCTTCCGGATCTAAAGCAGCATGCGTCAGCATACAGGCGTGCGATTGCTTTGATTTGCTGTGCTGAAATACCACAAATATCGGCCATGCGTTCAGGTGAGTAATCTTTATGATGCTGTTTAAAGGCTGGATAGCCCTCAACATGGCATCAATATAATCCTGGTTTACCAGCCCTTCATTTACCATAACGTGCATCATGGCGTTTACAGGGCAACATCGCTGGCCGGCTTAAAACGAATATTATGGGTTGCATACCGACTGAGTTCGGAACCACGTGGATTCATAATAATTAACTGAGTGCCATTTTTGATTGCGTTTTTCATCCAGCTTGCCCCTACCGGATGATTAATTGTAGGGTCTGCGCCAATAATGAGTCGTCCCTGAAGATTCTCACCCAAATGTTAATCTATTTTGCTGTTTTATCAGATTTCCATTAAAAAGTAGATTCATCATAGATCTAAAACAGCAGGCACAATAAAACCACTTCAGTAGTTTAGCT
>JALWMR010000133.1 GCA_027083815.1 Thiotrichaceae bacterium
GTCTACGACAGATATTAAAACCAGATTCCCCGAGGCATAAAAAAAGGGAACCTCAAATGAGGCTCGTCTTTTAATTATAAACTGTGGGACAGCAGTACACCCCCCCACTTTTTAGGCATTTTCTCTGCGAACTAGCTCATTTTTTTCATACACATCCCCAGACGCTTTATGCCTGCTTCTATTTCAGCCTGATTTACTGTCACAAAACTAAGCCGCATTGTGCTGGTTTGGCTTTTTTCATCCCCCGGTATTGCAAAAGGCTCGCCGGGGACAAAGGCAACTTTCTGTTTGATTGCTTCATTAAACAGCGCCATTGAAGAGATGCCATCCGGTAATATTGCCCATAAAAACATCCCACCTTCCGGCTTGATTACCTCTACATCAGCAGGGAAGTATTTTTTTATTGCCTCAAGCATGTCGTCTTTTTGGCGGGCGTAAAAGCGCCTTATTTTTTCAATATGTTTATCCAGTGAGTTATCCGCCAGGTATTGAGCGATTATCTGCTGTGAAAAATAATTGGTATGTAAATCGGCTGCTTGTTTAGCAATCACCATTGGTTTTATCAGCTCATCGGGTACCACAATCCAGCCAATGCGTAATGAAGGCACGATAATTTTAGAGAAGGAGCCCATTAGCAGTGTTTGTTCGGGCAAAAGCTGATAAAAACTTGTTTTTGCTTCACCAGTAAAGCGTAGCTCGCCATAGGGATCATCCTGAATCAATAAGGAGTTGGTTTTCGATATTAAGGCAGCAATGGCTTTGCGGTTCTCCTCAGAATAGGTGATACCCGTTGGGTTTTGAAAGTTTGGCACGGTGTAAACAAGCTTTGGTTTTTGCTCATTAAGAACAGTTGCAAGCGTATCAATATCCATACCATCCTGATTCAGCGGAATGCCGTGCATGCTCGGTTGATAGACTGAGAATGCCTGAATCGCACCGAGGTAACCCGGATTTTCAATGGCAATGGCATCATCCTCATTCAACAGAACCTTGCCTAATAAATCGAGCGCTTGCTGGGAGCCGCTGGTGATTAAAATATTGTTAAGCGGAATATTTAAACCCTGTTTATCTTGATAGCGTTTTGCTATCCATTCTCGCAGGCGACGATCTCCTTCGGTGCTGGCGTATTGCAATGCTTGCCTGCCACTTTCTTGCAGTACTTTATTGCTTGCTGCGGCGATCTCTTTTACGGGGAAAAGATCAGCGTTAGGATGCCCGCCTGCAAAGGAAATAATATCCTCCTGAATAGAAACTTTAAGTATTTTACGAATAAAGGACTCAGGCACATGCTTGATGCGATCTGATATTAACTGCTTTAAATCATGCTTCATTGCTTGCCTCATTACTTAGTTCACTACTTAGCTCACCCTCAAAAACGGTCACTGCCTGACCGGCTATTTTGACTCTGTCCCCGACCAATTCAACAGACAAAGCACCACCTCGTGCTGATAATTGCAGCGCATTCATTTTGCTTTTACCTAAACGCCGCGACCAAAAGGGCGTTAAGGAGCAGTGTGTGGAACCGGTTACCGGATCTTCATCAATACCCACTGCTGGGCCAAAAACGCGCGATACAAAATCGGCCTTTTCACCTTTTGCCGTGATGATAATGCAGCGCACGGGCAGTAATGAAAGTTGCTGAAATGAGGGTTTTAGCTCACGTACAATCTGCTCGTTAGCCACTTCAACCAGCAAGTCTTGTCCGGCATTAAAGGTGTCTAGAACCGGGCAACCCAGAGCCATTTCCAGGCCAACTGGCTCTTTACAGGGGGTGATCTGATCGGCAGGGAAGTTCATTGTCATCAAGCCATCCTGAAAATGCACGTTAAGCTCACCGCTGCGAGTGTCAAACAAGGCAGGCTGATCTTTATTAAGATAGCCTTCTTGCCATAAAACATGCGCTGTTGCCAGCGTTGCATGGCCACATAAATCAACCTCTGTTTTAGGTGTAAACCATCTTAGCGAAAGTATACCCCTCCACTTTTTAGTGCCACTTTTCTCTGGATTGGCTTGCACAAAAGCCGTTTCGGATAAATTCATTTCAGCCGCCAGATTCTGCATCCATTGCTCATCTGCCTTATAATTATCCGGTAACACGCAGACAGCTGCCGGGTTGCCTTTAAACGGTTTGCTGGTAAATGCATCTACTTGAAAAATTTTCATTATCTTATCCTTTCTCTCAAACTAAGCATGTTTTATTGCCATTTTTCGCCCAACCGCAATGGTGACAATAACCGCCAAAGCAAACAGATAGGTGAGTACATCAACATTCTCGCCTAAAATTAATATTGCTGCCAAAATACTTAGAAAGGGTTGTAATAGTTGCACCTGACTAACCCGGGCGATACCACCTAACACCAGCCCCTTATTCCAAAAGAAAAAGCCAAATAACTGACTAGCTAATGCAAGATAAAGAAAGCCAGCATAGACAAAAGCAGGAAGATTAAATAGATCTTCTGGTTTAAAGTAATAAGCGCCTGTGGCAGTGATTGGGAGGGACAATACCAGCGCCCAGCATATCACCTGCCAGCCGCCTATCTCTCTGGAAACTTTGCCGCCAACTGCATATCCTATCGCGCCAATTAAGCTTGATCCAAACAAGTAAATATCGCCACGATGTAGCTCTGCACCGCCTTGTAATAAGGAGTAAATAATCACCAGCGCCGCACCTAATAAAGCAACCAGCCAAAAACCGATGCTGGGACGTTCTTTGGTAATAAGCGTAGAAAAAACAACCGTTAATAAAGGCAATAAGCCAGTCACGACACTGCCATGTGAGGCTGGCACCGTTTGCATACCCAGGGCAGATAATATTGGAAACCCCCAGACAACACCGCTAGCGGTTATCAATAAGAGTATTGCTTGTCGGCGTGTGGGGAGGGGCTGTTTACGGATAAATAAAATTAGCACGGCAACCAGTGCAGCAATTACCGAGCGTCCCAGTCCGATAAAAACAGGGTCCATAAAAGGCACAATCAAACGGGTAACAGGCAATGTAAAGGAGAACACCAGAACACCCAGAAAGCCTAACAACAAGCCCTGATTGATTTCTTGTTTGCTTTTGTAAATTGACTGTTTGGCTACCTGACTCATAAAAATTACACTTGTTAACTTGTCAAATAGTATAGTCTCGTGCCATATTAGATAACAGATTCAAAAAATTATTATTGATGTAATACAGTTTGTTTTTTTGCTAACTGTATTGCTTTTTATCCGGTAAATTGTATGTCCACCCTTTATGAAAAAGTAGCCGATCACATTAGCGATCAAATCCGCACTGGCCTGCTACAGGCGGGTGAAAAAGTGCCCTCTGTACGGCAGTGTTCGGCCGAAATGGGGATTAGTATTTCAACGGTGATTCGCGGCTATGAATTACTACAAGACCGTATGTTAATAGAGCCACGGCCACAGTCTGGCTTTTATGTCAGGGCGCAGTTTGAACGCAGTCCTCTTCCGCACATTAGCCAGCCGGTGCTGCAACCGGCAGAGGTAAGCCTTGATAAGCTGGCGGTCAGGCTGTTACAAACCAGCCAAATCAAGGGCATTATTCAATTGGGTACAGCACCACCGCAAACGGATGTACCGTCAGTTAAATTAGTGAATCGAATTATGACCAAGGTTATCAAGGAAGAGGATGGTATAGCCGATTATGACCCGCCTCCGGGTAATAAAAATCTGCGTCGACAAATAGCGAGACGCATGATCAATGCCGGGGTTAATGTTGGCCCTGATGATGTTGTCATTACCACAGGT
>JALWMR010000134.1 GCA_027083815.1 Thiotrichaceae bacterium
CATTTTTGCCATACCTGTCTCTCCTAGAATTTTATCGTAAAATAATTGCTTACTGTGCTGCTTTTTTCATCAAGAGATTATCCAGTTTGAGTGTATTTGACTCAAATGCATTATCCACTAATGGCTCGACATCTGCTTGTGGTGTATGGCACTGCACACAGAAGTAGCGCCGCGATGAGAGTTTATCCAGTACCTTCATATCTCGTGTAACATAATGGCTTTTTGAGATAGCGGGTGCCTTTTCCTTTTTATGGTTTGCCTCACTGTGGCATTTCATGCAAGTATTGCCCTTGAGTGTTATCCGCTCTTTGGAAATATCATGCGGGATACTGGGGGGTTGTAACTCCCAGTTTCGATCTATCCCCGCAGCGGTTTTTATTTGCTTTTTCTTCTCAATGGGTTTTGCTTCGGCATCCAGCGCATTCTTTCCGCGTAGAGATGAAACATCTGCCGCATCGCCACTAAAGGCAAGCGGAGTCTGGAGTAACATAAACGCACCAAATGTTGAAACTAATAGTATTTTTTTCATAACAGCCTCCATCAGACTACTCAAAAGTTAAAGTCTATATCTAAACGATACTTTCTATCAGGATGTATGTTTGTTGCTGCGTAGTCCAAAGTGAAAAACCTCTTCTGCACAGACATCAATACATCGTCCACAATTTGTACATTCTCCTGTTGATACTACTGGTGGCACACCCTTCTCCTCGCCCTTTAATACGGGTTTGAGGATGTGTGACTCGGGGCAGACCACATAGCATTCACCACAATCGTCACACAAATTTCTGGCATCAGCCCTTACTTTAAGTGGGCTGTAATTGCCTATAAGGCTGTAAAAGACGCCCATTGGGCAAATGTGTGTGCACCAGCCACGTTTTGTCACGAATAAATCAAACAAAAATACGGCTGCAATAACAAGCCAGCCAAGGCTCATTCCAAAGAAAAGGCCACGATGAAGCATTGATACCGGGTTGATTAATTCATAGGCAAGCGACCCCGTAATGGCTGATAGGATAAGTAGTATGCCTAAAAACCAGTAGCGAATACGCCTTGAGAAATGTGTTCCACCCCGTAATTTTAGTTTTGTTCGTAACCAAAAAGCTGCATCGGTAATAATATTGACTGGGCAGACCCATGAGCAAAAAACTCTGCCACCAACCAGCCAGTAAAAAACTAAAACAATCATTGCGCCGATAATTGCTTCTTTAGCTACTCCCATAAAACCAGATGCAATCATTTGCAGTAGTAACAACGGGTCAGTCAAAGGAATAGTATTCAGTACTTTACTGGATGCCAGATTGCCTTTAATGATCCACCCCAATGCACAGTCTGCTTCAGGGTTTAGCCATTTGCAAATAGGGGTGATTAAAAACAACCCTATAATAGCTAATTGGCTAAGGCGTCTCAAAATCAACCATTTATACGCGCGCCACCAGCCTTTTTTTTCGATGGCTTCTTTGCCAATTAGCTCATTTATTTTGCCCGCCATTATTTACTTTCCTGTTTGCCTTTGAGAAAGTTACCCTTGTTCAATACATCTAGCGGACTTGTATTCCCGGGAATGTTCTCATCTGTTTTGGGTGTCTTCTTGGGTATTAGAGAAGGGTCAACAATGGGATTGCCTTGTCCATCGGTAATTAAGCCTTCACCTTCATAGTCATACCTGACACCTTCTGGCAAATTGTACTTGTGCTTATCTGGTGTGGAAATTAGCGCGCCGCCTTTCTCTTTCTCTTGTTTCCAGCCAATTCGGTAATGATGCCCCAAATCACCCTTAGCCAATGGTGTCGGGAAGACTTTGATTGCAGGTGCGTCTTCTAAAATGCATGCCTTTTCGCATAGACCACAACCGGTACAATCAGATGAGTGCACTACAGGAATAAACAAGGCATGCTTTCCCGAGCGTTCATTATGTCTGTAGTCCAGTGTTATTGCTTTTCCACGTACGGGACAAACATTAAAACAAACCTCACAGCGTAATCCTAAAAAAGCAATACAAGTTTCTTGATCTACCACAACCGCAAGACCCATTCGAGCCTTGCTGATATCCTTGAGGTTATGATTCAGAGCGCCTGTTGGACAGTTGGGTATGCAGGGGATATCCTCACACATTTCACAAGGGCCTGTTCGTGCAGTGAAATAGGGGGTGCCGGTGGGGACTTCTTCCCCTATGGTTGCCAGCTTTAAAATATCATAGGGGCAATCACGCACACAAATTCCACAGCGAGTACAGGCAGCCAGAAAATCTTCCTCAGGTAGCGCCCCTGGTGGCCTGATTGCTTGAGCGGTTATGGCGCTTGCTGATTTTGAATAAACACCAATGCCTAAACCTAACAAGCCGACACCACAGGCTGTTCCCGCCATATCGCTTAAGAAACGTCGGCGGTCAATGCTTTTCGGTTTCGGCTTTTGCGTTGTGCGCTTGATGTGTGAGTTAGAAGACATTTTGATCCCAGTTAATTGGGAGAAAGGGGTGATGCCAGCTAAAGCTGAATCACCCGCTTCTCCGTAATCAATATTAGGCCTTCACCACTTTAACAGCACATTTTTTGTAGTCTGTCTCCTTGGAAAGCGGATCAGTCTGGTCAAGTGTTACCTTGTTAATCAAACGTGATGCGTCAAACCAGGGAACAAAAACTAAGCCTTCAGGTGGTTTGTTGCGACCACGGGTACTGACCTTGGTGATGATTTCGCCACGTCGTGAAATGACCTTTACTTTGGCTCCATCACGCAGGTGACGCTTTCTGGCATCTTTCGGGTTCATATACACTAAGGCATCTGGAACGGCGCGATATAGTTCTGGTACACGGCGTGTCATGGATCCTGAATGCCAGTGTTCCAGTACACGACCGGTACATAACCACATATTATATTCCTTATCGGGTGGCTCTGCCGCGGGCTCGTAAGGCGCTGTAATAATATTGGCTTTACCATCTTTTTTGCCATAGAAATAAACATCACCTTTCTTGACATCAGGGTTAAGTTTGGCAACATGTGGATCATAACCCTCACGATAACGCCACAGTGTTTCCTTGCCATTAATAACGGGCCAGCGGATTCCCCGTGCCTTGTGATATTCATCATAAGGTGCCATTTCATGACCCTTCTTTTTGCCTTCAAGCTGGAAGCGGCGATATTCTTCAAACAGACCCTTTTGTGGGTAGAAACCAAAATACTCTGCTTCATCATTATCGTATTTATTTCCCGCTTCATCTGTTACTTGAATTTTTTCAAACTTATCCACTTGCCCATTCTTGTAAAGCACTTCATAAAGTGTCTTATCTTTATATTCTGGCATTTGCGAAATTAAATCTTCAGGCCATACATCGCTAACTTTAATGTATTTGGAAAACTCCATCATTTGCCACAGGTCAGAACGAGCTTCGCCAGGTGCTTTCACCTGCTGCCGCCAGAACTGGGTGCGGCGCTCGGAGTTACCATAAGCCCCTTCCTTTTCAGCCCACATGGCGGTTGGCAGAATTAGGTCGGCACCCATGGCAGACACAGTTGGATATGGGTCGGTAACAGTGATGAAATTATCTGGGTCACGCCAGCCAGGCCAAGATTCTTCATTAAAGTTGGCTGCGGCTTGTAAATTATTATTACACTGTACCCAGAAGCAATTCATCTTTTTATCTTTTAGGGCACGGTGCATGGCAACTGCATGAATAAGCGTCTTGCCCATTGGCTTGCCGGAAATATCGGATTGGTCTTTCTTGTCCATTTTGCCGTTAGCTCTAGGAATGGTGCCAGGAGGTAATTTCCAGATTTTTTCAGCAAACTTGCAATGTGAGTCTTTTTTAGTGACATAGTCAGCAGGCAAACGATGGGTAAATGTTCCTACTTCACGTGCTGTGCCACAAGCAGAAGGTTGCCCGGTTAATGAGAAAGGTCCATTGCCCGGTTCTGAGATTTTACCCATCAATAGATGAATGTTATAAACCAAGCCATTCATCCATACGCCACGAGTATGCTGGTTAAAGCCCATTGTCCAGTAGGAAGAGATTTTCTTTTTGGGATCAGCATATAGCTTCGCCAGGCGTTCCAGATTTTTCTTCGGTACACCTGAAATCTCAGCGGCTTTCTCAAGCGTGTAAGGCTCAACTGACTTGGCATATTCTTCGAACGTAATTGGACTTAACTTGCCCTTGTTTGGGTTTTTCGCCTTCTTTTGTAACGGATGTTCAGGACGTAAACCATAGCCAATGTCTGTGGGAGTCTTCTTGAAATTACAATGCGCATCAATAAATTCTTTGTTATACGCTTTGTTCTGAATAATGTAATTGGCTATATAGTTGCCAATTGCAAGATCTGATTGTGGGTGAAAAATAATTGGATTATCTGCCAATTCAAAAGAACGATGCTTAAATGTGGAAAGCACGTGTACTTCGCAGCCGGGCTTGGTTAAACGCGTATCAGTAATCCGCGACCAGAGGATGGGGTGCATCTCGGCCATATTAGAGCCCCACAGTACAAAGGCGTCAGCATGTTCCATATCATCATAGCAGCCCATTGGCTCGTCAATACCAAAGGCGCGCATAAAGGCACCTACGGCAGATGCCATACAATGTCGTGCGTTTGGCTCTAGGCTGTTAGAGCGGAACCCTGCTTTCATGAGCTTGGATGCGGCATAGCCTTCCCATACTGTCCATTGACCCGAACCGAAAATGCCGACACCTTTCGGACCTTTCTCCTTACGCGCTTTTATCCACTTTTCAGCCATAGTTTTAAAGGCGGTATCCCAAGACACTTCCGCAAAATCTCCATTCTTGTCATATTTACCATCTTTCATACGCAATAAGGGCTTGGTCAATCGATCCTTGCCATACATAATTTTTGTGAGAAAGTAGCCTTTTATACAGTTTAAACCTTTGTTTACCGGTGCATCAGGGTCACCTTGTGTGGCAACGACCTTGCCATCCTTTACGCCGACCAGCACCGAACACCCCGTACCACAAAAACGACAGGCTGTCTTATCCCAGCGGATACCATCATCTTTACCCTCAGCGTTTGCTAGCCCTGGAATAGTGATTCCGGCTGTCAGTGCTGCAGCGGTGACTGCCTGACTTTTAATAAACTCTCGACGTGTTAATTTCATATGAATATACCTCTGCGTTTTGTGGTACGGTTATCTTGTTTGTTTTGCATTTCTAGCTTTGTTTGATTTATCTGCCTGGAGATAAAATAATAAATTGACTAGCTTTCCTGTAAGCCTTTTAACTCGCAGGCATCATTAACCAGCTTGAGCGTATCCTTGGCCAGCACTTCTTTATCCGTGTCATCTTCCTCGAAATATTCATACACCAATGAAGAGTTCAAAACCCCCGGGATATTGTGAAACCCCATCAGGGTGTCGCTACAATAAGCACGATCTGGGTGATCTAGTGTGACAATCAGCTTTCCTAATTCACTGGTAGCATGTAGTTCAACACCTTTGATTTTCTCAAGCGCCTCTGAAACTGAATCAATATTCTCGGGTTTGGTATGGATGATGACACTGTAGATGCTCATGTGGTTACTTTCTCTTGTATGTGCTTGGTTGCTGATTACTAATTCCTTATAGAAACCATGGTAATTAGGTGTTTACTAGTAAACATTGATATTCATCAAGCACTTGGTATTTTCACTTGATCTACGTCAATAATGATTTGTTTTGTATGGAAATCGCATTTTCGGGACAGGTAAAAAGGCAGTTACCGCAACCCGTACATACACCATTATCAACTACCGGTGTTGAAACCCCACCTAATTGCAATTTGAAACTAATCGCCTGTTCATCACAGTTGTCACCACATATCCTGCAGACTACTGCATTGAGAGAGAGACATTTTGACAGAATTTCAATCTTTAGACTCCAGGCGTCCTTGTCAAGAGCCGCTAAGTTTATCGGTTTGAATGCATTGGCTTCGCACGAATTAACGCATTCGTGACAAAATGTACATTCACCCTGCCGAAAATTTATTTCGGGAAATCCGCCATCACCAGCGGTAATAATTTTTTCAGGACAGGCAGAGATACAGCTATTGCAGCGATTACATCTTTCAATAAAAGTAGCTTCTTCAAGTGACCATGGAGGGCGTATAACTGCTTTATCAGGTGATTTAATCTTTCCTCTTAAAAAAGATCGTCGACTGATATCTGGGGAAGTCATGGTCTGAGTATCAATGATTTATAGATCTGTACCCTTGATATGAGTCAAATTTCACTTAGACACTGGTGTTATTTTTATTTTTGATATAGAATCGCGACCCCTTTGCTTGAGGAGCGTTGCAATCTGACTTTAATATAGGTCGGACTAGGCTCAAGCATTTTAATATCCACATACTGCAACGACGCTCAGCTATATTTTAAGGAGAGCTTATTATGGCTGGGAATCATCTATTTACTTCCGAGTCTGTGTCAGCGGGTCATCCCGATAAAATGGCGGATCAAATTTCTGATGCTATACTTGATGCAATTTTAGAACAAGATACTGAAGCACGTGTTGCTTGTGAAACCATGGTTAAAACAGGCATGGTCGTGCTTGCAGGTGAAGTGACTACTTCGGCTGAAATTGACTATGAAAGTCTTGTGCGCGAAGTGGTTAATGATATCGGCTATGATAATTCAGACGTGGGATTTGATGGTCATAACTGTGCTGTTCTAAATGCCCTTGGTCGTCAGTCTCCTGATATTGCCATGGGTGTTGATCGTGCCGAGAAAGAAGCTCAAGGTGCTGGCGACCAAGGTCTGATGTTTGGATATGCCAGTAATGAAACGAATGTTTTAATGCCAGCTCCCATTACCTATGCACACCGTTTGGTTGCCAGGCAAGCTGAATTAATGAAAAACGGAAAATTACCATTCTTGCGCCCCGATGCTAAAAGTCAGGTAACATTCCGATATGTGGATGACAAACCTGTTGCCATTGATGCTGTTGTGCTTTCTACCCAACATGATCCAATGGAATTAAAAGATCTGCAAGAAGCAGTAATGGAAGAGATCATTAAACCGATTTTACCAACCGAGTGGTTAAATGCTGATACTCAGTACCATATTAACCCTACAGGTAATTTTGTTATTGGTGGTCCCGTAGGTGATTGCGGTCTCACTGGTCGCAAGATTATTGTTGATACCTACGGTGGTATGGCACGCCACGGTGGTGGTGCTTTCTCAGGTAAGGATCCTTCGAAAGTTGACCGTTCTGCCGCTTATGCGGGCCGTTATGTGGCTAAGAACATCGTTGCAGCGGGTCTTGCTGAACGCTGCGAAATTCAGGTTTCTTATGCCATTGGTGTTGCTGAGCCAACTTCGATTTCTATCGAGACCTTTGGCACAGGCACAATGAGTGATGAGAAATTAGAGGCGCTAGTACGTGAGACTTTTGATCTTCGTCCTTATGGTATTGTAACGATGTTAAATCTTTTACAACCTATCTATCGTCAGACAGCAGCCTATGGTCACTTTGGGCGTGAAGATATTGGTCTCCCATGGGAGAAAACTGATAAAGCCGAAGCATTGAAAAGCGCTTAAACTAACTTTTTAGTAACACCTCTGAGGAGCGTTGCGAACCTGTCGAGATAATACGAAGGGGTTCAAGGCTCAGGGGTGGTCTAATTATCGAAATATCAACGACGCTCCTCAATTTATATGAGTAAACTAACATGACTAAACCACATGACTACATTGTAGCCGATATCAGTTTGGCAGACTGGGGTCGCAAAGAACTAAATATTGCAGAAACTGAAATGCCTGGCTTAATGGCTCTTCGCGAAAAATACGGTGATGAGAAACCCTTAAAAGGGGCGCGCATTGCAGGTTCTTTGCATATGACTATTCAAACAGCTGTTTTGATCGAAACGTTGACAGCATTAGGTGCTGAAGTTCGTTGGGCATCTTGCAATATCTTCTCAACCCAGGACCATGCAGCGGCAGCCATTGCTGCTTCTGGTGTTCCTGTTTTCGCTACCAAAGGTGAGACATTAGATGAGTACTGGGATTATGCTCACAAGATTTTTGAATGGCCAAATGGCGAAACAGCTAACATGATTCTTGATGATGGTGGCGATGCTACTATGCTGATTGAATTGGGAACAAAAGCTGAAAAAGATATTTCGGTACTTGATAATCCTGGTAGCGAAGAAGAAGTAGCGCTTTATAACTCTATTAAAGAGAAACTAAAAACAGAGCCAAACTGGTATTCAAATATCCGTCCAAATATCCAGGGAGTAACTGAAGAAACGACAACAGGTGTTCATCGTTTATACGAAATGGAAAAAACAGGTGAACTAAGCTACCCAGCAATCAATGTAAATGATTCAGTAACAAAGTCCAAGTTTGATAACCTTTATGGTTGTCGTGAGTCGTTGGTTGATGGCATCAAGCGTGCAACTGATGTAATGATCGCAGGCAAAATCGCTGTTGTATTAGGTTATGGTGATGTGGGTAAAGGTTGTGCTCAATCACTTCGCGGTTTAGGCGCAACGGTTTGGGTTACTGAAATTGATCCTATTTGTGCATTACAAGCTGCAATGGAAGGTTATCGTGTTGTAACTATGGATGTTGCCGCTTCACAAGGTGATATTTTTGTCACAGCAACGGGAAATTATCATGTGATCAATGAGGAGCATATGCTCCAGATGAAGCATGAGTCTATCGTTTGTAATATCGGCCACTTTGACAATGAAATTGCTGTTGCGGACATGGAAAAATATGAGTGGGAAAATATCAAACCACAAGTAGATCATATTATTCTACCAAGTGGTAACCGTATTATTCTTCTCGCACAAGGACGACTGGTTAACCTTGGTTGTGCAACAGGTCACCCTAGTTTTGTAATGTCTAACTCATTCACGAATCAGGTTCTGGCTCAAATTGAATTATTTAAGGATGGTGATAAATATGGCAATCAGGTTTACATGTTGCCAAAAGCACTGGATGAGGAGGTAGCGCGTTTGCACCTTGGCAAGATTGGTGCAGAGCTTACTGAGTTAACAGATTATCAGGCTGAGTATATAAGTGTACCCAAAGAAGGACCTTATAAGGTTGAGCATTATAGATATTAATTAGCCATCAATTGGGAGCTTGAATTAGTCCCTTATTGAAACTCAAGCCTCTTCACTTTCATGCAAAGGAAGGGGCTTTTTTGTATAAATGGCCGAGATTAAATAAGGACAATATCATGAAGGCACAATCATTCAGTTTTGAGTTTTTTCCACCAAAGACAGACAAGGGAGCAGAAAACCTTGCCAAGGTCCGCAGAGAGCTGGCAACACTTAAACCTGCATTCTTTTCAGTGACCTATGGCGCAGGCGGGTCAACGCAAGACTGTACCCTTAAAACAGTGATAGAGACTCAATCAGAAACAGGGATTCCTACGGCGCCACATTTATCTTGTGTGGGCTCCAGTAAAGCACATATCAGTGAAATCTTAAAAACATACACAGATAATGGAATAAATCGTATTGTCGCCTTACGGGGTGACCTTCCTTCAGGTATGCAAGATATAGGAGAGCTTCAGTATGCCAATGAATTGGTGGAGTTTATTCGTCAGGAAACTGGTGATCATTTTCAAATTGAAGTAGCTGCCTACCCTGAAATGCATCCCCAGGCTAAAAGTTTTGATGATGATATTGCTAATTTTGCCCATAAAATCAAAGCGGGTGCTAATAGAGCAATAACACAATACTTTTATAATGCAGATGCCTATTTTTATTTCCTGGATAGCCTGGAAAAGGCTGGCGTTACTGCTCCTGTAGTTCCTGGTATTATGCCAATAACCAACTTTGTACAGCTGGCTCGTTTTTCTGATGGGACGGGCGCCGAAATACCGCGCTGGTTACGTAAACGACTGGAAGGATATGGTGATGATCTGGAGTCTATCCTGAAATTAGGTAATGAGTTTGTTACACAAATGTGCGAAAAGCTTTTAGCTGGTGGCGCACCCGGATTGCATTTTTATTCTATGAACAAAGTAGAGCCAAGCATGACTATTTGGAATAATTTAGATTTATCAAATAGATAATAAGATTTATTTATTGTTGGCAATGGCGATAACAATAGATTTATTTTGTACATTTCTTTATATTGTTTTTTGTAAACTTAGTTGTTTGAGAGATAAAGAGTAAGAGGGTATGTCAAATAAAATTCTATGTTGTGGTTGCTCTTTTACCAAAAGAACAAATGTTAGCGTTGATATATCTTATTGTAATTATTTAGGTAATGAGAGTGCACCTGCGATCAATATAGGTGAGGGTGGCAGCGGCATTGGCATATCCTTACTGCAAGTAGAACATTTTTTGCAAACTCCCAGTGAGAACTTAACTCACTTTGTTTTTCAAGTGCCATCTCCTGCAAGGCAACCAATTAAAATAATGGATCAGTTTTCTGAGGAATATCTCAAAAGATTTCGTTGCGTCACTGATAGTCTCCCTTATAACGAGGTTTTTGCTAAAGATGAGGGGATTTGGACCTGCCTGTTAAAGGGCGAAGACACAAAAAAAATAGAATCTTTGTTTTTTGATAAATACAAATATTATGACGTTTCGCTCAAGTTGATCGACATTATTACTGATAAACTTTTGAAGCATTACCCAAAGCTTAAAATAATACTATTGCGGTATGAAAAAACAAACTGTCCTTTAATATATGAATTTTCAAAAGTGTTTTATAAGAAAACCTTAAAAAACTACTGTAAAGAGAAAGGCTTTCAATATATATATCAGAAAAATTTTGAAACCGAGTTTTTCAGAAAAAAAGGGTATACCTATGATGAGACTCACCCTAATACTACAGGCGCAAAACTTATTGCTCGTAAAATTCAGGAGAGTTTATAGTGTTTAAAATATTACTAAAAATAAAAATTCGCTACTTGATTCTGAAGCAAAGGTTACAGAAAAAGTTTTCAAAGAAAGATATGAGCGATATCTACCCTTTATGGTGATTATTTCATTGTAATTGTTTGTTGCTATTTTTTGCATCTTTAACTCTCGCTCTTATCTGGTTTGGTGCAGTCCCGCCAATATGGTCCCTGGCTGCGACAGAGCCTTCAAGTGTTAATACCTCAAAGACATCATCGGTAATGACTTTGGAGAATTGTTGCAACTCTTCCAGAGTCATTTCACTTAAATCTTTTTCGGTTTCTACGCCATAGGAGACAGCTTTTCCGACGACTTCATGCGCGTCCCTAAAGGGCATATCTTTACCTACCAGATAATCAGCTAAATCAGTCGCCGTTGAGAAGCCTTGCATGGCTGCTGCACGCATGTTGTCCTTTTTGGTTTTAATATGAGGCATCATATCGGCATAGGCACGTAGGCTACCTAGTAAGGTATCAACCGTATCGAACAAGGGCTCTTTATCTTCCTGATTATCTTTATTGTAAGCAAGTGGTTGGCTTTTCATTAAGGTTAGCAAGGACAATAAATCACCATATACACGACCCGTCTTACCACGAACTAGCTCGGGAACATCCGGGTTTTTCTTTTGTGGCATGATGGATGAGCCGGTACAAAAGCGATCGGGTAGGTCAATAAAGTTAAATTGAGCTGATGTCCATAAAACAAGCTCTTCAGAAAATCGTGAAAGGTGCATCATTATGATAGAAGCCGCTGAAATAAATTCAATGGCAAAATCACGGTCACTGACGCTATCCAATGAATTATTAGAAGGGCATTCAAAGCCAAGCAGTTCTGCTGTGTATTTTCGGTCAATAGGATAAGTAGTACCCGCCAGAGCAGCAGCGCCTAAAGGCATGATATTGACGCGCTTGCGGCAATCTTGCATACGCTCATGGTCGCGTACTAACATTTCATACCAGGCCAGCATGTGATGCCCAAAGGTGATTGGTTGGGCAACCTGTAAATGAGTAAAGCCGGGCAGGATTGTAGCGGCTTCGCGTTCAGCAATATCCAATAAGCCTTTTTGTAAACGAGTAATTTCACCGCAAACAAGGTCAATCTGCTCACGTAACCAAAGGCGAATATCGGTAGCAATTTGATCATTGCGAGAACGGCCAGTATGCAGCTTCTTTCCAGTAATACCTATTTTATCTGTTAGGCGCGCCTCAATATTCATATGAATATCCTCTAGCGCCACCGACCATTCAAATTGGTCATTTTCAATATCACTAATTATTTTATCTAAGCCTGCTTCTATTTCTGATAACTCATTATCTGTCAGTATACCTACCTTGTTTAACATTTTAGCATGTGCTTTAGATCCCGCTATATCGTGTTTATAAAGGCGTTTGTCAAAGTTAATAGAGGCAGTAAAGGCTTCTACAAAGGCATCAGTAGATTCACTAAAGCGGCCTCCCCAAAGTTTATCTTGCTCAGTATTACTGAGTTGCTTTGAATTTTTATTGCTATCAGACATGTTTGTTCAGTTTCCAGTAAGTAAGGTTTGCTTACAATGTGACGAACGCTGCAAAAAAAGCGACGAAAATAATAAAAAAAACGATAATTGTAGATGAAGTTAAATATTGTCAAAAATAATTTTCTTTATTTTACTCTTAACTACAGTGCAATAAAATAATTAAAAAAGAATATAAATGAGTAGTTTAAGTTCAGGACAATCTATTGGCTTTTTGCCCCACCTATGCTCACCGCAGGAAATTCTGCGTGTCATGGTTGGGGCAGAAGTATTAGCCGTTGTACTTGCTTTAACAAGTTCATCAGCGACTTATTTGGCATCTTTTGTAAAACTGGGCTTAACCTCTTTATTTGTACAGTGGGTTGTTATAAGTGCAACACTGATTGTTTGCTTATTATCAAATCAATTACGTAAATTAAGCCTGATCAAAATGAGTGTTGTAATTAGTGGCATTGTAGTTGGCTTAACAGTCGGCGCTTCGATTTTGGCTATTATGGCAGACAGCTACCAGAAAGTGGGTGAAATCCATTATTGGGATACGCCGTTTATTTTACGCAATAGCTTTCTCGCCTTAATTTTAATTTTGATGGCTTTGCATTATTTTTATATACAAAGCCAAAGGGCTGAGTTTTTAAAAGCTGATTCTGGCGCTAAATATGATGCATTGCAATCAAGAATGCGCCCACATTTTTTGTTTAATAGCTTGAATACGATTGCTCAACTGATACAGGTAAATCAGGATAAAGCCGAAGATGCCTTACTTGATTTGGCCGATATATTTAGAACCACTTTGGATACACGTAATCGTATTTCACTGGGGGAAGAGCTGGATGTAACACTGCGTTATTTAAGAATGGAAGGCTTGCGCTTAGGCAAACGCCGCTTAAATATCGTTTGGGATATGGATAGAAAAACCTTGCCATTTAATATGGAGATCCCTCCCTTATTACTTCAGCCGCTAGTTGAGAACGCTATTTATCACGGGATTCAGCCGTGTAAAGATGGTGGGACACTGGGAATCAGCTTATATGATTCGGGCAATATGCTGGATGTAGTGGTGACTAATCCAGTGCCACCGGAGGGAACGAACTCCCACCAGAAAGGCAATCACATTGCACAAGAGAATTTAAAGAACCGTTTGAGAATTGCATATGGTGATCGGGCAAATCTAAAAATAACAAAAACTGATCATCAATATCGCGTCTCATTTTCCATACCTAAGGAGCAATAATAATGACAATGAATATCCTAGTCGTCGATGATGAGGAGCTCGCTCGACAACGAATACAGAGTCTACTGCAAGATAACTCTGAATACACAATTTGTGCAGAGGCCGAAAACGGGGCTGAAGCACTCATGATGGTTGAACGCCATCAGCCGGACTTGATTTTGCTTGATATTTCAATGCCCGTTATGGACGGACTTGAAGTAGCAAAACATCTGTCAGGGATGCCAAATCCACCAGCCGTAATCTTTACTACTGCATACGGGGAGTATGCATTAGAAGCCTTTTCAACTAAAGCAACAGGGTACCTTATGAAACCAATAAGACAAGAACAATTATTAAAAAGTCTACAACAGGCCCGTTCACTTAATCGTGCACAACGCTCCAAAGTAATGGATGATGAAACAACAGGCTCAGCTCGCAAGCACATTTGTGCCCGTATGCGTGGCAACCTGGAGTTGATTCCTATTGAAGATGTATATTATTTCCAGGCTGACCAGAAGTATGTAACGGTTCGCCATAGAAATGGTGAAGTTATCATTGAAGAGTCGTTAAAATCACTTGAGTCGGACTTATCCGATAAATTTATTCGTATTCACCGCAATGCACTGGTTGCCAAAAGCCGTATCTCTGGCTTGGCAAAAACCAATATTGGTCGTGTTAAAGTAAAAATTGACAAGATTGAAGATGAGCTCGAAGTTAGCCGCCGCCATGTGGCTGAAATTCGACGTTTTGTACGCAATCGTTAATCCACATTTTGAGAAAATACCAAGCTGAGCCGAAAGCGAGAGAATGTTGAAGCACAGCGATGACTATCCGTAAAGGTGCCTTACAAAAGGCCAAAAAAGTGGGGGGGTGTACTTTATCTTTTCAAGAATATTGAAATAAAGGTGAAGTTACTCCCCTTTTTTATTGGAAAAGGTAATATTATTGACTAATTTATCAATTTTATTGTCCAGGTAGGCTCCGAACAGTTCAACGGTATTAATACCGATCATTTTTTCTGCCTTTTCTTCACCTTTATCATCTAAAAAAACCAGCGTGGGTGTCACATTTACATTAAATCGTGTTGATATATCAGAAGGCTGCACAGTTTTTCCTGAAAAATCAATCACATCACGAGCCTCATCTATCTGCAGCTTTCTAAGGTAGACTTTCTTGTCATATTCACCGCTTTTAACCATTGGGGAAAGAATTTCTCTTTCCATTAATGCG
>JALWMR010000135.1 GCA_027083815.1 Thiotrichaceae bacterium
GCCTAAAAAGTGGGGGGGTGTACTTTTATCATTATTTTCGGGGAAATTTTTTAAGCAATATCCGCATGTAATTAATATTTCTACAATTTGCAATACGTTATTATGCTAAGATTACGCCGTTTTTTCACTTGTCAGGATCAGTTTTCCCCGAATGAGTCAGCCCTTACGCATACCAGCCTCTGAACATGGCATTAATCCCCGCGATATTGATAAACAGGCGCGTTCAATTCTACAAGCGCTAAACAAAGCTGGCTACGAGGCTTATCTGGTTGGTGGCGGTGTTCGTGATTTGCTTTTAGGCTTGCACCCCAAAGATTTTGATATTGCGACCAGCGCAACGCCTGAGCAAGTCAAACAAGTTCTGCCATCAACGCGCATAATCGGTCGTCGTTTTCGTCTGGCGCATGTCCATTTTGGCCGTCATTATTATGAAGTCGCCACTTTTAGAGCGCCCCATGATAAATCTGATAAGGGTCAAACGGGTAATGACGGGCGCATTATTCATGATAATGTGTACGGTACAATCGAAGAAGATGCGGTGCGCCGTGATTTTACCATCAACGCTCTTTTTTATGATTTAAATTCTGCTGAGGTGATTGATTTCACGGGCGGCGTAAAAGACCTGAAGGCTCGCCAACTACGTATGATTGGTGATCCGGTGGTGCGTTATCGCGAAGACCCGGTACGCATGATTCGTGCAATTCGTTTTTCGGTCAAGCTCGGCCTGGATATTGAACCGGCAACCAATGAGCCTATCCATCACTTATCCAGCTTATTGGGTAATATTGCGCCAGCGCGCCTGTTTGATGAGTCACTAAAGCTATTCCATAGTGGCAAGGCCTGGGCCATGCTTGAGAAACTACGCGAATATGGCCTGTTTTCAGCATTATTTCCGCTTGCTGAGAAAAGCTTGCAAAATGATGAAGATGGCAACTTCACCCAACTGGTAAAATTTTCACTGGCGAATACTGATAAGCGTATCAAGGCTGGAAAGCCCGTTACGCCTGCATTCCTGTTTGCTGTACTGCTTTGGAAAAAAGTCAAAGATGGCACTTCCATGTATCATGAATTGGGCAATCCGGCGCTTCAATCGGTTCATTTAGCCGCCAGTGATGCCTTTGCCGAGCAGGTCAAAACCATTTCTGTCCCGCGTCGTTTTAGTAATATGACCCGTGAAATCTGGGTGATGCAAGGTCGTTTTCAGTTTAAAAACCATCGCCGTGTATTGGGCTTTCTGGAAAACAGGCGCTTTCGTGCCGCTTATGATTTTATGTGTTTGCGTGCTCGTGCAGGTGAGTTGCCCGAAACAGAGTGCGAATGGTGGACGCTCATACAAGAAGTGGATGAACAGGAAAAACTGGCAATGTGTCAGGCGGCGACACCGCATAAAAAAGGCAATCGTAATAGCCGGCGCAGAAAGCACCACTAAGGCAGGCGAACATGCGCCACTCTAATAGTTCAGGCTGTGCTAAACAATTAGACAATACCCTTTGCTATGTTGCCCTTGGCAGCAATCTTGGTGATTCTATTAGCTATTTAAACAAGGCAATACAAGCACTAGGGGATCACCCCGATATAACACAACTCAGTGTTTCCAAATTCTATAAAAGCAAGCCGCATGGCCCGCAAGATCAGCCGGATTATATTAATGCCGCAGTGAAGTTTAAGACAAGTCTATCACCTGAAGCCTTGCTTGATGTCTTGCAAGAAATTGAAAATAACAATCAGCGCGTCCGTCAGGGTGTGGTTCGCTGGGGCGCACGTACCCTTGATTTAGACCTCCTTTTTTATGCCGATAAAGTGATAGAGACAAAACGCCTGAGTGTACCTCATCCACGCATTTGTGAGCGCCTTTTTGTACTGCTTCCCCTGCAAGATTTGGGCGCAGGCTTGAAAAGGCTTGGCAAAGGCACTATTAAAGATTGTATACACGCCCTTTCTGAAAAGGCTTTGAATGATATTAAGGAAATAGCTGATGACGATAAGTCGAGTCACCGTAAAAACACTTCGTAAAATGAAACAGGCTGGTGACAAGATCGTTTCACTCACCGCTTATGATGCCAGCTTTGCCCGCGTTATTGATGAGCAGGGTGTTGATGTCATTCTGGTGGGTGATTCGCTCGGCATGGTGATGCAAGGGCATGATTCGACTGTTCCGGTCACGGTTGATGCTATTATCTACCATGCAAAAGCAGTTGCTCCACAATGCAAACGTGCCATGGTGATGGCAGACCTTCCTTTTATGAGTTATACCAACCCCAATCAGGCGATTAGCAATGCAGCGCGCCTGATGCAGGAAGGGCAGGCGCATATCGTAAAACTGGAAGGTGGTGAAGCACAGCTGGATACGGTGCGCCACATGACACGTCATGGTGTTCCGGTGTGCGCTCATTTGGGTCTGACACCGCAAACGGTACACAAGCTGGGCGGTTACCGCGTTCAGGGGCGTGAAGAAGCGGTTGCCAAACAAATGCTATCCGATGCGCTTGCCCTGCAAGATGCGGGGGCAGATGCGGTGGTACTGGAATGTGTGCCGGTTGATTTGGCCGAGAAGCTAAGCAAAGAACTGGAGATTCCAACCATTGGCATTGGCGCAGGCCGGGTATGCGATGGCCAAGTGCTGGTTTTGCAGGATATGATCGGTATTTCATCGCTGGCTCCCAGGTTTACCGCCAATTTTTTGCGTGATGGACGCAATATTCCCGATGCGATCAAGGCATATGTTGATGCAGTGCGCGATCAGACATTCCCCACCGATGAACAATGCTTTTTTTAGCCTTTTACAGGTCTTTATTTAATATGAAAAGTACACCCCCCACCTTTTTCCCCCTTTTCTCCTTTATGAGCTATTTTCTATGATCCAGGCCCATGATAAAGATGCCTTGCGCGTTGTAATGCGCGGTTACCGCTCTAATTCAGAAACAACCGCGTTTGTGCCGACTCTGGGTAATTTGCACGAGGGGCATTTATCACTGGTGCGCAAGGCGAAAGAAGTCGCCGACCGGGTAGTGGTTTCTATTTTTATTAATCCAACTCAATTTGACAAGGCAGAAGATTTAGCGGCCTATCCCCGCACGCTGGATAATGACCTGGCGTTACTAAAAAAAGAAAATATTGATTTGGTATTTTTACCACAGGCGGATGAGATGTACCCGCTGGGGAGTGCCACGCGGGTTGAGGTTGATGGCATTAGTGATATTCTGGAGGGCGATTCCCGCCCTGGACACTTTTCTGGCGTTGCCACCATTGTTGCTAAATTGTTCAATCTGGTGCAACCCGATATTTCCATTTTTGGAGAAAAGGATTACCAGCAGCTCATGTTGATCCGTCGTATGGAACAAGACCTCGACTTTGGCATAGAGATAATTGCAGCACCAACCGCACGAGAGGAAAGCGGCCTGGCAATGAGCTCACGCAACAATTATCTGAACGAAAAACAACGCAATGAAATAGCTCCCAATCTATATGCTGAAATGCAACATGCTAAACAGATGATTTTAGATGCTCAAAATGATTATCTGGGCATCCAGAAAAAAGCGCTTGAGAATCTAGCCCAAAAAGGCTTTGAACCAGACTATTTTGAAATACGCAATGCCGATGATCTTTCCGTTGCACAAGCCGATGATAAGGAGCTGGTTATTCTTGTATCCGCCTGGTTGGGTAAAGCACGTTTGATTGATAATATTCGGGTATCAATCAGATAGTTGATTAGCTATCAGGGATAGTTTTTTCATTTTCAAATAAACCAGCCAGCGTTTCCCGCTTGCGGATCAGATAGGTTTTATCACCATCGACCAACACCTCAGCCGCACGCGGGCGAGAATTATAATTGGATGCCATGGTAAAACCATAAGCACCGGCGGAGCGCACTGCCAGCAAATCCCCCTGATTAATGTTAAGTTTGCGTTGCTTGCCTAAAAAATCAGCTGACTCACAGACTGGGCCTACAATATCGTAGATTTCTTCCTCGGCATCGGGCTGCTCATCAACCGTTACGATTTCCTGCCAGGCTTGATAAAGCGCCGGGCGAATCAGATCATTCATGGCAGCATCAACAATGGCAAAATTCTTTTCTTCGGTCGGCTTCAGGTATTCTACTTTAGTCAATAAAACGGCCATATTTGCTGCAATGGCTCGCCCCGGTTCGATCAATATTTGGTAATCTTTTAGACGCTTATTGGTGAACAGTCGTTGCATATAATCGGTAGGGAGCGGTGGGTTTTCATCTTGATAACGCACGCCCAGGCCGCCGCCCAGATCAAGGTGATGTATTGAAATACCCTGTGCTTTTAAGCGATCGGCCAAATCAAGCAAGCGCTCCAAAGCATCCATAAAGGGGTCAAGCTCAGTTAGCTGAGAGCCAATATGACAATCAATGCCGCTGATATGAATATTCTCCATGTTGGCAGCACGTTGATAGACGCTTTCTACAATATTAATATCAATGCCAAACTTATTGTCTTTCAAGCCGGTAGAAATATAAGGGTGTGTTTTGGCATCCACATCGGGGTTAACCCGAATTGAAATATTGGCAATTTTGCCCATGGAGGCAGCAACTTGATTCAAGCGCTCAAGCTCGCCTTCGGACTCTACGTTAAAACAGCGGATACCGACTTCAAGCGCCCGTTGCATCTCATCAGCACGTTTACCAACACCGGAAAAGACCACTTTTTGAGGATCGCCACCGGCGGCCAAAACCCGTTCCAGCTCACCGACTGAAACAATATCGAAGCCAGAACCCAAACGCGCCAGCAGGTTTAACAAGGCAATATTCGAACTGGCTTTAACCGAGTAGCAGATCAAGTGCGGCTTGTCGCCATTGGCATCGTTAAAGGCATCATTAAAAGCATGCCAGTGACGCTCCAGTGTTGCTCGTGAATACACATAAGTCGGTGTGCCATATTCTTTGGCAAGTGCCTGAAGGCTTACATCTTCAGCACATAGCTGGCCATTTTGATAGTTAAAATAATCCATAATTACTTTTTATCTGATGAGGGTGCGCTGGATGATGAGCTATCAGGCAAATAAAGATCACCTTTATTACCACAGCCCGCAAGCATGCTTGAAATACTGATAACAGCAAGAAAAACAACCATGGCTGCAAACAACCAGTTTACCCAGCAAAACTGCTTAAACATATCTTATCCAAACGCATAAAAGAGCAGATTATACCGACTCTTTCTGGCAAAACACTATCCAGACCGAGAAAAGGGCAAAAAAGGTGGGGGTGTACTTTTAATAATGATAAGCTAAAATGGTTTTCCACTAATCACCGCCTTTGCATGTGCAATCATGTCACTGAGGCTGTTCTCCTTAATCGTTTTGACTAGCTCTTTTACATCAAACTTGTGGTGACGCTCATAGGCAACGCCTAGTTGCTCCATATTTGCCAGACCGGATTCACGAGCGTGTTCAATAAAGCCCTTATTTTTCCAGAAGAAAGCGCCCGGCATAGTGGTTGGAATGACCAGAGCATAGAAAATAATCCGCCCCAGATAGGCCATGGTAAGCAGTGACAGGCTAAACACCAGCCAAATCAGCATTCCTGGAATACCTGAAAGCCCCGTTATACTAATAATAATGGCCAAAAAAAGATTAAATATCAGCAGAATATTTCGCAAGTAATAGGTTTTGCCGAATGTGGTGGTTTGTTCATAGAAAGCGGCTTGTCCTTCGCCAGCTCCCCGTTGCAGATCACGCGCATGGAAGATTAAACCGAGCGCCTCAATAATCAATCCGACAGCGATTAAGCCAGCACAGTACTTGATTAACTCAATACTATTGTCCATAAAAATACTGCCAACAATAGCGATCAGTAGCCCACCTAAACTTAACATTGAGCCATAAAAGGTGGTGGCTGTTTGCCAGTGGTCCCAAAAAGGACGTGCTTTGATACGGTACAGCTTGTACATATAGTAGGAACCCGCCGCAAAACCAACCAGAGCCAGTAGCGCAGATGCACCTGCCAGAAAATGGCTAAGGGAGTTATCGAACAACGTGAAAAAAGTATAGCCAGCCAGGCCTGCAAAAAAGGCGCTAACCCCAGCAATTTCGCGGCTTAATGGAGAGTGGCGTAAATTATTAAAACCACGATAAAAACGGTGTGGTTTGCCGAGGTGCATATTGAGTTTATAAAGCCCTGCCCCCATTAGCACAAACATAGCGAGCAATAAGGGGATAAAAGCCGATGATTCTTTTAAACTATTTATAACAGGCACGCCAAAAAGAGAACCCAAAATAGTCAATATGACAAAAGCACCCATCACCGCTTGCGCGCTTAAAGTAAACACAACATGTGCATTTTCATGGGATGAAAGCAGTGTTTTCATGCCCCATTTTTTTTGTTTGCCATGTTTAGGGTCAAGCTCAGGAATGTACTTTTCGGTGGTATTATCGCGATGGTATTTCAAGGGTGTCGAGTCAACCCGGCGCATGTTGCGATTCAGTGTTTTTGTTTGCTGAAAACGGATATTGGGATGAGTAATCTCAGGGCTGGGAAAGCCAGGAATTTCTGTTTCTAGCTGCTCGCGTCCTTCCGGTGTATTTTCAATCACACCAAACTCCAGCGCTTTGCCTAAACAGGCCGAAACACAGGCTGGCTTTAAACCAACTTCAAGCCTGTCTACACACATATTACATTTAGAGACTTGCCCTTTTACAGGGTCAAGTTGTGGGGCATTATATGGGCATACCCAGGTGCAATATCCGCAACCAAAGCAAATATCCGGGTCTTGCAGCACCGCGCCGTATTCCGCAAATTTGGTATAGGCACGGGTTGGACAGCCTTTTAAACAGACTGGATCATCGCAATGGTTACACGCCATTGAGATATTAATGCGTCGATAATCGGGGTAAGTACCACCTTCTACAAAACCGACAGAGCGAAAGGCAAGGTGTCCGGGATTGTCATTTTTCTCACTACAGGCGGCTTCACAAGCATGACAGGCAATACAGTTATCTGCTGTGAAATAAAAACCATGCTGTTTATAGCGGTTAGGATTTGTCCCAGGCATCGGCTCATCATTAACCTTAAATGGTTCATCTTGCCTGGGGTCTTCCAGGTCAATGGGTTTACCATAGCGATTTTTATCCTTGCTGTCTTTATCTTGCAGAAAGGCATACTTTGGTTCATCTTGACGTACTTGAAACATATATTACTCAGCGTCTATATCTTGTATCTAATTAAAAAAACCAGGCCGGGAAGGAAGGAGTTTCCCCGGCCTGGTGAAGCCTATTGCGAGAGGCTAAAAGGTTCGCATTTCCATGCTTAGCCGTGCTGCTTCCTGCTGATCTTCGACTCGTTCAATACGAACGGCAGATTGCTTATAAGCGGGCTGGCGCGAATGCGGATCGAGCAAACCGAGAGTTAAGCGGTTTGCACAATCGTGAAAATGGAATGGTACAAACACCATGTTCTTGGGAACACGGTGTGTGAGCTGTGCCATTACAAGGGCATCGGAGCGTGGTGAAACCAGACGGATATAATCACCTGCAATAATGCCTAATTCCCTGGCGGCATCAGGATTGATTTCAGCAAACGGGATTGGCGAATACTTGTTATTGTTGCTGAGCTTTCCTGTTTTCGTTCGGCCATGCCAATGCTCGATTAATCGACCCGTGTTTAGCCAGAACGGGAATTTGTCATCGGGCACTTCGTTGTTGTCGATAAAGGGCAACGGGATTAACTTTGCCTTGCCATCAGGATAGCGGAAAGTGGCATCTTCAGTATAAAGCCTGACACCGCCCTTTTTAGGTGCTTCACCTTTTTCGGCTTGCTCTTTGGTATAAGGCCATTGAATACCGCGGTACTTTTCGATGAGCTCGTGTGTCATACCCGAGTTATCGGACAGGCGACCGTGTGATAATTCGCCCATTTCCAGAAATATATCCGCTGCTTTCTCGGGGAAGTCGAGCTTTTTCCCCTCTTCTTTTTCAGCATTAAAACGTTCTGCCATGCGGTTGAAAATCCACAGGTCAGGCTTAGAATTGCCATGTGCCTCAATCACTGGTTTGACCACATTAATACGACGCTCGGTATTGGTCATTACGCCATCTTTTTCAGCCCAGGTTCCAGCAGGCAGGTACACTGTGCCGTATTGGGCACTTTCAGTATCTTCATAACAGTCTTGAATCACACAAAATTCTAATTGCTCCATTGCCTTACGGATACGGGCAGTATTGGGTAATGAACTCATTGGGTTGGTTGCAATTAACCACAAACCTTTAATTTGACCCAACTCCATTGCCTGATAAATATCAGTCTGAAACATGCCACGCTTTTTGGGGAAGAACTCAGGGTCTACATTCCAGAACTTGCCTATATCTTCGCGGTCTTGCGGGTTCTCCAGATAGCGGTGATTGGGCAAGCCAGAACAGGATGACCATTCACGCGTTCCCATGGCATTGCATTGCCCTGTGATGGAGAGTGAAGTACCGCCAGGCTTGCCAATATTGCCCGTTATCAAGGCTAGATTATTAATGCCAACCACGCCGTCAGAGCCGTGTGTACTTTGATTAATTCCCATTGTCCAGATTTGCATGGCAGCCGGTGCTTTGGCAAACTGACGGGCAACCAGCCGGATGGTGTCTTCATCAATACCGCAAATTTTCTGTGCGATTTTGGGGTCGTATTTGGCAACCTCAGCTTTTAGCTCTTCTACGCCATTGGTATTTTTTGCGATGTAATCCTTATCTTCCAGACCTTCATCAAAAATCACATACATCATTGCATTCATCAGCACCACATCGGTGCCTGGCGTGACAGTCAGGTGGCGATCTGCATTTTGTGCCAGCATGGTAACACGCGGATCAACCACAATTAGCGGAAAGCCTTTTTTCTCCTGCGCCTCTTTCATGCGCCAGTAGATAATCGGGTGCTGCTCCGGCAGATTGGAACCCCAGGCTATCAACAAATCGGTATGCTCAAAATCCTCATAGCAACCAGGAGGGCCATCTGATCCAAAAGAACGCTTGTAACCTGATACCGCAGAAGCCATACACAGCGTGGTATTACCATCGTAGTTATTGGTGCCGATCAGCCCGCGAGTGAGCTTGCCCAGGGTGTAAAATTCTTCAGTAAGCATTTGTCCGGTTGAAATAACCGCCACAGAATCACGCCCATACTTTTCCTGAACACGGCGTATTTCAGAATAGGTTTTATCCAGTGCTGTATCCCAGTCAGTTATTTTCCACTCATCCAGGTAAGAATCACGCATTTTAGGCTCTTCGCCACGGCCTGCCGAATCAAACAGCTCATGTTCAAAAATACCCTTCAGACATAACTTGCCACGGTTAACATCGGCACCACCTACACCACGAGAAGAGACAGGCTTGCCCGCACCGTTTAAACCAACCTCAATGGAGCAGCCTGTTGAACAATAGCCACAGGTGGCGTACTTCCACTCTTTGACTTTTTTGTCAGCAATTTTAACGGGATTCTTTTTAGCGCGACCAAATAACATTACTTAAACCGGATTCCTTAAAAAAACCTTGCCATTTTCAACTTTAGTATCATACACATTAGTACAGCCTTCATCCGCCCCTAATGCCTCGCCTGAGCTTAGGCTGATTTTCCAGTTATGCAGCGGACAGGTGACTGAATCACCGTGCATTATGCCCTGTGATAGCGGGCCATTTTTATGTGGGCAGGCATCTTTTATGGCGAAAACGGTATCGTCTTTTCCTCTAAAGATGGCGATGTTTACGGTGTCTGTTTCAACGACACGTGATCCTAATACAGGAATTTCATCCAACGTTGTAATTTCTAACCAGTTACTCATTTTTCTCTCTCTTTTCGCTTCCGCTAACAGCTTTTTTGCCCTAGCCCTTATGAATATGGAGAAAAGGGCAAAAAAGTGGGGGGGTGTTCTTTTAACTATTTATTAATGCCTTTTTAAGCCTTGATTTTGATTGATTTGAACTGATTTGCATCTTCACCGTCGGCATGTTTCTTCCAGGGGTCGATTTGTGCTGGTTTTTGTGAGATTAAAAAGCGTTCATACAATGCTTTGCGGTTTTCAGGGTCTTCCAGAATGGCTTCCTTAATTTTATCCAGACCAACCCGCTCTATCCACGGTGCGGTACGCTCTAAATAATGTGCATCTTCACGATAGAACTGGGCGAATGCGCCGGCAAATTCTAGTACTTCTTCTTCGGTATCAACCTTGGTGAGGAAGTCGGTAACACGCACTTTGATACCGCCGTTTCCGCCAACATGAATTTCATAGCCCGAATCAACACAAACCACACCGAAGTCTTTTATAGTTGCTTCGGCACAGTTACGTGGGCAACCCGAGACTGCTAACTTGTATTTGTGCGGCATCCAGGAGCCCCAGGTGAGTTCTTCCAGTTTTACACCTAAGCCAGTTGAGTCTTGCGTTCCCATACGGCACCAGGTATCGCCTACACAGGTTTTACAGGTTCGCATTGCCTTGCCATAAGCATGACCGGAAACAAAGCCCGCCTCGCTTAAATCTTTCCACATGGCGGGTAAGTCTTCTTTTTTGATGCCAAACATATCAATACGTTGACCACCGGTGACCTTCATTTCAGGCACATCAAATTTTTCTGCCACATCAGCAATAGCATGCAAGTCTTTTGGCGTACATAGGCCACCAAACATGCGGGGTACAACAGAATAAGAACCGTCTTTCTGGATATTGCCATGGGCACGTTCATTTATAAAGCGAGACTCGGGATCGTTATATTCGGGGTATTCGCACAATAGATAATAGTTGGTAGCCTGACGACAGACTGCACAGCCATCTTCGGTTTTCCAGTCTAGCGACTTGCGCACGTCTTCATGATCTTTTAAGCCTAGCTTGCGAATAGCGTTGCGAACTTCATCGTGAGTTAAATCAGTACAGCCACACATAGGCTTTTTGCTGGGTGCTTCAGAATAATCCCCACCCAGGGTGTGTGCCAGTAAGGATTCAACCAGCCCGGTGCATGATCCACAGGAGGCTGATGCCTTGGTGTGGGCGCGTACATCATCCAGCGTAAATAACTTTTTCTCCGTAATGGCGCTAACAATCTCACCTTTACAGACGCCGTTACAACCACAGATTTCGGCATCGTCCGGCATATTGGCAACGCGGGTTTCATCACCATGTCCGGCATCACCCAGATGAGCCTGGCCAAATAAAATGGTGCTGCGGAAATCTGAAATATCAGTACCATCCTTCATCATCTGGAAGTACCAGGTGCCGTCAATGGTATCGCCATATAAACAACAGCCAACAATTTTGTTATCGCGTATCACCAGCTTCTTGTAGGTGCCGCCAGCAACATCGTGGAATAGCAGTTCATCGGTTTCTTCATCACCATGAAAATCTCCAGCCGAGAATAAATCAATGCCAGTGACTTTCAACATGGTTGAAGTAACCGTGCCTTCATAACGAGCGATACCCAGTTCTGCAAGGTGGTTGGCGGCAACTTTTGCCTGCTCAAAAAGTGGGGCTACCAAACCATAGGTGACACCGCGATGCTGTACACATTCGCCAACAGAATAAATATTTGGATCAAAGGTTTGCATGGTGTCACTAACCACAATACCACGCTCACAATGCAAACCTGCTTTTTGTGCCAGCTCAAAGTTGGGCTTGATGCCGACTGCCATGACCAGCAAATCGGCTTCAATCTCAGAGCCATCTGTGAATTTAAGGCCAGTAACGCGCTCATCACCCAGAATTTCTTCAGTCTGATGATCCATCAGGAATTTCATACCTTTTTCTTCAAGTGAAGCCTGTAGCATTTTTGCTGCCGGTTCATCCAACTGGCGCTCCATAAGGGTGCTCATAATATGAACCACAGTGACATCCATCCCCTGTTTCATTAAGCCATTTGCAGCTTCCAGTCCAAGTAAGCCACCACCAATGACTACCGCTTTCTTATAATGCTGGGCGGCTTCGACCATTGTATCGACATCTTTTACGTCACGAAAACCAATCACGCCGTATTTGTCGGCACCAGGCAGAGGCAACATAAAAGAAGTAGAGCCAGTAGCGATTAATAATTTATCGTAAGGTACTACCGTGCCATCTTCTGCAATTACTTCTTTTCGGGTACGATGAATTTCGGTGACCTTTTTGCCTTTTTCAAAGCGAATATTATTTTCAGCATACCAGGCGTCATCGTTAAGCATCACCTCTTCAAGTGTTTTTTCATTGGCAAGCACAGGTGAAAGCATAATGCGGTTATAGTTACCGTAAGGCTCATCACCAAATACGGTGATATTATATTTTTCCGGCTCCAGTTTTAATAACTCTTCGATGGTACGCATTCCTGCCATGCCATTGCCGACAAGAACGAGATTTTGTTTAGGGTTTTGCTTCATTGCTAATGTCCTGTGAACACTTTATTTATCATTAGTAACCAGAAAAGCAATTTACATGCCAAAAGAGCAAAAACCAAACAGAAGCAGTTAAATAAAAAGGCAATAATAAGATCTAGAAAGTACACCCCCCACCTTTTTAGGCTTTTACTCGGCTACGCGCCTCACTCTTCGGTCAGCAGAACTATTGTCTCGATTTGCCCGGACTTGATTTACAGTTTTCACCAAAAAAATACTCATTTAACCACCTCTAGCCAACAAAACCTGCACTTTTATCAATAGAAGCTAAAGAAATCGCACCATATAAGTGCATTATAATATAGCTAACAACACTGCATTCAGAATTTTCCATAAAAACAGGATGGACGCACCAAAATAAAGCAATTAACTTGACGGGCGCACCATGATAAATCAAGTGAAAAAGGACTAACAAGATAAATCATTGAAAAAAATCACTTTTTTCTTTGGCACGTTTTCTGCAATAGCTCTACATGGGAAAACCCCATACTATTCAAGGAGGATTAAATGAAGTTCAATTTAAAAACATTTCTGGCAGGGTTAACGCTTGCTAGCGCATCACTTATGTCAGCCAATACGATGGCCGAGTCTAAAGATACCATTAAGGTTGGCGTGCTGCATTCGTTATCAGGAACCATGGCAATTAGTGAAACCACATTAAAAGACACCATGTTGATGCTTATAGATCAACAAAACAAAAAAGGTGGCTTGCTTGGCAAAAAGCTTGAAGCAGTAGTTGTTGATCCAGCTTCGGACTGGCCATTGTTTGCTGAAAAAACACGTGAACTATTATCAAAGGACAAGGTGGATGCCATCTTTGGTTGCTGGACATCGGTATCTCGTAAATCAGTACTTCCTGTACTTGAAGAACTAAACGGCTTGTTGTTCTACCCGGTTCAGTTTGAAGGCGAAGAATCATCACGTAATATTTTCTACACAGGTGCTGCGCCCAATCAGCAGGCCGTTCCAGCTGTTGATTATCTAATGAATGAGATCGAAGTGAAACGCTGGGTTCTGGCGGGTACGGATTATGTTTATCCTCGTACTACCAATAAAATTCTAAAAGCTTATCTAAAATCAAAAGGGGTTAAAGATGAAGATATCATGGTTAATTACACGCCTTTTGGTCATTCTGATTGGCAGAATATCGTAGCAGATATAAAAAAGTTTGGTTCGACAGGCAAGAAAACTGCGGTTGTTTCAACTATTAATGGTGACGCTAATGTACCTTTTTATAAAGAGTTAGGTAATCAGGGCATCTCATCTGAAGACATTCCTGTGGTTGCTTTCTCAGTGGGTGAAGAAGAGTTATCTGGCATGGACACAAAACCTTTGGTTGGTCACCTTGCAGCCTGGAACTATTTCATGAGTGTTGAAAATAAAGACAACGAGAAGTTTATAAAAACCTGGCATGAATTTATCAAAGACAAAAAACGTGTAACCAACGATCCCATGGAAGCACACGTTATTGGCTTTAATATGTGGGTTAAAGCGGTTGAAAAAGCCGGTACAACTGATGTAGACAAGGTGATTGATGCAATGGTAGGCATTGAAGTACCTAATCTAACCGGTGGTACAGCCAAGATGTTAAAGAATCATTACATCACTAAGCCTGTTTTAATTGGTGAAATACAGGAAGATGGTCAGTTTGATACAGTATGGAAAACTGATAAAGAAGTTCCTGGTGATGCATGGTCTGATTACCTTGATGGTAGTAAAGATCTAATCTCGGATTGGACACCGCCAATTAAATGTGGCAACTACAATGTAAAAGAAAAGAAATGTTTGGCAACAGCTAAATAATCGTCTACATTTCTTCATAGCTCTTCCTGCTTGCAGGAAGAGCTATTTTTTTACTCCCAAAATATACTGAAAACCTCAATGAAACTTCTTTTAAATAAGAGCGGCTTTTTAACGCGGCTGGCATTATTTGTATTGATAACAACAATGCTCGCACCCTTGGCAGGCTATGCTGAGAGTGTAAACAACGAAACCTTTAGCAAGGCGCTTGAAGCACTTCAAACGAAAAGTTATAAGAAAAAAGAAACCGCTATTGAACAACTGGTTAAAACCAAAGATTCTCGTGTTCAACCCATATTAGAAGCCATGCTCAATGCTCGTTTGTTTTATACCAAAGATAATAAAACAACCGTTATTGGCAAGAAGAAAGAGGATGGTTTCGCCATTAAAAGTGTATTAGATCAAAAAGATCT
>JALWMR010000136.1 GCA_027083815.1 Thiotrichaceae bacterium
ACAAAGATAAAGAAGCCGCTTTAGCTTTTATAAGCAGTTTATGGTCAGATGAGATTTACAAGGCCTGGAGCAGCCGTAATAAATAATCGTTGTGTTACCGGGAAAATGCACAAAAAGTGGGGGGGGGGGTGTATTTTTACACCCTTCTTTTTTAACCGATATTAACTAATGTGGCGTCCCGAGGAGGATTCGAACCCCCGGCCTGCCCCTTAGGAGGGGGCCGCTCTATCCTGCTGAGCTATCGGGACAATTTCAGTTGAAGAATTGTAGCTGACTTTGCCGCTGTTATCATAGTTATTTTTATTATTGGCTTATCTCCAAAAGGGATTTCTGATCATAAGGTATTTCTTTGGACGACACCAAAGAGTAGAATCAAGTTGTCTATCAAATGACCGTAACGAACAAGAATAAATAGCATCGTCATAGTATGTATCTTAAAGACATATCAGGTTATACTTGCCGGCCCTAAAAAATCTTTTTTTATATATGCCACCCAGCAATAACAATTTAAGTAGTAATGCTGTAAATGAGCACCTGATGGAAGAGTTCCGTCAAGGGATGAGTGAGTTTAATTCTGCAATGAAAGCTCGTGAAGCGCTTGCTGTACGTATCGGCAAGCGTACCACTCAAATGATCCGCTTTACACTCTTTGGTATGGCAGTACTCGGTATTGTCCTCTTCTTTTTAATATGGACGTTAACCAACAAGATGAGCGATATGACCAATTATATGGCGGACATATCTGGCGATATAAAATCAATGCGAGCTGATTTTCGCCAGGTATCCAGTGACGTATCTTCAATTAAAAATGATTTTACCTGGGTACGAAAGGACATGAGTACGCTTAATAGCTCAGTGGCTTTTATTCAGTTAGACTTGGGCAAAATGAATAAAAATGTGGGTAATATCAGTACCAATATTAACACCATGCGAAAAATTATTGCCCAGATGGATAAAAGCATCCATCGCATGGATGTAACGATGACAGGACTTGGCCAAACGGTAAGCGTACTTTCTCTCAGTGTTGGTGGCATGTCAGAAGACATTCGCTTAATGACACATGATATTGATGTGATGGCTGCACCCATGCGTGCACTGCCATTTTCTTCTCGGCGCAGAAGATAAACGAGTATACGCATTAATAAAAACTTGATTTCCCTAAGACAGGTAACGTATTGAATCGAGAAAATGCCTGAAAAGGTGGGGGGTGTACTTTATAAAATCCTTATAAGGTACTTTCCACAAGCTTATTAGGGTCAAGGTACGTAACAAGAAAAGGTTTATTCTCCTTAATTTCATCCAGAGATAGGCCGCTCATTTCATACGGGAAAACCAGCCAGTCTTCCGTCTTGTGAAGAACATAGTCTGGGTTAAAATCCACAGCTTTATACGATGGACGCTGCCAAAGCGTTGCCACTTTGACTTGGTTAGGCATATTTCTTTTTAAGCGTGAGCTCAAACGGTGTATAACCGCCTCTATATTTTTTCCTGTGCTAAAAACATCATCGACAATTAATAATGAGTCATCCGCGTTTAAATTCTCCAATAAGAAGCGTGTACCATGCACACGGATATTAGAAACAGGACTAGAAGCCATATCGTGGTAATAAGGCTGACCTTTGTATGATGTGCGTAAAGATAAGTGGTGCGTATTAACCCCCAGCGTTTGCAGACACTCCTGCACATAGATGCCTACCGAGCTTCCACCACGCCATAAGCCAACAATAAAGGTTGGCTTAAACCCGCTTTCAAAAATTTGCACACCCAAGCGAAATGAGTCTAATATCAATGTTTCTTCATCAAGGTAAATCTTTTTCATTTTAAATGGCTATCGTTAAACATTAGCAATAAAAGTTGAATATACTCTAGTACAACAAGATCAGTATAGAAAGCATCTGCATGAATAAAGTTTATTTAACTGCCCAAGGCCTTCTTGAAGACTCTTTCAAACTTGCTCATCAAGTTCTCGAAAGTGGTTTTGAGCCAACGTTTATTATCGCCGTATGGAGAGGTGGTGCACCTATAGGTATTGCTGTGCAAGAGTTTTTGCATTTCCATGGTATCCATGCGGATAATATTGCTATTCGCACCTCATCGTATAGTGGAATTGATAAGCAATCACGCAAAGTTAACGTATCGGGTTTAGATTATTTGATCAAAAATATGCAACACACCGATCGTTTGCTGATAGTCGACGATGTCTTTGATACCGGAAAATCAGTCGAAGCCATCATTAATGAATTACGCAAAGGACTGCGGTTGAACACTCCTGAAGATATTCGCATTGCTGTACCCTATTATAAACCAGAACGAAGGCAGGTAGATTTTGAACCTGACTTTGTTGTACACGAAACATCTGACTGGCTTAAGTACCCACATTCTCTTGAGGGCCTTAATAAGGAAGAGATAAAAGAAAAACGACCTGAGATTTATAAGATTATCAAGAAACACCTATAGACTTTTTTGCCTACACAAAATCAGTAAAAGTGGAAGGTGTTCTATTCTATTTAACAACTAGAATCTAGAATAAGGAATAACTATGAAACATAGAGGCTCTTGCCACTGTGGTGCGGTCAGCTATGAAGTTGAAGCCCCTGCCAATCTGGATGTGACTGAGTGTAATTGCTCCATCTGTTCAAAATCAGGATACTTGCACCTGATCGTTGCCAATACTGATTTTAAGCTGATTTCTGGTGAGGATGATCTTATAACCTACACCTTTGATAGTGGTGAAGCAAAACATCTCTTCTGTAAAAACTGTGGAATTAAATCATTCTACATACCCCGATCACACCCAGATGGTTTCAGCGTAAATGTTCACTGCCTGGAGGAATCCACCATTAAATCAATTAATATAACGCCCTTTGACGGCAAAAACTGGGAAAATAATATCGATGATCTCAGAGCTAAAAAAAAGTAGCTAAACAAGCTTGCTGGAGAAAAAATGTCTATATTAAATTGCTGCATTATGAGCCTGTCGTTGCTAACATTCTAACAGCATGGCATTAGCACCAGAACACGCTTCAAGGACATTGGCATTATCTGTACAGGGCTTTATATTAGATAAATCAAGTTTTATTGACATATATAGTGATTTGTCCGAAACAAAGAAAGCGGAGTGGTGTAATTTATAAAATCATGAATATCAAGCAGAATACTTGGTTCACAGATAACTGCCTTGTATTATTTCAAGTGTAAAATTTTTGAAGGAAAAATTATGAACCACTTTATTAAACCATTTCTTGTTTCTTTTTTTATAGTAATTCTACTCTCAGCATGTAGTACCACATCCTTGCAATCTGCACGCATGGATAAGGCGGAACAACAAACCATTCTTGCAGAACAGGCATTACGTCAAAAAGATCACAATAGCGCAGTTGTTGCCAAAGAAACTGCAGGTACTGCTAACGCCTACCTCGCAACAGTAAGAGACTACATAAAGTTTTTAACCCCGGCTGAAAAAGAACGACTAACATCACTACAACAACGGGTTGATAGGGTTATTCAACAAGCCAATCAATACTACTGACAAATATGTCCAAAAATGATGGGGTGTACACTTTAATACCTCTTTTGGAATCATAATCCAGTATTTCTCACTAATAATAATGATTTAAAAGTACACCCCCACCCTTTTTGCCCCTTTTC
>JALWMR010000137.1 GCA_027083815.1 Thiotrichaceae bacterium
TTGTCTGTTTTTGCTGGTGTTGGTGAGCGTACTCGAGAAGGTAATGATTTCTATTATGAAATGGAAGAAGGAGGCGTTCTTGATAAAGTAGCTTTGGTCTATGGTCAAATGAATGAGCCTCCTGGAAACAGATTGCGGGTTGCATTAACCGGGTTAACAATGGCGGAGTATTTTCGAGATGAGGGCCGTGATGTTTTGATGTTTATTGATAATATTTATCGATATACACTTGCGGGCACTGAAGTGTCTGCACTGCTCGGTCGTATGCCTTCTGCGGTTGGCTACCAGCCTACTCTTGCAGAGGAAATGGGAGCCCTTCAAGAGCGTATTACGTCCACTAAAAAGGGATCAATCACTTCATTTCAGGCAGTGTATGTGCCAGCTGATGACCTAACTGATCCATCTCCAGCAACAACCTTTGCACACTTGGATGCTACTTTGGTTCTTTCGCGTAATATTGCTGAGCTTGGTATTTATCCTGCTGTTGATCCATTAGACTCATCGTCGCGTCAGCTAGATCCACTTGTTATAGGTGAGGAACACTATAGCATTGCGCGTGGTGTGCAGGGTGTTTTGCAGCGTTATAAAGAACTGCAAGATATTATTGCGATTCTGGGCATGGATGAATTATCTGAAGAAGATAAACAAACAGTGGCTCGTGCACGTCGTATACAGCGTTTCTTGTCGCAGCCTTTTCATGTCGCTGAAGTATTTACTGGTGCGCCGGGCAAATATGTTTCATTGGCAGATACTTTGGCTGGGTTTAAGGGAATACTTGCGGGCGAGTACGACCATCTTCCTGAGCAGGCCTTTTATATGGTAGGTGGCATTGAAGAAGCCATTGAAAAAGGCAGTAAAGAAGCTTAACTGCTATTAAATAGGAAATAGCCATGGCAATGACAATGCACTTAGATGTAGTAAGCGCTGAGGAGTCTCTTTTTTCTGGTTTGGTAGAAGAAGTTATTGCGCCGGGAAGTATGGGCGACCTAGGTATTATGCCGAGGCACTCTCAGTTGATCACAACCTTGAAAGCGGGTGAATTACAGTATAAAACAAAAGATGGAATGGTCTCTTTGTTTGTAGCTGGTGGAATTATGGAGGTGCAGCCTTCAATTGTAACCGTTTTAACAGATACCGCAGTTCGTGCTGATGATCTAGATGAAGAAGCCGCACAAGAGGCGATGAAAAGAGCTGAGGTGGCACTTGAAGGCAAGGATCCTGAAGATTTGGATTATGAAGCCATAAAGGCTGAATTAGATGCGGCAAAAGCGCAAATTGAAATGATCCATAAAATAGGAAAAACTTTAAGAAAACTGTGACAAATCAAAAAAAGTGGCAATATAGCCACTTTTTTTTTCAGATTCGTATATGATACAGACTAGGGCGTGTCTTTTTTCTTTGTGAGAGGCAGGTTTTTGATAAATATCCAACTATTTGTTGTTTTTTTACCATTTATTTTTGAATGTCGTTGGATTTAAGTCTATACTCTCACTGCGAATAAACATTAATTATGGATCGTTTGTTCAAAATGGTCATTTGGAATTTTATAACTAACAAGTAGTAAGGATGTACAATATGAAGATTAAACATCAACTCTCTATTGCAACTCTAGTAATGGCTGGAGTGTTTGCAACAGGTTGTTCACAACAGTCTGCAGGAAGTTCACAATCGGCAGGTTCACAGCAAGTTTCTGGTGGCTCTCAGGTTTCTGGTGGTTCACAGCAGCAAGTTGAAGGTGGTACTCAGGTTGCTAGCTCACAACAGCAAGTTGAAGATGCGACGCCAGTAGTTGCACCTAAGCCAGTTCCACAAGTTGCACCTAGACCGGCACCAATGGCTAAGCCGGTTCCACGTCGTGCACCTGCTCGTCGTGCAAACCCGTGGTTGCATTATCACCCTGAAGCGCCGAAATGTGCTAAGACAAAGAGACATTCTCATAAGTATAAGAATCGTAACCATCGCCATCGTTATGCATGTCAGCAGCCACGTCGTGTAATGCATAAACCTGCTCCAGCGCAAAAAGTGGATGTTTATGCCCTACAGCGTAAGCTTAAAGCTAAGGGTTACTACAAGGGTCCAATCGATGGAATCGTAGGTCCAGGTACTCGTAGTGCACTACAGCGCTTTATGAAGCGATAATATATACGTATATCGTTATTCTTGATTTGTCAAGAAGTATGGGACGGGGGAAACTTCGTCCCATTTTTTTTGAAACCAAGAACGTATTTTTTTCGTATAAGGTGCTATTGGTTCTTGTTCGTGTGAACTAAATTTCTAAAGAGTAATCTATTTATACATTTATATTGATAAATGTAAGCAATGCAGGTGCCTATTTTATACAAGGATTTTTATAATATGAAAGGTGTGATTTATTTTTATTTAAAGGTTTTACTGTCATTCCTTTTGGTTTTTTTGTCTACTTCTTCCAACGCAATGGTGTGGAAATCAGAAAATAGCTGGAATGCTGTTTGGGAAAAACGTTATCAGCATTGGGTGAAAAATAATTGGACGGAAGACTTCTTTATGAATGAGAAGAAGCCTCTTTATTATAAATTTGCACATGATTGTGCTGATGCAGTTTATGCAATGCGCCTTGTTTTTTCTTATGAAAATAAATTACCTTTTGTTATTCATGATCCTAGAAAACCTGGGAAGACAATCAGTAATGGAAAAACCCGCTGGGACAAGTACCCAGAAGAAAAGCGGGTAAGAAAGTTCATGGAATATGTTGCGAACATGACCAGTACAAAGTCTTTGGCTCGTGATACCTACCCAATAGCACTAGATGATATTAAACCTGGAGATATATATGCAGCTCCTGGTGTGCACTCTTATCAAATTGTCAATATTACAGAATATGGGGTGGCTGAAGTAATGTCATCAACTACGCCTAAAGCGCCTCGTTTTCTAGATAGAATTCCATCATTTCCTTTTTATGTGCCTGAAGATTATAAGAATAAGACAGATGGCTATAGACGTTTTATACAACCACAAAATATAAGGAAATCCCTAAAAAAACAGCCCGGTTATAGCGAAGAACAATACCAAATAGCTAAAGGTGTAAATTATGATTACGTTCGTTTTACAGATATTATCGCAAGTGCTTTAGGTAATAAAACCGAAGCGCCGGATGAGAAAACACTTAGATTAATGATTGCTATGTGTATGTATGCAAATGACCGAAGTGTTTATGTCTATGAAGCTTTGTATCATTTGCAAGAAATGAGAAAGAAAGGGCGCAAATGTATGACAAGACGTGAGTATGATAACTACTCAACACCTTCCAGAGATCGGCGCCTTAAAGCTTTTTTTAATGCGGTTAAAAATCATTATGATAAAAATGCTAAATATAAACCTTGGACCCAACCCCAACGTTGGGCAAAAACCTTGTTCTCAGTTACACCACCGAGGCCAGATGAAGTAAAAGAGTTAAATAATTTTTGTATGGTTCAAATGAGTCTGGGTGAAAAATATTTTATACCGCTAAGAGACCTTAGGCAGAATCTTGCGGCTGGAAAAGTAATCTCTGATCCTCATGCGCCACTCGAATACCGCTGGGGAGCTCAGAGGACAGCTTATAAGCCTAAATGTAAGACATATTAACACTTAGTCAGTTTCTTCTTAATAAAACTTTCCTCGTTA
>JALWMR010000138.1 GCA_027083815.1 Thiotrichaceae bacterium
TTAATACCCTGCTCCAGCTTTTCATTTAAAAACTCGTTATTTCTAACACGCAAGCTGTAACGTGGTTGCCCTGCATAAATTGCGTCAGCACCGAAGTCAAATGCGTGACGCATGCTTTTTAGCGTTCCGGCGGGTGCAAGTAGTTCTGGTTTTTTCATTTGTTTCTCTTTAATAAGTTAAGCGTAGACCGGCTCATTGCCTGCTTTCCATTTTATATTACAGCCCAATGAAGCCTTTTGCGCTTCGGGTGCATCCTTGCCCGCTAACAAGCGATCTGCCGCGTTCTTCATATCTTTACCCGTCACAGGTATATCAGTATTAGGGCGAGCATCGTCAAATTGACCGCGATAATAAAGGTTATGCTCTGCATCAAACATAAAAAAATCGGGTGTACAGGCGGCTTGATAAGCTTTAGCCATTTGTTGTGTTTCATCAAAAAGATAGGGGAATGTATAACCAAAGGCTTTAACATCCTCAATCATTTTTTCAGGGCTATCATCGGGGTAGTTAGCCACATCATTAGCGTTAATGGCGACAACTTCAAGGCCTTTATCCTGATATTCCTTTGCAAACTGGGTGAATGCCTCTTTAATCAAGATAACGTAAGGACAGTGGTTGCAAATAAAAGCGACCAGAAGCGGTTTTCCTGCAAAATCAGCTAACGATACTTGCTTATTGGTAACGGGGTCGAGCAAAGTAAAATCGGGAGCTGGAGTGCCCAGCTCTAACATGGTTGAAGGTGTACGGGCCATTTTCAATCCTTGAAAACTATAACTATCAGGACATCTTAACCCAAACCTTATTAGGCTGCTAATTCTTGGATTAGATAGTGGTTATTTAGGAGACTCTGGGGACAAAAAAGGCCCCTCATTTTACTGAGGAGCCTTTTTGCTTGTTAACAGCTTAAACAGAGAAATTTATTTTTTGAGTAACTGCCTTACGTCAACATCGCTTAAATTTGCCAGAACCAGTGATTTTGATTGTCGTGGATTAGAAACAGGCTTTGAAGCAACACGCCTATTTAATGGCTTAAGGCTATTTGATGGTTTAAACTTACTCAAGCGGTTTGATGCCGCAGCCAAAAGTCCGTTGTTTGCTGCTCTTTTGACAGAGCGAGAAGCATATAACGTCCTTGGTGCCTTGTTTCTCACATGGGCTGAGGTATAGCGATAATGTCCCGTAATAGGAAATCTAAATAAAATATCTTCTATCTGGGGGCCTTTACCAATATTATGCACAATCAAGAAACGATTAGGGTCTGTACGACTACGTTTATTAACGACTACCCCAATATGTGGCAAATCCGGGCCAACCATCCAGGTCACCAAATCTCCCGGACGATAATCTGAAGAACGTCGTGTAATAGGCAAGGCAGCACCTTTACGTGCAAAAAACTTTCTTAAGTTATAAACACGTCGATGATCGATATTAGGATCTGGGCGCGATAAACCCCACTTTCGATAATTTGGGTATTCATTGAAAGCGACACTCATGTCTTCGTGCACTTCCTTTTGCAAATCAATTCCCAGCTTGCGGTAGGAGCGAATCACAACATCGGTGCATACACCAATATTTGGAGGTACATCACCCCACGGATATGCTATTTTCACATAGCGTCCATCGTAGCGCACCCGTGACTTCAGGCGAGTCATTGCTGCATTTGACAGCTTATTGGCAAAGGCGCTACGTGGTATACGTGAATAGCTGGAGCGGCTTCCAGGTCTTGCTGCTTTTCTATAGCGTTTAGGCGACCTTTTCTCATAAACAATCGGCGTTGCCTTTGGCACTGCTCTGGATGCAGCCACCGATTTAGTATTTTTACTCAATGTGGTCGCTTGACGTGGCTGATTACCCGAACATGCTGTAACACCAACAGCAATCATGATAACGGGGGTTAGTGAATAAAGTTTTTTTAGCACGGTTATATCCTTTATTGTTATTTTTTTATTCATGTTAATACACCCATGCTGAGCGTAAGCTGAATCATTTTTTTCATTTTATCCTCTTTGATAAAGTATTGAGCACATAAGAGCAGGCAAAAAAACCAAATGATGCCGTCACCATAACAGAAGAGCCTATTCCGCCAGCACAATTAAGCGATCCATGCCCCATGCCATCGCTGTTTTCATCTGCAGGCAACTTTAAATGCTCTGACGAAAAAACACAAGGCACAGCAAAGCGACGCTTCACATTGCTGGTAAAACCATAGTTTTGCCTCAACAGTTTTCGTGTTTTGGACAAAAGTGGGTCGTGCTCTGTACGGCTTAAATCAGCAAGCTTAATCCGAGTTGGGTCTATCTGCCCTCCTGCGCCACCTAAGGTGATGATCTTTAGTTTATTGCGTTTGCACCAGCTTATTAAAGCCGCTTTCACCCGCGAATTATCAATACAGTCAATCACAAAATCACAGGATTCTGGAATTAAATCAGCAATATTATCCGCATCAACAAAATCATCAATCAGCTTGATCTTACATTCGGCATTAATTTGGCCAATTCGTTCCGCCATGACATCAATTTTATTTTTTCCAAGGGTGTTGCTCATGGCAGGCAGTTGCCGGTTAATATTGGATTCAGCCACCACATCCATATCAATCAGGGTAATCTCACCAATGGCATTTCGTGCCAATGCTTCAACCACCCAGGAACCAACGCCACCGATACCAATGACAACAATATGTGACTTTGTGAATTGCTTAAGCGCCTTTTCACCATAAAGCCTGGCAACACCGCCAAAGCGACGCTCAAAATCCTGCTCGGTGTATGCTGACATGATCGCTCCTGAGAAAAGGCCAAAAAAGTAGGGGGGTGTACTTTTAAAGCTATTAATGATGTTAAAAAAACCGCCGAGTATAGCCGCTAAACCAATTTCATCAAATCATGAGAAAGTATTTGAATCATTTTCTGTTCTTTTTGCCCTGTTAGCTCGGCTGAAAAAGCCAAGATTTGCAGCTTTTTTATGATTTTATTCAATTTGGCCGATTCACCATAGCTTTCTGCCCAACGCATCGCAAACTGTTCCAGGCTGATATTATTATCCCAGCCCAAAAAAGATGATAATTGTCGAATGGCATCTCGTATCTGTTGATAATTTTCGGCCGTTTCAAACAAAGATAGCAGCCGTTTTTTTTCCTTTGATCTTAGAATCATTCGCCTGATTTGTTGATAAATAATCTTTGTCAGGATAATCACCAATAATAAAGGGATCGTGAATAACAGCGCATAAAGCCAGCCATTGAGTGACACCACCATCGGCATGGCAAGCTTACTCTTTTCCAGCTTGCCAGTAGTAGGATCAAAGTATTGAATAGCCACAGGTGGAAAAGATACTCGCCCATTTTTAATCACTTTAAAGGGAATCGTATAGGTCACTTCCTGAGTAATCCCATGATCCTGTTTAACTGCAAGGCGCTGTTGTTGAATTGGCAAAACCATCACGGACTGATTGCTATCCAGTTGCTGTGATATTGGCGGCATGGTTTGTGACATCACACCTCCGCCACTTAGTCTTAGCCGCCAGCTTTGCAGGCGATTGGTGCGGATCAACCGCCCGCCTTGCCAATCACTATTAATGTGTATCTTGCCAACCGGCATGGTCGGCGGCACATAAATGGGCAAGGGTCGCACTTTAAAGTGCAGTGTTTTGCTCTCAAGCGTTTTGATCCGTCCACGGTTTGGACGATAACGAATGCGCGGTAGTTGTAGCTGTTGCTCGCCTGCTATAAAGGGATAAACTGCCCATTTTTGAACCAGTCGGGTGATGTGTTTCCCCTCAAGACGCTCAAGTGGATAAGAGATAATACTAAAACCCGCCTGCTTAAAATCATCCACATCAAGACGCGAAAAAGGATCATCTGTTTTTACCTCAAGGGTAACTAAAAGCTGCTCTCTTTGCCAAAGCGTGTTTTTGGTATGCCTGCTAGAAAGAGAAATGGTGACTTGTGGCTCTTGTAAACCTTTTAATTCAGCCGACGATTCTTGAGCAGAGACAAAACTGGGGGAAAACAGCCAGACAGGGAGTAATAAGAGTGTTAAAAAGTACACCCCCCACCTTTTTATGGCTTTTCTAAAGCCACCCTTCGGGTAGTCGTCGCTATGCTTCGACCTTGTCTCGCTTCGCCCGGCTTGTCCTTTTCTCCCTGTCAGCATTCGAATCGAGGCAATCAATCTGCCTTTAGCGTGTTTTAAAACTGGCATGGCAATTAACGCAAGCAGCTGTCACCTCTTGCAATGCCTTATAAGCGGGCAATGGATCTCCCTCTTGTGCCTTTAATGCAAAACGGCTGGCTGCCTTGTGCATGCTGGTGCCGATAGCACCCATTTCTTTCGGAATCACCTTCGCAATATGACTGGCACCGTGCAAGGATAAAGAGCTCATCCCCAGACGTGCTTCGGCAATTTCAGCAGCTTTATCCAGCTTGCCTTCCCCCATATTCATCAATATTTCATTTAGCGCCTTTAAGTGGTCGCGCATATTTGCCAGTTGATGATCGCGCATCATATCGGGCATTTTTACCAGAACGCGTTTGTCTTCTTCGGCTGAGGATACATTCAGCGACAACAATGCAAATAACGATGCAAACAAAGTAACTAGCAATCGCGTTTTCGGGATTGCGGTAAAAAATTTCATCTTTTTTCCCTATCAGTTAACAAGAGCATTACATTATCATTGACAATTATCAATGCTATATGATTTGAATCATATCATCCGTGCGCTTAATTTTTCCTGCTGCTTCAAGCTTTTTTAACTCACGGTAAAAGGTCTCATGTGCGAGGCCAATTTTGTAAGCAATATCTTTTAGCGAGGCATCCAGTGTCATTTTATTATTTTCATCCATATTACAGCGAATAAAGGCCAGAATCCGCTCACCGGCCAGGCGAATATTTTTTATCTCATTGATAGCACGCAAATCTCTTACTTGCCGGGCAAAAATCGCTAATAGATGAGCCATTTCCTCGGGCTTCTCATGCAGATAAGTGACTATCTCCGTTTTCTTCTTCTGTATAACTGCCGAGTCCACTTCAGCAATTGCAGAGCAGTGATAATAATCTGAAAAGAGCGAGGCTTCTGCGATGGTTTCACCCCGCTGCCCCATGTGTAGTACAACAGGCGTGCCATCCTGTGTATTTCTGATCAACTTTATTTTTCCTGAAGTAATCAGATAAATATCTTCAACTTTGTCATTTTGACGAAACAGGGCTTCACCTTTTTGAAGAAACCGGGTCACCTGCTTAGCTGTGCCTGACTGTGTTTCAAAAAGTTTGGAAAATCCATTCATTACCATGGTCTAATTCCGGGAATCGGTTTGGGCGAATCAAGCTTACCGGGAAAGCCTTCTTCAACTTCAAAAAGGCGTTTCCACAATAACCTGGAGGTTTTATCTTCAAGCCCCATAAAAACAATCTGCGCCTGCTCTTTATCTTGCTGCTGTTTCCTCTGTTTGGCTAACTGCACCGCATCGCCTTCCATTAATTTAAAATGCTGCATGCCTCTCGCCAGTAATTTATTCAGCGTTTTGTCGGGCAGTTTGGGCAATGAAACCTTGAGCAAATTGACCGCCCTGGTATTGAGCATAAAGGGGATTTGATCGGGCAAATCCATTAAGTTGCTATTATCGTTTGGCGTTGAAAAATTACCACGTTGAGATTGCCGGCGGCGCTTTTCCAGCAGGGCAAGCAGTTCTATTGAGAGCTGTCTATTGTTAATGCTTGCCTGCTGTTTTGGCGCATAACGCAGGGCATCATCAAAAACATTGGCAGCACTCGCATAATCACCCGACTGGAACAGTGCATTGCCCAGATTATGCAAAGCAATGGCGCGAGCTTGATCGTTTTTAGCCGTCAGGATAGCATCAATAAACTGTTGTTTTGATGCACCAAAGTCGGCCTTTTTATAGGCTTCTATACCTTGATTCAGTGCACTTTTATAGTCTGCGGCAAAAACAGGTTGCACCAGTGCAATAAATAGCAAGGAAGCCAGTGAAAGTAGCATCAGTGAATTCACGTTTATTAGATTCCTGTTGTGAAACAAGGCTCGAACAGGAAATGGAAACAGTGCCACTATTAGCAAAAAAACAGCCGGCGCAAGTGGCCAGTAAAACAACTCCTTCCACTGCTGAGCATCTGTCTGGTTTGAACGATTATGCGACTGCAAAATGCCATTTTGATAGATTTTTTTCCAGTCAGCATCATCATCCGACACTGGTGCAAATTGACCATTGCCTTCACGACTTAATTCATCCAGCAAATCCGGTGACATTTTAGAAACCACACCTTGTCCCTTGTCCGAGAGCCAACCGCCCTTCGCTAGTGGTACAGCTGCACCTTCAGGCGTTGCCAGACCCAGAATACTTGTTTTGATGCCTTGTTTAACCAGTGTTTGAATGCTTTGTTTCGTGCTATTAAGCGCTTTCGTATCAAAGTCACCATCCGTTAGCCAGATAATATACTGTTGTTTATTCTCTTTTTTGACCGATAGTAGCGCTTTTCCTGCCCTATCCAGCGCAGCGTTGGCATTGCTCCCATAGGTTGGTAATTGCAGCTGATCCAGATCCTGTAAATAAAAATGTAGCGCTTTTTTATCAGAAGTTAACGGCACAAATAAATGCGCCCTACCCGCATAAACGGTAATGCCAACTCGCGCCTTTTTAAGCATGGATAACAGCTCGGTAATCTCCAGGGTGGCACGGCGCAATCGTGAGGGTTTAATATCTTGCGCCCGCATGGAACGAGATAAATCAACCACCAGCATAATATCAATTAAAGCATTGTTTGGTGCATGGCTTTGCTCCTTATCCAATGACGTATCCGGCACACGCGGGCCAGCCATTGCCACTGCAAATAACATCCACGCCAGTGTATAAGCGCTGTCCCTTGAGAACAGCCGTTGCCAGAAACGTTTATGAACCTTTATCTGTAACCAGGGCAGCAAATGGGCATCGGCAAAGCCTTGTTGTCGTCTTTTTTGCATAAAACGAAGCACCAGATACAGTAAAATGGGTTGCAAGGCGAGCAATAACCAAAGTGGCTGGCGCCAATCAAGGTTATTAAGCATATTCAGGGCATTTACAAAGGTATTCAACGTACACCCCCCCACTTATTGGGGCTTTTGTCCGCATGCTGCAAGCGCCTCAACTGCCATAGCAAAATCATTATCAAACCTGCAGCCAAAGGATAAAAATAGAGTGGTTCACGCTTGTATTGAGGCTCTGGCTCCGCCAGATTTTGCCGTTGTTGCAAGATGCTTTGCAGGGCCTGCTTCATTGCCTTGCTGTCATGCACCTGATAACTTTTGCCGCCTGTCATATCGGCAATTTCTTGCAATAATGGCAAGTTTACCGCCTGATATAAGCCGCCCTGCACCTTCTTTTGGCTTTGCACATTTTGTTGCTGACTAGAGCCTATCGCTATAGTAAACACCGGAATTTTTTTGTCCGCGACCAGCTCGGCAGCGGCACTTGAAGTAACTTTGCCGCGAGATACATCGGCATCACTAAATAAAATAAAGGTTTGATGACGACCCACTTGTTTTTGTGCTTCTTTCAATGCCAGCAGCAGGGCATCTCCCACCGCAGTGTACCGTCCTGCCAGGGTGGTGCTGATACGGCTCAGCATCTGCTTAATCAAGTATTGATCGTGGCTTAAGGGCACAAGGACAAATGATTGCTCTGCAAAAACAATGACCGATAGTTGCTCGCCTTTCATTTCATTGGCAAACTGATTAAGCAAGTTACGCAGCAAGTCCATCCGCGAAATCGGCTTACCATCCAGCGAATAATCCTTTAATTGCATACTCGTTGAAGTATCCACCAAAAAAACTATATCGCGCTCTGGCGGAGGGTCGGGCAGGCGTTCACCGATCAAAACAGGCTGCGCCAACGCCACAATCAAGGCACTTATGGCAGAGCCAGACCACCAGAAATCAGGCTTTTTCCAGACAGGTCCTTGCTTTTTAATTTGCCCTTTTTGCTCATGTAACAGTGTTTTTACCAGTGGATGATAAAAATAATTTGCAACCGCCGGGTCTGCATCAGCAATGGAGTCTTCATGCACAGTGACCAGCGTTTGTCGATACCACCACAAATAGTACAGCCAGAATAGCGGCAATAACCAAAGCCAATGTGGGGATAAAAACTGGTATTGAACGCTGCTCATTGCATTCTCTCTGGATCATGTTGATGAGCCTTTAGATAAAGCCGGGCTTGCTTAATCAGTGCTTTGATGTCTTCATTCGAGGTTTTTGCAAAGCTGGCGGTATTAAGCCTTTTCTTAAATGCATCCCAGTCTGCCATATCTTCAGGCTGGTATTGACCCAGATGCCTAAGGCCCAAACCAGCGGATAAAATAGTGATAAGACTTTGTGCCTGCTGCCTGTTTTGAGCATCTGCCAAAAGTTGTCGCTCAAGTGCATCCAGTTTCTTATTGGCAATAGCGGCTGGCGTTCTGGCATGCTTTATCCAGCGCCAGATTAGAATACCCAGTAACAGAAAAAACAGCGTCGCGCCTAAATACAGTGTTGTATATGTGGTATTGATTGTCGTCTCATCAGGTGGAATGATTAGACCTTCAAGGGCGTTTACCCCAGTGCTTTGCTCAACCATCAGGCAAGCCCCAAAGGTATTTGCAGGTGTTGGTCAATCGCCTGATCGCTTGTCATTATGCGCGTATAAAGAGCGCCACACTGACGAATCAGTTTTTCTTTTTCGCTTAGTTGCTCTTGAGCAAATTGGCTGAAAGCCTGCTGCTCCTGTTCCTGACAGGTATTAACCTGAACTGGGCTGTTGCTTTCTTCCTGCCAGTCTTGCAGACGCACTTTTCCGATGCTGGGAAGCTGACACTCGGCAATATCAACAAGATGCAGTGCCTGCACAAAGTAGCGCTCTTGCAACTGAGCAAGATGTGATAGCAAGGTAGCGGGGGCATGATTCAAGTCATAAAAATCACTTAAAAGATAAACCAGAGAGCCTTGCTGCGTTGTTTCAAACAGCTTTGGCAATACCAGGTTCAAGTCAAAAGAGGCCTTTTTATTTGTTGTTAAATCAGGCTTTATATAATGATTGGCTTCAAGCAAAAAGTGGTCAAAATCATCAAACTCATGCAGCACAGCATCACCCAGAATCCAGCCTTTAAACGTAAGTTGGTGGAGTTCACTAGCGTAACCAAGCAAGGAGGCCAGGCGTAAAGCCTGCGCGATTTTTAGCCGCACCCGCGTGCCAAAATACAGGCTATGACGACGATCTAGCACTATATTTAACGTCGGTCGCGCCTCAATGTGGTAGGTTTTTACAAAGGTATCTGTCGAGCGGGCGCTCAAGCGCCAGTTGATGGAACGCGGATCATCGCCGTGCTGATAGGGCCGACTCTCTGCATAATCCAATCCACTACCCAAAGCACGAGTTGCCAGATTACCTGCCTGACGTGATTCGAGCGTTTGAACGGGTGAGGCAGAACAATTCAGCTGTTCTGCCATTAAACGTAGTGCTGCTAATTCTTCATCAGCCAGCAGTTGCGTTTGCTTATTTTGTTGTGGCGTTTTGTGAAACAGTGCAAACATCAGGGAACGGGAATAGCAGTAATTAAACGTTGAATAATGGCATCCGCATCTACTTTGGCAGCACGAGCGGCGTGGCCTAACACCAGACGATGGCGTAATACATCTGGCGCAACCTGTATAATATCTTCAGGAATCACAAACTCACGACCGTTAATATAAGCCAGAGCGCTACTGGCACGCAGCAAGGCGATAGAGGCACGTGGTGATGCACCGGCGCGCAGATAATCAGCCCAGTTTTCATCAATTTCTGCAAGGTGGCGTGTCATGCCCACCAGTTTAACGATGTATTTTTCCAGCACTTCTTCGACATGAATTTCAGCCACTTCACGGCGCGCTGCCAGCACCGTTTCTGGCATGATGGGTGACAGAATGGTTTCTTTATCCGCACCAAAATGGTGTTGTCGATCACGCTTTAAAATTTTCAGCTCATCATCCTCACCAGGGTAATCCAGCACTACATGCAGTAAAAAGCGATCCAGTTGAGCTTCGGGCAATGGGTAAGTGCCGCTTTGTTCTAGCGGATTTTGCGTTGCAAGCACCATAAATAATTCGGGCAAATCACGGGTTACACCACCCACGGTGATTTGATGTTCCTGCATGGCTTCCAGCAACGCCGACTGTACCTTTGGTGGTGCGCGGTTAATCTCGTCCGCCAGCACGATTTGATGAAATAATGGCCCTTCTACAAAGCGAAAGCTGCCTTCCCCCGGTTCAAAAATATCACTACCGGTTAGATCAGCAGGCATTAAATCGGGGGTAAACTGAATTCGCTGAAAACTGGCATGAATGCCACTGGCAAGGGCATGAACAGCGGTCGTTTTGGCAAGCCCGGGCAAGCCTTCCAGTAAAATATGACCGCCACTGAGAACGCCGATCAATAATCGGTCCAATAATGCTGTTTGACCAATAATGGATTGTTCCAGATGATCGCGAAGTGTTAAAAATGTGGTTTGTGTTTGCATTGAGCTATTATAGAACAAGTTTCAAGGAACCTCTTGAATAACTTAGGTAAACCAGAGATTATTAAAAGTACACCCCCCCACTTTTTTACGGTTTTCAACCGCCCTATGGGTAGTCGTCGCTATGCTCCGACATTATCTCGCCTACGGCTCGGTTGCCCTTTTCTTCAATTAGATGAAACATTAGAGAAACACAATGCCTGAAGGTCCAGAAATACGAAAAGCTGCTGATAAGGTTGCTGCTGCCATTGTTGGCAAAAAGGTGCTAAAGCTGGAGTTTGGCTTAGCCCATTTAAAAGCACATGAAAGTCATTTTAAAGGGATGACGATAAAAGCGGTCGATACCTTTGGCAAGGCCATGGTGACTCGTTTTGAGCACCCGATAAACAGGGAACGCCTCAATATTTATAGTCATAACCAGCTTTATGGACGCTGGCTGTGTTGCCCGGCAAACCAGCCTCCTGCATCTACCAGGCAGCTACGCCTGGGCATTTATACTGAAGATCAATGGGCGCTGCTTTATAGTGCTTCTGATATTTTTGTACTGACAGACGAAGAGGTGCGCCAACATCCTTTTATTAAAAAGCTGGGCAAAGATGTATTAAACCCTGAAACAACGGTTGAGGATGTGCTGGCACAGTTGCAATCCGCCACTTATTACAACCGCCAGCTTGGAGGGTTTCTAACCGAGCAAAGCTTTCTGGCAGGCCTGGGGAATTATTTGCGTTGTGATATTTTATTTTCTGCCGGTGTTTTACCTACTCGCAAGCCCGCCGAACTTAGTCCGCAGACCCTGCGAAAACTGGCACATGAAATCTTGCGCATACCCAGACAATCCTACCAGACAGAGAGCATCACCAATGACCCGGTAACGGTCAAAAAACTCCTGGCCGAAGGATCAAGCCTGGAGCATGCACGTTTTATGGTATTTCATCGCGAAGGCTTGCCCTGTTATCAATGCGGCAAGCCTATAATAAAAAAGAATACCGGCAGCCAACCTTGTTATATTTGTGAGAGCTGTCAAAAATAGACGTGTACAAAACAGCAACAATTCGTATACAGACACCACCCTGTTCAAACAATAGAATCTAATAATAACTAGTACTCCAACCGCATTATATTGACGGATACAGCGAGTCAGAAAGCGGTTAGCCACTAGGCGCACTTTGCAGTGAATGGTTGCTCCCTTCACAAAAAGTGCAACAACGTGGATGACCGCTTTCTGGCTCGCCCTGCGGGAGCAATCCAAAGCCTCCAATACGGCGTTATGGGTTTTGACAAGGGAGTAACCATTGCCTGCAACCCATGCCTTGTCTAGAACGCTTTGGTTTGCTCTGTATCCACCAATTTAACGTGGTTGGAGTACTAGACTCTCGTAACACGGCAGGATTATGATGATAAAAACAAGAGCAATCAGCGTTGCTATATTAATACTACTCGCTTATAGCATTGTTGCGGCAGGCAACCCTGATGCCAAATTACAAAGCATGCTTTTAGAAATCATCAGCGGCCTTGCTGTTCTTGGCATTGCTACCCTAATGTACCCAATACTCAGGCCTTATGGAAAATACCTTTCTTTTAGCTATCTCTTTTTAAAAGGATTTGAAGGAGGAATAATGATACTGGCAGGCGTGTTATTCTACATTCACTCAAGCTCATTACTTGCCTTACGCGAAGCGTTATATACCGTCCATGCTTATATTTTCGCCATTCCCGCCTTGGTATTCTATACCTTGCTGTATCAATCTAAACTTATCCCTCGGTGGATTTCAGTATGGGGATTCATCGCAGCACTTTTAGTAATAGTGGTAAATATATTGGAGCTGGTTATTAGCGATCCAGCACTAAAAACTTTGTATTTACCGATTGTTTTAAATGAGGTTTTTTTGGCTTTTTGGTTGATTGTAAAAGGTTTCAATATTAAGCCGTAAAAATAACAAGAAAAACATAGCTAATAGATTGTTAAGTACACCCCCCCACTTTTTTGCCCTTTTCATTTGAATCTAGCCTGCTACAAGCTATTATGCCCCCATGAAATACAAAGACCTACGCGACTTTATTGACCAGCTTGAATCACAGGGTGAATTGAAACGCATCACAGCCGAAGTTTCCCCTAATCTTGAGATGACTGAGATTTGTGACCGGGTATTACGTGCTGGCGGGCCTGCCTTGTTGTTTGAGAACCCCAGGGGTTTTGATACACCTGTACTGGCGAATCTGTTTGGCACCCCAGAACGGGTTGCGATGGGGATGGGTGAAAGTTCGGTGACGGCTTTGCGCGAGGTGGGGAAATTGCTTGCCAGCTTAAAAGAACCTTCACCGCCGAAAGGCATTAAAGATGCGATCAATGCGATACCCAAATACAAAAAAGTATTGGATATGGCACCCAAAAAAGTTAAAAAAGCTGCCTGTCAGAATATCGTTCTGGAAGGTGATGCAGTTGATCTGAGCAAGTTGCCCATTCAAACCTGCTGGCCTGATGATGCCGCACCGTTAATAACCTGGGGATTGGTCATTACCAAAGGGCCAAACAAATCACGCCAAAATCTGGGTATTTATCGACAACAAGTGTTAGGCAAAAACCGCGTCATTATGCGCTGGCTTTCGCATCGCGGTGGGGCACTCGATTTTAGAGACTGGCAAGAAAAGCACCCCGGCGAGCCTTTTCCCATTGCGGTAGCTTTGGGGGCTGACCCGGCAACCATTTTAGGCGCTGTTACACCAGTGCCCGATACTTTGTCTGAATACGCTTTTGCGGGGCTATTGCGTGGTTCACGTACTGAGGTGACCCGTTGTATTGGTTCTGACTTGCACGTACCCGCATCGGCAGAGTTTGTTCTGGAAGGTTATTTATATCCTGATGATATGGCGGATGAAGGGCCTTATGGCGATCACACAGGTTATTACAACGAGGTAGAGCGTTTTCCAGTATTCACCATTGAACGCATTACGCATCGCCAAAAGCCAATTTACCACAGCACTTATACCGGTCGTCCACCCGATGAACCTGCCATGCTTGGCGTTGCGCTAAATGAAGTGTTTGTGCCCATTTTGCAAAAACAGTTTCCTGAAATTACTGACTTTTATTTGCCACCCGAGGGCTGCTCTTACCGAATGGCAGTGGTAAGCATGAAGAAACAGTATCCGGGTCACGCAAAACGGGTAATGATGGGAGTCTGGTCGTTTTTACGCCAATTTATGTACACTAAATTCGTTATTGTGGTGGACGAAGACATCAACACCCGTGACTGGAATGATGTTATCTGGGCAATGACAACACGTATGGATCCTGCACGTGATACCACCTTGATTGAGAACACCCCAATCGACTACCTTGACTTTGCCTCACCCGTTTCGGGGTTGGGTTCTAAAATTGGTTTTGATGCCACCAACAAGTGGTCGGGCGAAACAGACAGGGAATGGGGAAAACCGATTGTTATGGACGAAAAGGTCAAACAACGTGTGGATAACATCTGGGAGTCGCTAGGGCTGGGTATTGACTCTACTGATTAATAAATAAGCACATTATAACTTACAGTTAAGCTTAATTAAGCTAACCTTAAGGCGCAGTCTGTCATAATTCTTTATAAAATACTTTGCGATGCTTATAACTTTACACACATCATGTGTAAGTGTAAGCACCTGTAAAATTATAATTATAAAGAATATTTGGATCGTAAACATCCAGTTCAACAGGTTATGAAAACTATGAAGTTTGATAAAACGATTCTCATTCTGATGGGAAGCTTGCTTAGTGTGTTATACACATTCTCAACTACAGCACAAGCCGCCGGAAAACAACCAGGCAACAAACAAAGCATTGATGCTATTTGGAACTCTCTGGGTGTTAGCAATACATCTCAGACAAATACTGAAG
>JALWMR010000139.1:0-397 GCA_027083815.1 Thiotrichaceae bacterium
ATTTTATACATTATCGAAAATGGTAGCCCCAAAGGCTATGCCTATAACTATTCAGAGATGAAAGCTCTCGGCGAGCATTGTTCCATGTGTGAACAACGTGCTGATGATGCCAGCCGTGATGTTATGTCCTGGCTTAAAGCCGAATATATGCAGGATAAAGTTGGCGAAACCTTTAAAGGCATCATTTCCAGCGTCACCAGTTTTGGCTTATTTGTTGAGCTTGATGATATTTATGTCGAAGGTCTGGTACATGTCACTGCGCTAAAAAGTGACTATTACCACTTTGATGCGGCAAAACATATGATGGTGGGCGAAAACTCAGGCATGACCTATCGACTTGGTGACCCCATTGAAATCCTGGTCGCACGGGTTGATCTGGAAGACCGCAAAATTGATT
>JALWMR010000139.1:407-3591 GCA_027083815.1 Thiotrichaceae bacterium
CTGACAAACCACGTAACAAGAAAAAAACCAAAAAGAAAAGCAAGAAATGATTTTTATCGCAAGCAAACAACGCTTAATTCAGTATTATCTTGCCTTTTTCCGTGTGCTTTCGTGTGCTTCTGTGGCAAAAAACCTTAAGCATCCATGAAAACACTTATTACAGGCATACACGCGGTTGAGTCAGCTATAAAGAATGACCCCGACAATATTACACAGGTCTGGATTGCCGAAAACAAACGCAACCAGCGTGTTAAAGAGCTTATCCAGCATACCCAAAAACGCGGCCTGATTGCGCATCGCAGCGATATGAAAGCGCTGGATAAGCTGGCTAAAACAAGACAGCATCAGGGTGTCGTCGCCGAATACAAGACGCCCAAAAGTTTTAACGAAAATGACTTGCTTGAGCTTCTGGATAACTTAGACGAAACGCCCTTATTATTAGTGCTGGATGGCGTTACCGACCCACATAATCTGGGAGCCTGCCTACGCACGGCCGATGCCGCTGGTGTGCAAGCGATCATTGCCCCAAAAGATAATGCCGTTGGCCTGACTCCGGCAGCGCGCAAGGTGGCATCGGGTGCAGCAGAAACAGTACCGTTTATTCAAGTAACCAATCTGGTGCGTACTATTGAAAAGCTAAAACAACGTGGCATCTGGTTTATTGGCACCAGCGACAAAGCTCAAGGAGACCTGTATCAGCAGGATTTTAAATCAGCCACCGCCATTGTTATGGGCGCAGAAGGTAAAGGCCTTCGCCGCCTAACCGAAGAACACTGCGATATTCTGGTTTCTATCCCCATGGCGGGGCAGGTTTCCAGCTTAAATGTATCGGTTGCTACGGGTGTTTGTTTATTTGAAATCGTTCGGCAGCGACAGCAATAAAGACGGGAACAAGAGTAGAAAATATGAATAGCCAATCTTTATATCCATTTATCGCCCTTCTTATCCCCGTTATTATCGGGCGCTTTCTGCTGCATCAAGCCACTGAAAAACTTGATCCAAAAATGAAGGAGGCTATAAGCAACTCTGTCGCAGACATGCAAAAATTACGTCTTATTGCTATTTTTATAATTGTAGGCACCATTTATTTTTTGCCAGAAGCTGCCATTGTAGTATTTCCCCTGTTTGTATTGGCAATGAGCTGGATATACTGGCAAAAAATTGCAAAACTTAACCCGCCAAAGGAATACACTCTGGCATTTATCGCCAGTATGGTGCTAGGGATTATCGGTATTGCTACCTTTTTGTATCTTACCCAGGGTAAATTGCTATAAACTGCTGATTAAATAGCATTTAAAAAGTACACCCCCCACCTTTTTTACGGTTTTGACCGCCCTTCGGGTTGCCGTCGCAAGCTCCGACTTTGTCTCGCTTAGAAAGGGATATTGCCAAGCAGTTCATTCTCTACTAACATGAATCGCCTAAGCTTATTTTAGTTCACAAGGTTACCATGATTACCCTTTATCAATTCAAGTCTTGTCCATTTTGTAGCAAGGTACGCGCCCTGTTAAATTTTAGCAAAACACCTTACCAGGTGGTTGAAGTCTCCCCCAGAGGCATGAAAGAGTTGGAGGGAATTACCGATCACAAAAAAGTACCGGTACTGAAAGATGATGATAAGGTGGTCGTCGAATCAGCCAAAATCATTGAATATATTAACCAGCATTATGCAAAACTGCCGCTTACAAAAGATGATACAAAATGGACTGACTGGGTAGATAACACGTTGGTGCATTATCTGCCACCCCTGATACACCCAGACTTTAAAACATCTTACCAGCATATAAAAAGAATCAGCCCTTCTGGTAATTTTCTGGTTCCTTTCTTTGGGGCTTTGGTCATGCCCAAAGTAGCGCGGCGCATGAAAGAAAAGCACCATATACAAAACCCTAAAAAAGAATACCTTATCGCGATTGATTATTGGGTGAATGAAGGCTTGCAAGGCAAACCTTTTTATGGTGGCAATGAGCCTAGCTTTGTGGATTGCAGTGTCTTTGGTGTTTTGCGCTCAGGTCATCAACTAGGCGTGGTAAAAATGGCAAAAGAACACAACAAGGAATTCGCCTTCTGGTACGACAAATGTTACCCCTTAATGTCAGGCGACAGGATTTCAAACCCAGAATAAAATGACCTGTCAAACGCTGATTGACTGTCAAACGCTGGCTCATCATGTCGAAAAGCCTGACTGGCGTATTTTTGATTGTCGCTCATCCCTGGTTGACCATAATGCGGGACGAAAAGCCTATCAGAAAGGGCATATACCCCATGCTATTTTCTGCGATATGAAAACAGATTTATCCTCTACCGTGACGGAAACCTCGGATAGACATCCACTTCCTGATTTTGACTTATTTTAAAAATTAGGAGTTTGGGGAGTCAATGAGCAAACACAAGTTGTCGCCTATGACGATGTGGGTGGCGCCTTTGCAGTGCGTCTTTGGTGGCAATTACACACCCTTGGGCATAATAACGTTGCAATTCTTGATGGCGATATTTCTCAGTGGATTAAACAAGGTAAGCCACTGAGCACAGCAATAACAAAACCGTAGCCAGGCAGTTGTTGGAGTACTAGAACACCCGAGCGTTTTCGCGGTGAATCCGAACCGATTGACACCGTGGCAGGACGCATTCCGAATTCAATTAATCGCCCTTTTCAGTTAAATCTGGATAAAGAAGGGCTATTTTTACCCGCAGAAAAACTACGGCATCACTTTGCCGACCTAATCAAACAGGCACCTAAAAACAAGGCAGAAAATATCGTTCATTTATGTGGTTCTGGCGTAACGGCCTGCCACAATATGCTGGCCATGGAAATTGCCGGCCTAAGCGGCTCAAAATTATATGCCGGATCCTGGAGTGAATGGATAAGAGATAAAAACCGTCCTATTGCGCCAGGCTCTTAGGTAATATTATATGAGAGCTTTGCGCGCAAGCTAATGATGGATAAAAATAGCTTAAATTTCTCTCATCAAACTTTGATGCAAAGCTCTCTATAACTAAAAAGTACACCCCCCACCTTTTTATGACTTTTCTCGGCCCAGGCATCTCAATCACCAACTAACCCGGTGGCCAGCTCAAATCACGCCCTGCCAATAGGTGAAAATGCACATGAAAAACTGTTTGTCCGGCTGCTTCACCACAGTTCATTACAGTACGATAACTTTCCTTCTGATAACCCTCATCA
>JALWMR010000140.1 GCA_027083815.1 Thiotrichaceae bacterium
CTTTTCGGCAATTTGATTTTTAATTTCTTCGCCATTAAACACGATTGTACCACTACGAACTTCCTGCAATCCCATAATGCATTGCAACAGGGTTGTTTTTCCGACCCCATTACGGCCCATCAGACAGGTGCATTTACCTTTTATCACCGACAAATCCAGGTCCCACAGAGTATGGCTTTCGCCATAGTACTGATTGAGGCCTCTGACATCCAGGATGCTGTTTTGTGTCTCTTTATTCACCTAGATACACCTCAATCACTTTTGGATTATTCTGGATTTCATCCATAGTGCCTTCTGCCAAAATACTTCCCTGATGCAAGACAGACACCTTGTTGGCAATGGAACGTACAAAATCCATATCGTGCTCTACCACCACAACAGAATGCTCGCCTGCAAGTGATGTTAGCAGCTCTCCTGTTTTATCCATCTCTTGATGGGTCATGCCTGCAACGGGCTCATCTACTAACAATAGCTTGGGTTTTTGCATTAATAGCATACCAATTTCAAGCCATTGCTTTTGCCCATGAGAAAGTGCTCCCGCACGTTGTTTTGCATTATCAGTCAAACCAATAATATCCATGACGCTCATAATACGGTCATATTGCTCACTGCTGAGTCTGGCTTGGTAGGTTGGCCAAACACGCTTATCCCCGGCCATTGCCATTTCGAGATTTTCAAAAATATTATGATGCTCAAATACCGTTGGTTTTTGAAACTTGCGCCCTACGCCGGCCTGAGCAATTTCAGGTTCTGTCATGTTAAGCAAGTTGATATTTTGACCAAACCAGACACTTCCCGTATCGGGTCGGGTTTTACCGGTGATAATGTCCATCATGGTCGTTTTACCCGCACCATTTGGCCCAATCATGCAGCGTAGTTCACCGACTTCAATGTAAAAATTAAGATTATTAATAGCCTTAAAACCATCAAAAGAAACACTGACATCTTCAACATACAGAATTAAGCCATGGCTAGTATCGACTACGCTGTAGTCCTGTTTATTGACAATATCAAATACTTGATCGCGGCGCATGCTCTGGCGTAGATTTTCTAACGTGCTCATGCAGTCTCCTCCTTATTCTTTTTGAGTAAGCCCACGATACCTCTTGGCAGGTAGAGAGTTACCAATACGAATAAAGCACCTAGTGCAAATAACCAGATTTCAGGGAAAGCACCCGTTAAGTAAGTTTTGGAATAGTTAACCAGAAAAGCACCAAGCACAGCACCATATAAAGTCGTTCGGCCTCCAATAGCGACCCAGATAACCAACTCAATAGAGCGTAGCGGTGCGAATTCACCTGGATTAATAATACCTACCTGAGGCACGTATAATGCGCCAGCAATACCTGCAATGACTGCGGAAACCGTAAAGATGGCTAATTTAAAACGATCTACCCGATAGCCAATAAAACGGACCCGATCTTCAGCATCACGAATTGCAACTGCCACTTTTCCCAGTCGCGAAACAACAATTGAACGGCAGGCCAGATAACCCAGTGCCAGTGCTATAATTGATGCAAGAAATAATGCAATACGCGTACTATCGGCCTGCAAACTAAAGCCTAAAATATCCTTAAAGTCGGTTAATCCGTTATTTCCTCCAAAGCCCATTTCGTTGCGGAAAAAGGCAAGCATCAATGCATAAGTCAATGCCTGAGTAATAATCGACAAGTAAACACCAGTAACACGTGAGCGAAATGCCAGAGCACCAAACACAAAAGCAAGTAAACCCGGAATCAATGCAACCATTATCATGGCAAACCAGAAATTATCAAAACCGTGCCAAAACCAGGGTAACTCTTTCCAGTTAAGGAAGACCATAAAATCAGGTAAGTCAGGATTACCATAAACGCCACGATCACCAATTTGTAGCATCAGATACATGCCCATAGCGTAGCCACCTAGTGCAAAGAAAGCACCATGGCCCAAACTAAGGATTCCTAAATAACCCCACACCAGATCAACTGACAAGGCCAGCAGTGCGTAAGCCAGATACTTGCCTAGCAAGGTGACAGTAAATGTAGAAATATGAAACGGGCTTCCCTCTGGAATCAATAAATTTAGCACCGGCACCACAACGGCCGCAACTGCTAAAAGCGCCATTAGAACTTGACCACCACGGTCGCCTTTTAGAAGTTTAAACATAGTTTATCCCTCTGCAGCCCGGCCTTTTTGAGGGAATAAACCTCGTGGCCGTTTCTGAATAAAGAGGATTATAAATACCAGCACCAGTATTTTAGCGAGAACTGCGCCCGCCCATGGCTCCATGAATTTATTGGCAATACCCAACGTGAAACCACTAATAAGCGTACCCCAAAGGTTGCCAACACCACCAAAAACAACCACCATGAAGGAGTCAATAATATAATCTTGCCCAAGATTAGGGCCAACATTGGTGATTTGTGAAAGGGCAACACCCGCAATGCCCGCAATACCCGAACCCAATCCAAAGGTAAGTGCATCAACCCGGCTGGCACGGATACCCATAGCACGCGCCATGGGACGATTCTGCGAAACAGCACGAACACTGAGGCCGAGCGATGTTTTCTTGATGATTAAAAACAGCAAAGCAAAAACGATCAGACAGAAAATAATGATGTAAAGGCGATTATAGGTTAGTGATAATGCCGCATTAATTTCCAGAGAACCCGACATCCAGGCAGGCGTTTCTACCGAACGGTTGAGTGGCGAGAAGATAGTCCGAACTGCCTGCTGTAATATCAGGCTTATACCAAAGGTTGCCAGTAAGGTTTCCAGAGGGCGACCATACAGATGACGTATGACCAACCGTTCAATTAATATACCGACTAGACCAGAAACGATAAATGCAGCCGGAACTGCCACCAGCAAGGATAGACCAATATGCTGAGGCATTAGCTGCTGAATAACATAAGTTGTATAAGCGCCCAGCATTATCAATTCGCCGTGCGCCATATTGATCACACCCATTACACCAAAAGTGATCGCCAGTCCAATAGCCGCCAGCACCAGCACTGATCCCAGGCTTAAGCCGAAAAAAACTGTTTTGAGTTTTTCATAAAATTGCAGCTTTGACTGAATATTTTCTAGCGCAATTGTTGCAGCGGTAGCGATTTCTTTGTCATCACTGTCTTTTAATGACTCCAGCTTATTTCTAACCTGGGGCTGTAAATTATTTGATAAGGTTTTGATAGCCGCCAGCTTGGTTTTTTTATCACTTGAGTTAAGTGCATTGATACTAAGCAAGGCTTCTACTTCAGTACGTACCTTTTTATCTTTTTCTGTTTTAAGGTGTTCTCTCACCATTTCTATACCAGACGGGGTCAACTTGCCATACATCTGTTTAACTGCGTTTAAGCGTGCTTTAGGGTCAGGGTTCGACAAGCTCAATGCCGCAATACTGGCACGCAATATACGACGCAATTTATTATTAACTTTGATTTTTTTGAGTTTTGATTTACTCACGGTACCCAGATCTTTTTGATCTAATACACTTTTAATGGCGAAACCATCCTCTTTCTTCTTGCCAATAACGGTTGTTTTATTATCTTTGGTATAAAACAAACGAGCATTGAGCATGGCTTCTAATATGGGTTGAA
>JALWMR010000141.1 GCA_027083815.1 Thiotrichaceae bacterium
GCATAGGCTTTGACGATCAACCCGAAGAAAAAGGCAGTGAATTTGAATTTTCTGATGCGGTGGTTGAGCGTTTTAAAACCAATCATCATAAAATCCATATCCCCAATGAACAAACCCTAAAACGCTTGCCAGAAGCCATAGCTGCCATGGCAGAACCCATGTTTGGTCAGGATGCGATTGGCTTTTATCTGCTTTCGGAACAGGTCGCCAAAGATGTCAAAGTGGTGCAATCCGGACAGGGCGCGGATGAGGTCTTTGGCGGTTATTTCTGGTACGACAAAATGAACAGGGCAAGCGGCACTCATCTGGAGCGTTTTCGCCCCTTTTATTTCGACCGCGACCATGATGAAATGGCCGAGATGTTGACACCAGAATACGTAGATCGCGACTATACCGCTGAAACCATGACAGCGCTGCTAGAAGCGCCTGGCGCAGACACTTTCATTGATGCCGTATTCCGCGCTGATAGCACCATGCTGATTGTCGATGACCCGGTAAAGCGGGTCGATAATATGACCATGGCACACGGCCTGGAAGCGCGCGTGCCCTTTCTGGATCACGAACTGGTTGAACTCGCCGCCAAAATGCCACCCCACCTAAAACTGCAAGACGGAGGCAAATACGTACTCAAACAAATCTCTCGCGGCCTGATCCCTGATTCAGTCATCGACCGCAAAAAAGGCTACTTCCCAGTGCCAGCACTAAAATACGTGCGCGGCGAATTTCTGGAATTTATGAAGCAGGTATTAAACTCAGAAAAATGTATCCAGCGCGGCCTCTACCGCCGTGAATACGTCGAAAAACTACTCGCCGCACCGGATGAACACCACACCCGAATACAGGGTAACAAGCTCTGGCATATGGCGTTGCTGGAGTATTGGTTGCAGGAGAACGGGCTTTAGGCTTCGCAAGTCGCACTCAGCTTTTGCCCCAGCACCGCGTTGCTCCCGTGCTCGGTCAGTCACAGGCTACGTGTATGCTCCTTCCTTGCGCGCGGGTTCGCCTTGATCTGAAACAAAATCTGAGTGCTTGAGTTTAAAGTTGTATTCTTAGATGTTTTCTTTAAAGGTCTTTCCAATAGATAATACAATCTTTTTTAGCGGTGATTTCATATCTTGTGATAAAATATTCTTGCCTTCAGTTTTCATTTCAAGCAAGCATAAAGCTACATCACGTTTACTAGGTTGGTTGTAGTTTTTACATTTTTTCTTTACTGCATTTGCTCGGTCATGATCGGGAATATCTTCGGCTTCTAAGTAAATATTTTTATCTATTAAATCTTCAATTGCCAAGCCTTTCTTCTTTCTTTCAGGTAAATAAAAAATCCTTTTTTCATCAATACCAGCTCTGATTAGCATACTTTTTAATTTACCTTTTCCATGATCAGAGTCAACAAGATAAGCTGAATACAGGGATTCATGATCCATAGCAGTAATTTGTTTTTCAGTAGCTTCTGCAATTCTAGGAGTTACTAGAAAACCAAGGTGATCTTTTTCCAGAGCTTCTTTCATTAAAGCTGGAAGTAATAAGAAATCAATAGGGCCTTCTGTAAACAAGGCATGACGCAAAGGGATAAAAGCTAAAGTAGTAGCACCCATTCCAAACAAAACTGATGAAAAACCTGGTCGATTATTAGTCCAAAACCAGTTCACGATTTTACTGGCATTATGCCTCTCTTCTTCTTTTATTCGCTGGATAAATCTTACGCCACCACCTAAATCTTCTGGTAAACAACCCATAGAGTGGGTTGTATATATGATTTTTTTTACAATATCTTGTTTAGCAAGCATCTGAATAAAATCGGCTTGTGCGTCATAATGTAAGTGAGTTTCAGCTTCATCAATAAGTAAAATTTTATCATTTTCCGTGTTTTTAGATTTAATAAATGTAAATAACGCAACAAACTGTCTTAAGCCATCACTACGTTTAGCAATATTATCGTAACCACCCTTGTCACGCTTACCAAATAAAATTGTAAGCCTATAGTCATCAAACTTTATTACTGGGTAAACATCTTCTTGTTTCCATGCCTCAAATTCTTGTTTTAATTTTTCATTAGCAAGTTCTCTTAGGCGTTCCACCTCTGCTTCATCACCACCATCTATTTCATTTTTTAACTTCTTAAGTGGCAATCCTGCTGTTTCCATTAAATTATTGAGAGCCACATCCTCAAGAATCCCTTCTTCATCTAATTGGTATGATGATTTCAGCATCCGTTCTTTTTCACCAAAAAGTAAAAACTCTGGCAATCTATCCCATAAGATATCACTTATTTCATCGCTTGGTTCTTTTCTAGACTCATTGTTTACTACTGCTTCAAAGAGACCCTCAAGGCCTTGAAAATATTTAGGATCATTGGGGGTGACAAGTTCAGATATTAAAGTACTTGCTTTTTTTAGTTGCGAAATGGACGAAGAACTCAAGCTTTCATCAGTTGATTTAAGTATTTCAACAACTTCATTTAACTCAATAATTTCATCAGTTTCATCATCATTTTGAGCTTCTTCAAATCTCTCAGAGAGTTTTCTAGCTTTATTTGCGATTGCTTTGTTAAGAGATTCACTCAATTTTTTTCTTGAGCTAGTGTCACGGGTAATTTGATTGCTGTTTAAAGAATAATATCTAGTTCCACCTTTTTTGTTTTTAAGTGGGCGATAGAACAATATTACATAATTATTTCATATTTGAGTTTTGTGGAATTATTATGTAATATTATGGTATCACTAATTCACAGTGTGACAAATGGGTAAAGCATTATGAGTACAGCGGTTGCAAATGTTATTGAGCAAATTAATCAATCCAGCACCTTAAAGGGTGTTGATCTGGCTAATATCACCAGGGCTTCTACAGCAACCGTGTCTCGCTGGAAGCAGGGGAAAGCAACACCGAATACCAATACCCAGCTTATCTTGTCTGACTTGCGCTATGTGGTTGACACCCTTGCCGAGTATTACTCACCCGATGAGATTCGTTTATGGCTTTATGCGAATAATCATCTGCTGGGGGGGAAGAAGGCAATTGATTTGATTCATAACCAGCAAACGGATGAAGTGCTGGATGCGATTGAACGCCTGGCTTCGCATTCATTTATCTAAGTTTATGCGTAGCCATGTCGCATGATGTTGAAATACTGGATATCCTGGATAATCTTGATCCCCAGGTTTATTCAGGAACCCTGTGGCGCACGACCTGGTTAAAACGCGATCCGCTTCTGGGTGGGACAGGTGGCGGTCGCTGGAGCTTGCCCAAAAAGTTTGAGGCACTTTATACCAGCCTTGAAGAAAATACCTCGATTGCAGAGCTGCACTATCATTTATCCCAGGCGCCGGTGCGTTCTTCATGTGCTATGCTGATATGTGAGCTATATGCCGAGCGGCTTCAACTGCTGGATTTAACCGCAGACAAGGTGCTTTATGATTTAAAGCTGGAAGCATTAGACGGGGTAGAAAGGCTGCAACAGTCTCAAAAAGTTGGCGCGGCGGCACACTTTCTGGAGTATCAGGGAATACTGGTGCCGAGTTATCGAAGCCAGGGCGTTAACTGTGTGATCTTTTCAGAGAGGCTTGACGATGCTCAATTAAAAATAGCCAGTAAAAGTGAAATTAACTGGCCTGCCTGGATAAAAAAATATACAAAAAAGTAACTGATATGAAGATACATCAAGTAATTTTAGGTTTTTTGTTTTTAACGCTAATGTCTTTTGGTCACGCCAAAGGTACGCTCACCTTCCCTTCAAAAGACGGCTTGCAGATCAGTTTTGATAGCTATATCACCAGCACCGACAAACGTCCCTTGATTGTATTGTTTCATCAGGCTGGCTGGAGTCGGGGAGAATATCTTGAGATTGCGCCAAAGCTAAACAAGCTGGGTTTTAATGCCATAGCGGTTGATTTGCGCTCCGGCGACAAGGTTAATGGTGTGGTGAATGAAACGGCGAAACGCGCTAAAAAAGCAGGCAAGGGTACGACTTATGTGGATGCCTTGCAGGATATTGAAGCGAGTCTGGAATATGCACGTAGCCTGGTCGGTAACAAGGTTAAGGTGGTTGCCTGGGGTAGTTCCTACTCTGCGGCGCTGGTATTGAAAGTGGCAGGCGATCACCCCGAATTAGCCAATGCAGTGCTGGCTTTTTCGCCGGGTGAATACTTTAAAAAGTCAGGCAAGCCAGCCGACTGGATTCAACAGTCGGCCCGATTGTATACACGCCCTGTTTTTATTAGCTCGGCAAAAAAGGAAAAGAAACGCTGGAAGCCTATTTTTGATGCTATTAAAAGCAAAAAGAAAGTTGCCTTTATTCCTTCAGGCAAAGGGCATCACGGTTCGCGCGCCTTATGGGAAAAGTATTCGGATAACAAAGAATATTGGTCAGCTGTAACACGCTTTTTAATGAGCATAAAATGATCAGGGTAGTTGAGAGCGTTGAAAAAAGTATACACATCTGAAGACCGCCTAATGGTTTATCATCTCAAGAATTTGCTGGAAAACCAGGGCATTAAATGCGCTGTAAAAAACGATAGCTTATCTTCAGTGATTGGTGATATACCGTTACTAATTGCCTGGCCCGAACTTTGGGTGCTTGATGCCGATATGGAAATATGGGCGAAAGATATTATAAAACAATCACTAAAAGAGGCTGATAATGTCGAAACCTGGGTATGCAAAACCTGTGGTGAAGAACATTTGGCACAATTTACTGAGTGCTGGAAGTGTCACCAGACTGTTAAGCCGTTTTAACCCTTATTTATGCTATCAAATAGATTTAAAAGTACACCCCCCCACTTTTTTAGGGTTTTGTGCTACTGGCAGCGCGTTCTCCCTTATGTCAGTTAATTTCAATAAGGTAGCGTCAGGTAAATATGAGTTTCATCTGTCTGTACAGCGAAACAAACAGCTCGCGGTAGATATGTTAAAGGATGCTTTTATAGCGGAAGGTTTGGCTGTATCAAAGCAAAAGATTAAACAGGCGATGCAGAAAGGCTGCGTCTGGCTAGAAAAAACCAGTCATCAAGGTAAGCCATTTATACAACGTCTACGACGCGCCAGAAAGTCTTTGCAGATTGGCGAGGTTTTGCACTGTTATTACGATGAGAAGGTATTAGAAACCGAGCCACCCAGGGCTGAACTGGTCAGCGATGAGGGTGATTATAGTATTTGGAATAAGCCATCGGGCATGTTATCGCAAGGCTCTAAATGGGGCGATCATTGCACCATTAATCGCTGGGCGGAAAAACATTTGCTGCCTGAGCGTCCGGCGTTTATCGTGCACCGGCTGGATCGGGCAGCAAATGGCCTGATTATATTGGCGCATAAGAAAAAAGTAGCACAACAGTTTGCCAGATTGTTTCAGAGTCGTGCCATTGAAAAGCGTTATCAGGTCAGTGTCGTTGGCGATTTTTCATCGTTAAACCTAAATTCCGACAAGGGCAAAACAGTCAGCGAAGCGATTGATGGCAAGCCCGCAATTAGCCATATTTCTTTTCTCAACTATAATGAAAAAAGTGATTCATCCTTGCTTGATGTGCATATTGAAACAGGCCGTAAACACCAGATTAGAAAGCATTTGGCTGGCCTGGGATTTCCGGTTGTTGGTGATCGACTGTATGGTAATGACACCAAAAAGGAGCAACCATTAGATTTGCAATTAAGCTCGGTTTTATTGCGTTTTAATTGTCCTGTTAGCGGTCAAAAAAAGTGCTATTCAATCCTCTAGCAGGCTGTTGAATTTCTTACTTAGACGGCACGATACTGCGTTAAAATAGACCTCAAAATGCTCATTTACTCCAGTAAACTGCGCTTTTTAGGCCTATTTTGCCTTGTCTCGCACTCGTCTAAGCGAATTTCAACAACCTGCTAGGAAACTGCGCTTATTCGGTCGATTTTGCCTTGTCTCGCACTCGCCTAAGCGAATGTCAACAAGCTGCCAGGATTAAGTCCTTGTGATACTCCTGGTTGATGTTCTCTGTTAGAGATCAAATTGTTTTGTACATTTGTTTTGTATAATTGATATGCATCAATGTGGATCAGAGTGGTTTTTCGTATATTAGAAACCGCTAATATATTTATCCTTGATTATTAGCTGTTTTGTGATTGTAAGAGATAAGCAAGAATCACTTTAAATATGGTCATTGTCCCTCCTTAATGGCTATATCTTAAAGAGGATATTCCCGTTCGGATTTTTCCGAACGGGCCTTTTAGTTTGCTGTGATAGCTTTCTTTCCCAGATTATTTTTAACTATTTTTTGCACTTCTGGCAGCACTTCTTTTAGCAATAGCGGCTGCGCTTGAACGGTTGGATGTAACTCGTCATCCTGTAATAACGTTCTGTTTTGAATCACTGATTGAAGAAAAAAAGGCACAAAAGGCAATTTATATTCTTCTGCCAAACTTGAAAAAACCGATTCAAATTTCTTCGAATAGGCCGGTCCATAATTGGGTGGAATCTTCATGCCCAGTAAAATCACCTGAGCACCTTCAGTGCTTGCCTGTAAAATCATTTCCTTTAGATTTTTTCGGGTTACTTGCGGCGGGAATCCACGCAGGCCATCATTAGCGCCCAGTTCTAAAATGACAATATCGGGTTGATGTAAGTCGAGAGCATCGGCAAAACGGCTAACACCGCCGCGTGTTGTTTCGCCACTCACGCTGCCATTGATAACATTCGCCTTATCCGCCAACGCCTGCCGCATTAAATTGACCCAGCCCTTATCTTTTGGGATTCCGTAAGCCGCACTCAGGCTATCACCCCACACCAGAATGGTTGGTTTGGCAAAAATGCTATTGGATAGCAAAAGTAGCAAGATAAAAATTGATAGCTTGAATGTTGACCGGCTTAAACCCATAGTAATAATCTGTTTACTTTAATTGATATGTTAGCCAATAGAATAAGTTAAAAGTTCAATAGGTCGCAATAAATGAATAAAACAATCAATGAGCAATAATCACGCATCGACGCTTATAGAAGCGAAAAATATCACTAAACGCCTGGCCTCATCGGATAGCAAAGAATTATTAATTTTAGATCAGCTTGATTTAAGCATTGATTCGGGTGAATCTGTCGCCATTACGGGCGCTTCTGGTTCAGGCAAAACCACCTTGCTGGGGTTGCTGGCGGGGCTGGATTTGCCCAGCAGTGGCGAGGTGAGTCTTCTGGGTAAAAGCCTGTCCCCTATGAATGAAGATCAGCGTGCCGCCTTGCGGCTGGGCAAAGTTGGCTTTGTGTTCCAATCCTTTCATTTAATGGATAACCTTACCGCATTGGAAAATGTAATGCTGCCGCTGGAGCTGGATGATAAATCAACAACCGGTCTTAAACAGATTCGTCAACGAGCCAAAGAAGCACTGCAACAAGTGGGCCTTGGCGAAAGAACCCGTCATCTACCTGGCCAGTTATCAGGCGGAGAGCAGCAACGCGTAGCACTGGCCCGCGCCTTTGTCAGCCAACCAGAGATATTGTTTGCTGATGAACCAACCGGAAATCTTGATCGGGAAACGGGTGAAGAGATTATCGCCCTGTTATTTTCAATGCAACAACAAAACCAGACAACCCTGGTGCTGGTCACTCATGATGATGATCTTGCAAAGCGTTGCGACACGCAATATCAGCTTGAAAGCGGGCGGTTAATGACGTGACTGTGGCGTATCAGGAGAAAAGTAGCAAAAAGTGGGGGGGGGTACTTTTAAAGTCTCTTTTAAGCCCCTTTTTCAGCCAGGCTGAGCGGTTTTGGCGCCTGGCAGAGGTGCGTTTGCTGTTTTTATCGCTACTTATATCGGTTATTGCAGTCACTTCAGTCGGTTTCTTTACAGACAGAGCCGAGCGCGCCATGACAGCACAGGCAACACAGCTTTTAGGCGGTGATTTAATCATTGTATCAACGCGTCCCATCGACAAACGCTATCTGACTGAAGCAAACAAGCGCGGTTTACAGACAGCAGAAACAATCACCTTTCCCAGCATGGTTTCCAGGGGTGAAAAATTTCAACTGGTTCAGGTTAAAGCCGTTTCGCCTGACTATCCTTTGCAGGGCGACATCCAGATTAGTGAACCTGGCAATGACAACACCACGGTTTTTAATATAAGCTCGCTAACAACTAATATGGCAATTGCAGAACCGCGATTGTTCTTTGCGCTTGGCGCTAAAACGTCTGATGTTGTTCAGCTCGGTCAAAGTAAAATCAAGCTGGCCGGGATGATTGCCAAATTACCCGATCAAACCACCAATGTGTTCCAAGTTGCGCCCATACTGATTTTACCCAAACAGAGCCTTGTCGATACAAAACTGCTTAGCGTCGCCAGCCGCGCCAGTTATAGTTACTACTTTACCGGAGATGAGCAAGTCGTTAATGCCTTTAAAACCTGGATTAAACCACAACTAAAATCGCTGGAACGCTTGCGGGCTCTGGATGACGGCCTGCCTTCGGTACAACAAGCCTTGCAACGTGGGCAACGCTTTTTAAAAATGGCGGCATTACTGGCGGTGATCCTTGCCGGAGCCGGAATCGCCCTCAGCAGTTTTAGTTTAACACGCCACGAAACGCCATCGGTTGCTGTGTTAAAAACATTGGGCGCATCACGACGACATATCTTAAAACGCTACCTTGGTCAGTTGTTTGTTATTGCAACTCTGGCGGCTCTGGCTGGTTCTTTGCTGGGCTTTTTTGTACAAATGCTATTGGCAAATTCGCTAGAGGATTTTGTGGGGGGTGATTTACCTCCGGCGGGTTGGCGCCCCGTTTGGGTGGGTGTCATTACCGCATGGATCATGGCTATGGGTTTTTCAGCCCCGCAGTTATTGCAACTGGTAAAAACTTCGCCAGTGCAGATTTTACAAGGTCAACGGCAGGTATCCAGAATACCCTTTTTGTTTTCATTCTTTGCTTTGGCTGCGGCAATTTTGTTGCTGATGTGGTTACAAACACAGGATCTTAAACTCAGCCTTTATTTATTGCTGGGCGTGATCATCGCTTTATTGATTTTCTGGGTAATGGCATTACTGATGCTGCGCTTGTTACGTAAACTTGGTGAACGTTGGCGCTTGCCAAAAACGAATCGGCGCATGGCTATAATGGTGGTCGTTTTTGGAGTAGGTTTGTTTAGTTTATTATTATTAACCAGTTTGCGCAGTGATCTGATAAATCGCTGGCAAGCAAGTTTGCCTGCGGATGCACCGAATCATTTTTTGATTAATATTCAAGCTGATGAAGTGAAAGAATTACAAAGCTTCATTAATAAAAATTTATCTATTTCGGACCATAAAGCACCTCTCAATGCACCACTTTATCCTATGGTATTAGGGCGACTGGTAGCGATTAATAATAAAGCCGTTTCACCGGATGACCCGCAATTCAGCGGCGAGCAGCATCAGCGGGCACAGCGATTATTGGCACGTGAATTTAATTTATCTGCAACAGAAAAACCGCCCGAAGGAAATAAAATAGTCGCCGGAAAGTGGTTTCAGAAAAATGCAAAACAGGGGCTTTCCGTAGAGCAGGGAATCGCTAAAACCTTTAAATTGAAACTGGGAGATAGCCTGACTTTTGATATTGCCGGTACAACAATAACCGATAAGATAACCAGCCTGCGAAGTGTCCAGTGGGATAGCATGAAACCAAACTTTTTTGTGTTGCTTGCGCCCAACGCGATTAAACAGTATCACAGAACTTATATCACCAGCCTCAAAATTAGTGATGAAAAACGTGAACAACTACCTCGCTTGATTCAGCAGTTTCCCAGTATTACAGACATTGATATCAGCGCCATTTTAAAGCAGGTTCGAGACTTGATAAACAAAGCAGCTTTCGCGGTACAGGCAATCTTCCTGTTTACACTGGTTGCCGGTGTAGTCGTCTTGTTTGCAGCACTGCAATCACAAAAGGCTATGCGCCGGCGTGAACTTGCCATCTTAAAATCATTAGGCGCAAGCCGTGCTTATCTACGTCGTAACCTGATTAGCGAGTTTGTGGTGATAGGCGCGCTAGCAGGCCTTATGGCGAGTATTTTGGCGTTAATAGCCGCTAATATCGCCGCCTATTCCTTATTTGATTTAAGCCCTGAAATTAACCTTGGCCTGATAATAAGCGGTACATTAATAGGTGCTGTGCTGGTTGGCATAGCGGGCTATTTAAATGTCAGGGGGCTACTGGCGGTTCCGCCTGTTTCATTGTTTAGATAGGGCTTTATTATTTTCGGTCGATTTTTGCTTGTCTCGCACTCGCCTAAGCGAATTTCAACAACCTGCTAAAGAAAAGTGACAGCCGAGCCGCAGGCGAGACAATGTTGGAGCGCAGCGACGACTACCCGAAGGGTGCGTGAAAAACGCAAAAAAGTGGGGGGGTGTCATTGCTGTCCCTGATTTATGGGTAGGGAAGTGCTTCTTTAATCAGGCTCCTTAACAATATAAGGGCTATACTAAGTGCTATGAACTTGTTTAAAACAATTATATTGCTGTTATTTTCCTTTGGAGGCCTGAACGTGAGCGCAATAGAGCTGGGGCAAATTGCTCCTGATTTTACACTGAGCGATCAAAACGGGCAGCCGCAGACATTGAGTAAAATGAAAGGCAAGTGGCTGGTTTTATATTTTTACCCCAAGGATGAAACGCCCGGCTGTGTTACCGAAGCTTGTTCTTTTCGGGATAATATTGTGGCGATTAAAGCTAAGAATACGGCGGTTTGGGGTGTTAGTGTTGACAATAATGAGAGCCATAAAGATTTTGCCAAAAACCACCAATTGCCTTTTACTTTGTTGGCCGATCCGGGTGGCAAAGTGGCGGAAAAATATGGTTCTTTACGCAATTTGATAGTTTTTAAAATTGCCAAGCGACACAGTTTTATTATTAATCCGCAGGGTAAAATCGTCAAAATATATCGTAATGTAAACCCCAAACAGCATGTCGCCCAGATATTGACAGATCTTCAAAAATTGCAAGCAAATTGAGGATGATCTTGATTTAAGTAAGGTTATTTTCTTTTTTATAAGCGTAAACTGATCTGCCATAGTGTTTAATTTGTGGGTTACGATTATGAATTACGATGTCATTATTATCGGTGCTGGTCCGGCAGGTTTGAGCTTCGCACGAGCGCTTAAAAATACCAATCTTAAAATAGCACTGATTGAAAAATCCTCTCTGGATGAGCTGAAAGACCCGCAAGAAGATGGTCGCGAAATTGCGCTGACTCATTTGTCGGTAAAGCTAATGAAGTCTATGGGCGCATGGGATAGAATAGATCCGGCCTCAATCTCACCGATTAAAAACGCCAAAGTGCTTAATGGTAATTCGCCTTATTCACTCGATTTTGAGCGACCCTCGGAATCAATGGAAGCGCTGGGTTATCTGATTCCTAATCATCTTATTCGTAAAGCATTTTATGAAGAAGTTGCTGCCATGTCGGAGGCTTTGGATAATATTGATATTATCACTGATACGTCGGTAGAAGAGTTGCAAACGGATGACTCAAGTGGCTCGGTAACCTTATCCAGTGGTGTTGTTTTGTCGGCACCACTGCTGGTTTCAGCCGATAGCCGCTTTTCAGCAACACGCCGTCAAATGGGCGTGGGCGCTCACATGCGGGATTTTTCACGCACTGCTATTGTATGCCGCATGGAGCACGAATATTCACATAATCAGACTGCTTTTGAATGCTTTCACTATGGCAAAACAATGGCTCTATTGCCCATGAATGGCAATCTTTCATCGGTGGTGATTACCATTTCCAGTCAAAAATCAGACGCCCTTTTGAAAATGAGCGATGAGGCATTTAATGCCCAGGTTCAACAGTGGTTTGGTAATAAGCTGGGAAAAATTTCGCTAGTCGGAAAACGACATTCCTATCCGCTTGTGGCTGTTCATGCGGATAAATTTGTTGCTAATCGTTATGCCGTTGTGGGTGATGCGGCTGTGGGCATGCACCCGGTAACGGCACATGGCTTTAACCTGGGTATTCGTGGTGCTGATTCACTGGCGCGTGAAATAAAACAGGCGCAGGATCATGGTAAAGATTTTGGTTCTATGGCGGTGCTTAAAAAGTACCAGAAGGATCACATGCATGTAACAAAATTTTTATATCACGGCACGAATAATATTGTCAGCTTGTTTACCACCGAAACACTACCAGCAAAAGTCGCCAGAAATGCAGTCTTGCGATTTGCCAATAACTTCCCACCGCTTAAAAACATGATTACTGGGAAACTCACCGAAGCAGAAACAGTGAAAGGGTCAAACTTTTTACCCCCTTTGCCACCACTGCCACCGTTCCCTCCCTTGCCATTTGCTAAAAAGTTAAAGAGCTTATAATCAGGTTCTCGCGTAGAGTAAAAAAGCCATGAGTCGCTAAAAGACAGTGACATAAGTGAATCGTCCGTTTCAAAAAACGAAACGGCGAGTTCACTAAAAAAGGGGTACTTTTAATTCTAGTTTATAAGTGCCAACATATACGCCAGGCCAAATAAAAAGAAGAAGCGCCCTGTCATGGGGGTTAGTTGCACCCGTTTGCTGGCGCTTAGGTAGCGTTTTATGGGGATTAGCAAGGGTAGCGGAATCAGTAGCCAAAGTAGTTGATGCAGCTCGCCCAGAGTAAAGAAAATAACCGCTAGTAAGTAGCTTAGGCCGATTAATGTCCAGTATAAATTAACGCTATTTTTATAGCCGATGCGCACGGTTAGGGTTTGGATATTTTTATTTTTATCCGCTTCCCAGTCGCGTAGTTCGTTGCTGAGTAACAGTAGTGAAATCAGTAAACTAATGGGGATGGAGTGCAGTAGGGCGGTGCTGGAAAAATGCCCGCTCATGGCAAGGTAGGCGCCTTGCATCATAAATATTCCCATTAATAAAAAGACTTGCACCATGGCAAGACCGCGATGTTTAAAGTTTATCGGCCCAAAATTATAGCTAAGGGACGCCAGCCCTGAGACAAGAATAAGCAGGAATAAGGGTAAGCCCTGCCTGGATATAAGATATACACCAATAGCGCTTGCCAGTATAAAACAGGCAATCCCTGCTTTTGTATTGCGATTAATCATACCGGTTATGCGACTGTATTGAGGATGACCGTTGGGAATTAGAGGCAAATCCTCAATATCATTTATCAGGTTGATTCCTGCTTGTGCCAATATGCCGCCAAGCATTATCCATCCTGCCAGATACGGGTGATGATAACCGTCGCTCCATGCAATTAAGATTCCCAGCCCACACGAAACCACTGCCACGACCAGAGAGAAGGGGCGTAAGGCTTTTAAAAAACTATATTGCTGAAGCGGTTTCATGGTGTGTTTGTTGGCGACTAATCAGTACATACATAATAATCGGGATGAGCATTATAAGCCCATAAATCACAGGCACAACCGACATTTGCGGGTTGCTTAACACACCTTGAGTAACAATTAATGCCATACCACCATTTTGCATGCCGACTTCTATGGTAATGGTTTTAATCTGCCTGGGGTTTAGCCTGGCTAGTTTGGAAATAATAAAGCCCGCCAGCATGGCAAGTATGATCATCACGCTGGTAATGGTTGCCACTTGAGGGAGGTGTTTAGGCATTTTCCCCGATAGTTTATAGATCATGGAAAAGATCACCGCCAGAAACAAGCTTACGGCAAATTTATGGATGAGTGGCTGAATCTTGTCTGCCCAGTTTGGCCTAATGTGGCGTAATGTCATCCCCAAAAGCACTGGAACAATGGTTACGACAAACAGTCGTTTCATAGTTAAGCCGATGGGAATTACAATATCAGCGTTTTCACCAAGTTGTGATCTTAGCGCAAGCTCGGTTAGCAAGGGTATGCTAAAAGGCGTTATAAAGCTGGCAACTGCTGTGAGTGCAATCGACAGGGCGACGTCACCCTTTGCCATATAGGAAAAAAGATTGCTGGTTGTACCGCCGGGGCTAAAGCTCAATATTAGTAATCCAACCGCTAGAACAGGTGGTAACTTAAAGACTTGTAATAATAAGACAGCCAGCAGCGGAACAAGCAGCATCTGTGCAGACAAGCCCACCATAAAGGCTTTTGGTTCTCTGATAACAGCTTGAAAATCCTTGCTTTTCAGGGTTAACCCCATGCTTAGCATAATCAGCCCCAGAGAAACGGGCAAACCAATTTTTATAAAGAGTTCTATATTCATCGCCGCATTTTAACGAATAAAAAGAATGAGATACGATGATATAAGTCAATACCGCTTAATGAGGCGCTGATCAAGTCCCATAAAATTCTGTAAGTCTCTAAGGTATCATATCCTAGGCGCGCTTCGCAGGGAATGCTCATTACCTTCACAAGAAGTGCAACAACGGAGATGATGCCTTAGAGGCTTACCCTGCGGGGCAACGCCAAATTCCCAGACT
>JALWMR010000142.1 GCA_027083815.1 Thiotrichaceae bacterium
GGCTTACCCTTCGGGGCTTAGCCAAATTCCCAGACTCTGCGTTATGTTCGCTTACAAGGCAATGAGCATTCTAAGCTCACATGCCTTGATTCTGGAAATTTGGCGTTGCCAGAATTCAACTAGGTTGTTCAGAGGTTCCTTAAGTTTGGCTATGGCAATGATGCCTCGGCTAATTAGATCGTGATTCTGGGGCGAAACGTGAAGCGTTTTTATTTTGGTATCATCGGTAAAGTTATAGCTGGTAAGCGCATCGTCTGACATTTTATCAGGTGCATTAGCAATCTGGTTTATTTCTATAATCTGACGTATTTGTGCCAATATTGCTTTTTTCTCAGCTTCACGCTTGAGTTGCTCATTCAGCTTTTGGCTTTTATGGCGTTGCTCCTGCTGTGCCTTTCTTGCCAGCTCGGCGGCTTCATCAACTAACTCTGTTTTGTTAGCCCGACTTTGTTTAACCGCTTTCTTTTTGGCAGTCTGAATATTTTTGGCTTTTTGTTTTTTTATTAATCCTGCGCCGAGTAATTGGTCTTGAAGTGAGCCTGCCATTGTTGATTCCTATAGTAAAGTTGTACCCTGTGTTTAAAAAAGGATAAATACGACAAAAGTGCAAAAAAGTGGGGGGGTGTACTTTTTAAGTATTATATTAACTCATTAAAGAATAGCCAAATGTGTATTGTTGTTAAGTAGCTTGTGCTAAGGTAAAAATAGTGTCTTATATCAGTTAATAACACAAGAAATAATCTTAGTCGGTATCTCCTTAAATAAGTACACCCCCCACCTTTTTGCACTTTTGTACAGACAATTGGGGTAAGCTATTCTACAATCTTTTCTATCCCTCTAAAAATACAGGTAAAATCCTTAGTGCTTGAAATTGATAATCTGCATAAAAGCTTTGGTGATCTTGAAGTTATCAAAGGTGTTAGTGTTAATGCAGCTAAAGGCGATGTGATTGCGATACTGGGGCGTAGTGGCTCGGGTAAAAGCACCTTTTTACGATGTATTAATTTTCTGGAAACACCAACTAGTGGCACTATAAGTCTTGGTGGGGAAGCCATCACAGTTGCCGATAACCGCAAAGGCGATTCAGTTATTACGGATAAGGCACAAGTGCGTCGTTTGCGTACTCGCATGGCAATGGTGTTTCAGCAGTTTAATCTTTGGTCACATATGACTGTTCTGGATAATGTCACCATTGCGCTTAAAACATCGTTGAACCTTTCCAAAAAAGAGGCGGTTAAACGCGCTCGTCAATATCTTGAGAAAGTCGGTATGATGGATCGGCTTGACTATTATCCAGCGCAGCTATCTGGCGGGCAAATGCAGCGGGTTGCCATTGCACGCGCCCTGGCGATGGAACCAGATATTTTATTATTTGATGAGCCAACTTCGGCACTTGACCCTGAACTGGTAGAAGAGGTGCTTAATGTTATCAAGGATCTCGCCAAGGAGGGTCGAACCATGCTGGTTGTCACACATGAAATGGCATTTGCGCGGGATGTATCTAACCGTGTTATTTTCTTTGACGATGGCGTGATTGTGGAAGATGGCCCGCCTCAAGAAGTATTTAATCATCCAAAATCAGAACAATTTAAACAATTTATTTCAAAAGACTACTAAAATTAAACAGCGCGCATTTGCGTAATTAAACCGTTTTTTAAAAAGGAGAAAACGATGAAAAAAAGACTAACTATAAGCTCGCTACTACTGAGCCTGTTTATGTTACTAAGTGTATTGCCAGCGTCGACAGCATTTGCAAAAGATGTGGTGCGTATTGGTGTTGAAGGTGCTTATCCTCCCTTTAGTAAAACGACTAAAGATGGAAAACTCGAAGGATTTGATATTGATATTGCCAATGCGCTCTGCGACAAAATGGGTGTTGATTGTAAATTAGTCAAGCAAGATTGGGATGGTATTATCCCCGCGCTTTTGGCAAAAAAGTATGATGCCATCGTTGCCTCAATGTCTATTACCAAAGAGCGTAAAGAAAAAGTCGACTTCACCAAACCTTACTACAAGTCTCCAGCTCGTTTTATGCACAAGAAAGGTGACAAGATTGAAATATCAAAGGCTGGTCTAAAAGGTAAAAGTGTTGCAGTACAGCGTGGAACGGTCTCGGACAAATTTATTACTGGTGAGTTTGGTGATGATGTCGATGTTAAACGCTATGGCACACAGGAAGAAGCTTATCTGGACATGAATGCAGGTCGTGTTGATCTGGTATTTGCCGATGCTTTTGTATTGCTTGAGTATATCAAGTCGGATAAAGGAAAAGACTATGAGTTAATCGGTGATAGCTATACTGATGAGAAATACTTTGGTGAAGGTATTGGTATTGCTATTCGTAAAGACGATAAGGATTTGGCTGAGAAGTTTAATAAGGCCATTAAAGCCATTCGTGAAGATGGCACATACGATAAAATCCGTAAGAAGTACTTCGATTTTGATATATTTGGCGAATAAACTGTTCGTCTTCATAAAGCTGGCCCCTCTCTATTGAGGGGCTTTTGTGTGTTTACTAACCAGGAATAACGTAAATGAGTGAGGTGCTCGGCGGTTATCTGCCAATGATTTTAAAAGGCATGATAGTGACCGTTGAGGTCGCCTTGTTATCACTCCTTCTCTCTTTGATTCTAGGCATTCTTGCCGCCTCTGCCCGTCTTTATGGTGGCCCTGTTGCCAAAGCCATCGCCGCAAGCTATACAACCGTTATCCGGGGGATTCCTGACCTGGTGTTAATGATGCTGATCTTTTTTGGTGGGCAAATTCTGGTTAACAAAGTTGGCGATAAATTTGGCTGGGGTTATATTGATATTGATCCTTTTATTGCAGGTGTTCTGACCATAGGTTTTATTTTTGGTGCTTATATGGGGGAGACCTTTCGTGGTGCGATTATGGCTGTCCACAAAGGGGAAATAGAGGCAGGTCATGCCTATGGCATGACGGGTTTTCAAGTGTTTCGTCATATCACCTTTCCTGCAATGGTGCGTCACGCTATTCCCGGTTTTTTCAATAATTGGCTGGTTTTGGTTAAAACAACGGCATTGGTTTCTGTGATTGGCCTGGAAGATATGGTCTATAGCGCCAAAGTTGCAGGTGATACCTTGCGCCAACCGTTCACTTTTTATGTCTTGGTAGGCGGCTTGTTTTTATTGATTACTGCCGTTAGTGATTTGGCAATGAAGTGGTTTGAGCGTCGTTATAACGTTGGGGGGCATTGATAATGGATTTTTCTATTATTATTGATAATCTTCCCCTGCTATTTAAGGGTTTGGGCTTAACCTTGCAGTTATTAGTGATTTCACTCGCTATCGGTTTTGTACTGGCGATACCACTGGCCATAATGGCGGCTTCAAAGAGTCCGTGGTTGCGGCTGCCTGCAAAAGCTTATATTTATGTATTTCGTGGCACGCCCTTATTGATTCAGATTTTTATTATTTACTTTGGTTTTTCACAGTTCGAGTGGCTTCGTGAGAGCTATTTGTGGGTTATTTTTAAATCAGCTTACTGGTGTGCAATTATCGCCTTCTCATTAAATACAGCGGCTTATACGGCTGAAATCTTTCGAGGTGCTATTTTACAAACCCCTAAAGGTGAAATTGAAGCAGCTGAGGCTTGCGGCATGTCACGCTGGGATCAGTACCGCCATGTTATTCTGCCCAGTGCTTTTCGTCGTTCTATCCCTATGTATGGTAACGAAGTGATCTTTATGCTCCATGCAACTGTTTTGGCCGGTGTTATTACCCTTGTTGATCTGTTTGGTGCGGCAAAGATTATCAATTCGCGTCATTATGCGCCGTTTGAATCTTTTATCAGCGCAGGCTTATTTTACTTGGCAATCACTTTCACGATTGTTTTTATATTTAAACTGATCGAGAGTCGCTTTCTTAAACATTTGAAACGATGAATGTCTTTCTGACGGGTTTATTGCTTGGCGGTAGCCTGATAATCGCCATTGGCGCACAAAATGCGTATGTTCTCAAACAGGGTTTGCTAAGAAGCCATGTCTTTTTAATCTGTCTTATCTGTTCAATGTCTGATGCTATTCTGATTACAATTGGCACAACCGGTGTCGGTAAAATTGTTGAAAATCATCCAAACTGGCTTACAGGCATTACCTGGTTTGGAGCCAGTTATCTATTTGTTTTTGGTGTGATGAGTTTTAAGGCCGCTTTAGGCAATCAAACACTGAATACAGAAGCAGCCAGGCCATCTCATAATAGAACGCTTATTATCAGCACGGTGTTGGCTTTAACCTTTCTTAATCCACATGTTTACCTGGATACGGTCTTGTTAATCGGTAGTATTGCATCCCCTTATGAAGGGGCAGAGCAACTTTACTTTACGTTAGGGGCAATAACGGCTTCATTTATCTGGTTTTTTTCTTTGGGTTATGGTGCGCGCTTGTTAGAGCCACTATTTAACAAGCCGACAGCATGGAAGATACTGAATATGCTTATTGGTCTGGTGATGTGGTGGATTGCTTATCAGTTAGTTAATGAGTGATAGGTCTACAAGTACACCCCCTAGCTTTTTTCGTGTTTTCTCCTTAATCAGCTTCCTTGATCAGTGTCTCCTTGAGGGATATATGGAATTTTGAGCGGGTATTAAAAAGCCCGCGATGTTTAGCGGGCTTTTTGATTCTAATTTACAGCAACGAATTAAATTCTAAGCAAGTGGCTTACAAAGGTCATCAGCGCGATAAATAGAATACTCCCAATTAACGACTTAACAATGGGTGGTAATGGCATACAAACGTCATTATTATTTTCAACGTACGAATCTTGCCCTAGTAGGCTCTTTATAAAACATTTCATTTTTGGATGCTCCCCAAATATTTTTACTTGTAAGGTCTAGAATTAAGCTCAATTATTTTTTTAGCCTGATAACGATTGCTAAATGGTAATTGATCTAATCAGAATCCCATACTTTTGTACAACTTGAGTAAGAAAAGTTCACAAAATAACGTACTTTTCAGTTAATAAATCCAAACCGCTAAATAAGGATTTACAACGAGTTTTTTCGACCCGTTAGTACAATGTTAGCAAATGGTATATCAATAAACAATTCTTATTTAAGTTATTTCTAATATATTGACAATTGTCAATCTTATTGATTTATCAGGGTTTTCTCAAGGAGGCCCTGATTAAGTCGATTAGAATTTAGCAAGCTAAAAATAATTGGACTTGATCAGGACTTCCCAAAAATAATCGTTTATTCTTTTGGGGCTTTTTTATTTTGATTGTTTTTTTTCTGTTTTTTCCTGGCGGCTTTCTTTTTAGCTTTCGCTTTCTTTTTAGCCCGTTTCTTTGCCTTCTTTTCAACGAGTTCGTCAGCCTGTTCCTGAGCTTCAATACGATCTAACTCTGCTTCCATTTCCTCATCAGAGAGTTCATTGAAATCATCATTATCGAAGAATGTTTCTTCTTCTGTATCGTCCTTATCAGAGTCTTTATTAGTTTTGTCGAGAGCATCATCAGAGTCAGGGTTGAGAATACTTCTCTTTTCATCACTCACGCCTGTGCTGTCATCGTCTTCCTCATGATAGGTGTATTGGTCGTCTTCTGCCCAAAGATCATCTGCTTGTAATACGGCGCTGCTACTTGCCGAATTACTCGTGCCGGCATCATGTTCACTGTCGTCCATGTTCTCACGGGCTTCTCCCGCTTCTTTTATACGAATCTTAAAATACTTGCTGAAGTAAAGACCCAGCTCAAATAATAGCCACATTGGGATAGCTAGCATGACTTGTGAAACAACATCAGGAGGTGTTAAAAGCATGCCAAGAATAAAGGCACCAACGATGACATAGGGCCGTTTCTTTTTTAGGCTCTCTGCTGTGGTCATTCCGGTGCTAATCAGCAAAATAGTTGCAATTGGCATTTCAAAGCCAAAACCAAAGGCTAAAAACATCATCATGGAAAAATCGAGATATTGTGAAATATCGGGGCTATATACCGCCACATCCGGTGCGAATTGAGGGATGATGCTAAACATCATGGGCAGAAGAATGTAATAGACAAAAAGAATGCCGAGATAGAATAATAAAACGCTGGATGCCAGTAGTGGGTAAACCAGCCGCTTTTCGTGTCGGTAAAGTCCAGGCGCAACAAATGACCAGAGTTGGTAAAGCAGATAAGGCAAGGTAATTAAAAAGGCAACCAGCAATGTTAGTTTCATGGGAACCAGAAAAGGTGCAATGGTTCCCGTTATAATCATTTGTTGTCCCTGATTTGCCAGGGGCGCGGCAAGCCAGTTATAGATTGTTTTTGCGAAAGGAAAAAGAGCAAAGAATACTACGCCAACAGCAATAACGACACGTAGCAGGCGGTCTCTTAGCTCAATAAGATGCGATAGAAAGCCTTGTGTTTCAGATGAAATTTTTTCCTGCTTATTACTCATTTATTTTTAATAGATGACTGTGCATCCTTCATGCTTTCATCAAGGATCTGGCTGGCTTCGTTGAGTTCGCTGCTTACATCCTGTTGAGTGTTTTTCATCATATCGCGTAGCTCGCCAATTTCTTCTTTTTGCTTTGCAAGCATGTTTGTTAATTCATCGGCTCTAATTTCGCGCTCAATATCATCTCGCGTGGTGGCGATAAATGCTTTCATCTTGCCGATGATTTTCCCCACTTTGGCCGCAACCTCAGGCAGGCGCTCAGGGCCAATGACCAGTAAGGCAATGACACCTATCACCAGCATTTCAAGAAAGCCAGAATCAAACATAGCTAAGCGTTATGAAGTCGTTATGACTTGGTAGTATCTTTAACTTTAACTTTAGCTTCGGCATCAATGACTTTATCTTGCGCCTGCTTGATTTGCTCCGTTTTTTGAGTGGCTTCTTCTTCGCCATCTTTCATGGCATTTTTGAAGTTTTTAACCGCGCTCCCCAAGTCTCCACCTGCATTGCGCAGACGTTTTGTTCCAAATATGACAACAACTATAATCAGAATTACAATTAATGACCAAGGGCTAATTCCAGAAAACATGGTGTACTCCTACTTTAGATATTTATTTATTTCGGCTGGCTTTTTCGACAAGACCAGACGTTCCGAAACGACGTTCTAACTCATTTAGAACATCGTCCGGGTGTAAATTCTGCTGAACTAATAATACAAGGGTATGAAACCATAAGTCAGCAACTTCATAGACTATTTTATCGGTATTTTTACTTAAATCATTAGCATATTCAGCATCTTTTGCTGCCATTACTACTTCGGTCGCTTCTTCTCCCACCTTTTTTAGAATGGCGTCAAGACCTTTTGAGTAGAGACTGGCAACGTATGAGCTCTCGGCTTGAGCTGACTTGCGTTGTTCTAATATTCTGGCGACTTCAGCCAGTGTATTGTTATTTATCATGGGGGCTTAAATCCTCACCTCAATGCCTTGTTCTTGCATATAAGCTTTTGCTTCGCCTACAGTGTATTCATTAAAGTGGAAAATACTGGCCGCCAGTACTGCATCTGCTCCGGCTTTAAGCACACCATCAGCCAAATGCTGCAAATTACCCACACCACCGGAGGCAATTACCGGAATATTAACCGCATCCGTAATCGCTTTGGTAAGCGGTATATTAAAGCCCGACTTGGTTCCATCCTTATCCATACTGGTTACCAGTAGTTCGCCGGCTCCGTATTCTGCCATTTTTTTTGCCCACTCAACTGCATCTATACCGGTGTCGTTGCGTCCACCATGGGTGAAAATATCCCAGCGATCAGGTTCACCCTCCTTGCTGACCTTTTTGGCATCAATGGCGACTACAATACATTGCGAGCCATAATATTCTGCTGCTTCCCTGACTAACTCGGGGTTATGAATCGCTGCCGTATTAATGGCGACTTTATCAGCGCCGGCATTAAGCATGGTGCGAATATCTTCAACCTTACGAATTCCACCACCAACCGTTAAGGGGATAAAGACTTCAGAGGCAATCGCTTCTACCATGTGAACCGTTGTTTCCCGGTCATCTGAGCTGGCGGTAATATCCAGAAAGGTGATTTCATCCGCACCCTCACGGTTATAACGTGCAGCAACCTCAACTGGATCCCCGGCATCTCGTATATCGACAAAGTTTACGCCCTTTACAACACGCCCATTATCGACATCCAGACAAGGAATAATGCGTTTTGCTAGACTCATCCGCTTTGGTTCTCCACATAGTTGTGCGCTTCTGCCAGATCGATGGTGCCTTCATAGATAGAGCGCCCCAGGATCGTACCCATAATGCCGGCATCCTCGACTTTGCATAGCTCGATTATATCATCCATGCTGGATACTCCGCCGGAGGCTATAACAGGGATATTTATATGATTTGCCAGTTCTACGGTTGCATCAATATTAACGCCCTTCATCATGCCATCGCGGGCAATATCGGTATAAACGATAGCCACAACACCTGCTTCTTCAAACTGTTTGGCAAGTTCTATGGCTGATACAGAAGAAACCTCGGCCCAGCCATCAGTTGCCACCATGCCGTTTTTAGCATCAATGCCAACAATGATATGTCCCGGAAATTGTTTGCATAAGTCTTTAACAAAATCAGGATCCTGAACCGCTTTTGTGCCAATAATGCAGTAAGTTACTCCTGCATTCAGATAGGCCTGTACGGTTTTGGCATCGCGGATACCGCCGCCGATTTGAATAGGGAGGTCAGGAAATTTTTTGGCAATGGCTTCTACGGCAGAATTATTAACTGGCTCGCCATCAAACGCACCATTCAGATCAACCAGATGCAGGCGCTTTGCACCAGCATCAACCCAGCGTGTCGCCGTATCAACCGGGCTATCAGAAAATACGGTAGTGTCTTCCATACGCCCCTGGCGCAGGCGTACACATTGTCCATCTTTTAGGTCTATAGCGGGTAGTAATAGCATCAAGCTTGTCCATCCCATTGGGTAAAGTTTTTCAAAAGTTGTAAGCCATCATCAGCACTTTTTTCAGGGTGAGCCTGAATCGCAAATACATTCTCTTTGGCAATGGCAGAAGGGTAGTGAATGCCAAATTCGGTTTCACCAGCAATAATGGCTTTATCGTCAGGGTCAACGAAGTAACTGTGAACGAAGTAAAAACGAGCCTGGTCTTTTATGTCTTTCCAGAGCGGATGATTCTGTGTTTGCCTAATCTGATTCCAGCCCATTTGAGGAATCTTCAGGCGGCTTCCCGCGGCATCTGTAGCACCAATATGATCGGTAAAATGCTGTACAGTACCATTGTAGAGGCCGATACAATCAACCCCGCCGCCTTCAACACTGTGTTCCATTAATACCTGCATACCCATACACACACCCAGGAAAGGTTTTGTTTGAGAAACTTCTTTAACGACATCAACCAGCTCTCGTTTATGCAGTTCATTCATGCAGTCGCGGGCGGCACCCTGTCCGGGGAATACGATACGATCTGCGTTCAGGATATCGTCAGGCGAGGAGGTGATAATAACCTTGTCATCTGTGACGTGTTGTAGTGCTTTATGTACGGAGTGCAGATTACCCATAGAGTAATCAATAACAGCGATAGTCATGTGATTTATAAAGAACCTTTAGTAGAAGGAATCGCATCCGCAGCACGCTCATCATGCGCTACAGCCATTCGCAGTGCGCGACCAAAGGCCTTAAATATTGTTTCAGCGATATGGTGTGCATTACGCCCACGAATGTTGTCCAGATGCAAACTAACTAATGCATGATTGGTAAAACCCTGAAAAAATTCGTGGAACAGGTCGGTATCAAACGCACCTATCTTGGCACGCTTGTAATCGACATTATCATGTAAATAAGGGCGACCGGAAAAATCAATAACAACGCGTGACAAAGCTTCATCCAATGGTACGTAGGCATGCCCATAACGGCGAATACCTTTTTTATTACCAATCGCTTTAGTGAAAGCCTGACCGAGTGTAATGCCAATATCTTCGACGGTATGATGATCGTCAATTTGAATATCACCGTTAGCTTCTACTTCAATGTCGATCATGCCGTGAAGCGCTATTTGCTGCATCATATGCTCTAAAAATGGCACATCGGTTTTAAAGCGTGCCTTGCCTGAGCCATCCAGATTGATTTCTACAGTAATTTGAGTTTCAAGTGTATCCCGGGTGATGGTAGCCGTACGTTCAGTCATATTTTATTGTTTACATATTGTTGGGGCGAATCATAATAACATATTGTTGCTTGATGTAACCTCTATCTATCGGTGGTTTTTTGACTTGAGTTCCGATTGGCTCCATCAAATAGGGTAAAGGGGTTTAAGCGTTTCACTTTTATCATTATTAGGCTTGTTATCCTTTTGTAGCAAGCCTTTGTTGACTAGATCATGGAGTTTTTGTCCACTCCATTGCGAAGATGAAGGAGAATACAGGTTTTGCTCCAGCTCGGTTATCACTTCTGCTCCAGTATTGAGCTTTTTCGCTAGTGTATTTAGATTTTGAATTGAAGAATCTCCCCACTGTGCTTGTGCCAGCTTTATAAGTAGCCTGGCAGCTGTGTGTTTGTCATTTTTTTTACAGGCATTCAACAACTGATTCTTGATTGATAATATATCTACCTGTTTGTTTTTCTCTTTACGCTCATGCGATAGAAGGGGTGCAATAAAGCGATAGAATAAAAAGCCAAATATAGCCGCTGCGGCAAGGCTGAGAATGATTAACTTCCAGTTATAAGAATTTTTTTTGTCATTGTTGTTAATTGGACCATTATTATCTGCCTGACGGGTTTTATTCACTTCGGTTGTTGTTTGGGCAGACTCGGTCTCGGGTTCGATGGACTCTTCTCCAGCAGCCCCAGGTGCGACATTTAGCACCCATTTGGGCAGCGTAAATGTTTCCTGTTTTTTGGTTTTTACATTCCACCAGTCAACTTTTATCTCAGGAATGGTAACGGTTCCACTTTTGTTTGGGATATAGCTGACTTTCATCTGCTGTATTCCATAGACCGTTTTGCCATCGGTTCGGGTTTCGGATTCGGGCGGTTCAGGATAGATTTTAATTCCATCTGGTTTGGGAATATCAATTTGGGGTATTTGGCTTCCCGCCAAGCCTTTTGCCTGTAGAACCAGTGTACGACTGACTGGCTCACCTACCTTTAGATCAGGTGGGTTTTTACTCCAGCTATCTTGTATGACAAGCTCTTCTGCTGGGAGCCAGGCTTTCCCCGTGAAAGCCGCGGGGACGGGTAACACATTGACTTTTATTTCTTTTGAGCGAATGGTAAAAGGTTTACTCGGTCCGCCTCTGGAGCGGCGAGTGAGAAAGTCGTTATCAAAAAACGGATCGTTACTAAAATCATTAAAAAACTGGTTGAGCATGTCCGTGCTATCCATGCGACGACGCAATGAGGTCGCGTCTCCACCAGATAGCGCAATACGCCCGCTTACAATCGTTGGTGGAATGATTAAGGTGCCGCTTTTTTCAGGAGAGATTACAAAGCGCTTTTCTACTACATTAAACTTTTTTCCGCCTTTGGTCACCTGATAGCGGCGATCATTACCCAGCTGTTCTATAACAGCATTTTCTATATTTTGTGGGCTAATTTCACCCGAGATCATGGCCGAGTCGTATAGCAGCTTGATGGTATAAGGAATTTGCTGCTGTACATAAGTCTCTATGCTTTGATTTTCATCTGTGCCATCAACAGATGATTCGATAATAATATGCTTGCTGGTTTCAGCCTTAACTTCAGGAGGTAGCTTGGTAACATTAACGGTTAATTTTTCAGATTTGTCATTGCCGACCTGAATAGGCGGTATTTCAAGCTTCCCTAGCCTTTTAGGTTGTAATTCGATTGTCCAGGTTTTCTTAAAAGAGCGTTGGCCGTTAAGGATATTGATTTGCGAGCTTGTACTTGTCCCGAGAATAGTAAAGTCTTTTTGCAGTGAGCTTAAATCAGGTGCAGCAATATTCTGGCTTGACTCAATAACAAGTGTAACGGGGTCTCCTTCATAAACGTTTTCCTGAGTTACATTGGCTGAAACCGCCGCAAATGCGTTTAATGTGCTAAATAAAATAAACACAGCAAAAAAACTCTGTGCAAAGTGCATGGCTGTACTACAGACGAGAAAACGCCAAATAAGTGGGGGGGTGTACTTTTTAACTGTTACTTTTTTCATTACTCTTGTTTTCTAGTGTCTATTGTATGGCTAATGAGAGATTATCACGCTACCAGGGCTTTTCATTGTTAAGTGTTCTGTTTCTTCGTTGGTACTGGCTTCTAAACTTACGCCTTAACAAGCCGCCCGGATCATCTGGAATACGTCGTAGCCATTGTTCGGCCGCCATCTTCTCTTCTTTGCTTAGCTCTTCAGCTTTTGCTCTGGCTTTGGCATTTTCAGCATTTTCAGAATTTTTCTGAGCTTTTTTTGCCTGGTCTTTTTGTTTTTTGTCGGCCGATTTTTGCTGTTTGGACTTTTTATCGTCTCCCTTCTTGTCTTTACTTTTCGATTTCTCTTTACCTTTTGAGTCAGCACTTTGTTTGTCTTTGTTAGTGTCCTGTTTCTTTTTTCCTTGCTCGCCTTTTGGTTTTTGACCTTTTTCCTGTGAGGGTTGATTTTTCTTATTGCCTGTTTCTTTTTTCTTTTTATCAAGTTCTTTATTGGCCTCAGAAAATTGATTCTTTTTGTTTTTATCCTGCTGATCCTTTTTATTTTCCTTTCCCTGCTGACTCTTTTTTGAGTCTTTTCCAGACTTATTGTTTTTGTCTTGCTGTTGTTTATCGCCCTTTTTCTGCTGATTTTTCTGGTTTTTATTTTGCTTGTTTTTTTCGTCTTGTTTGCCCGACTGTATTTGGTCTTTATTCTTTTGGTTTTGTTCTTTTTTATTGTCCTTATTTTTTTTCTGTTGTTCTTTTTGCTTTTTCAAGAAATCTTCAAGCGCTTTTTTATTAGCGAGTGCATCAGCCATATTGGGCTTTTCTTTAAGCGCCTCTTCATAGGCTTTGATGGCCTCTTTGTATTTCTTTAGTTTGGCCAGTGCATTGCCTTCATTATATCGGGCATCAGCACCCCTGGCGGATTTAAACGATTCTAGCGCTTGTTTGAAGTTGCCTTTTTTGTACTCGGCACTACCCTTACGCAATGGCTCTTTGCTCAGGGTGCTAGCTTTGTCATACTGCTTTTGCAAGAGCGCCTTGGCGGCTCTTTGTTCTGAATTTTCAAATAAAGACTCCCATTTGCTTTCAGATATACTTGTTTGCTTATTGTTAGTGCTAGTTTGTGCTTCATTTTCTGCCGCCATTAAAGGCTCGTCAGGGCTAAGGCTAACAACGAGAGTCGCAGACAATAGAACGCTCAACAACCAGCCTTTACGAAAGGCCAGCGCTGCAAATGGTAATAAAAGTAAGATCAGATAAGGCCCTGTTGACTTCCAGTTGCTACTTTTCAGGTCATTTGCTTGTCGTTGCTTCACTTTTTTTCCGTTAATAGTGGTTTTGAGGACGGCTTTAAGGTCATTATCATTATTGGTAATGGTATGAAGTACCCCCCCCCCTTTTTTTGCTATTTTCTCAAGGCTGTTAATATCTAGCGGCACGGTAACTATCTGGTTGCCCCTGAGTTGTAATTGACCGCCTGTTTCAGTTCCTACAGCAAGAATGGAGAGAGTATGTCCATCTTTTTTGAGAGCCTTTGCTGCTTGCTCTGCTTTTTTTAGATCGCTGGCGCCATCGGTAATTAAAAGTACCTGACCGTTATTAATATTGGCCTGTGTAAGTAATTCATGCGCTTTTGCAATGCCCAGATCTGCCCGGCTGCCCTGAGTTGGCATTAAATTGGGGTTTAAAACTTTGAGTAAAGAACGAATGGTATCGGCATCCCGGGTTAATGGTGAAGCGGTAAAGGCGTCTCCGGCA
>JALWMR010000143.1 GCA_027083815.1 Thiotrichaceae bacterium
ATCACCTCATGGATGAATTCGCTGGCGAGCCAACTTTAATTTATGTTGCTACCAACAAAGCGGCAAAAATGTTACAGGAAAATTTAGCTAACCATGGCCATGCAGCTGATTTACTACAGGATATAAACCCTGAAGAAATTGATCAAAGCGATATATTGATTCTCTGCGATCAGGATAAAGTTGAATTATCGCCTGAAATTATTGAAAAAAATGACAAGCATATTGTTCACTTTGACTTGCCACGACGCACAGATAAATATTTAGAACGACTTAATAGACACAATCAAGCAAGGGAAGAAGCCAGCCTATTACTGGTTGATGGCTATAACTACAATGAGCTCAAACACATAGAAAAGACCTTGGGTAAAAACCTTGAGCAAACCACTGTTCCCGGGCTAGAACCACTTAACCCTTTTGTCAATTTAAGCAGACCAAAACCTAATAAAAAGCAACATGGCAAACCTAACAATAAAAACAATAAGAATCGACAAAATACCAAGGGGCGATCAAAAACCAACAATAACCGAAATAACAGTAATCGAAACAATAAACATAGAAAAAACACCGGCGCTGGCAATCAGCCAAATTCAGACAATAATCAACGCCGACAACGAAAAGGGCCTTTTGGCCGTCTAAATGGTGGAGCAAACCGCAAAGGAAGCACTGGTAGAAACACGCCTAAAGTAGGCGTTAGCAGCAGAGGAACCAGCCTCCCCAATGATAGCAGAGGGTGGCAAAAAGACTTTGCCGAACCTCAAGAGCGTAAAGCAGAATCCAAAAATGTTGTTATACGTTACAGTAAAAAACGATCCATTGTAAACCCTGACAAGCCCGACGACGTATGACAGATCAGAGTGGTAAAACCAACAAGTCTGTGCCCCCACCAAAAAAGGCAAAAACAAAGAAAAACTGGATCAACTGGTTTGTACCCTTACTCTTAATACTTGTCGCAATAAGCCTGCTCCTCTTTTCTCCCAAGCCAAATCCCAGTGCAATAAACCCCCAAAAGGCAGCTAGTGCCAAAACACCAAATGGAGCAGAGCAAAAAGCAGCATTCAAAGCCAAAGAAGTGGCAAATGCATTGGTTTCAACTTTTTTTAACGGTTCTGATGAAGCTCGAACAGAACAAATACGTGCCCTCACACAAACCATTACCGAACTTCACGGGAATAGCAAAAAAAATGCCGAGAAAGCACTCTCAACACTGCTTACCAATAATATAAATGGTTCTATTGAGTCTTTAATAGCACTCACCAGTGAACAGCCTAATCTACGCGAAGCAGCCAAAATATGGATTAATATCGGTAATATCCAAAACCTAAGCTCAGCCGAGCAAGCACTACAAGCCTATCAAAAAGCCAGCGAACTTGACCCTGGCAATACAGAAGCATGGAGTAGGCAAGGTCATGTGCACCGTCAACTTAAACAATTTGAGTTAGCAGAGGCCGCCTTTAAAAAAGTCCAGTCGTCAAGTGATCAGAGCAATGAGGACAAAGCCTTTTCATTAGCCAACTTTGGCTTACTTAACCAATCAAAAGGGAACTTTAAGGCCGCCGAAGATTCCTTTACTGAAGCACTTAATATTTATACAAAAGAAGGAGATAAATCAGGTATTGCCCGTACCAGTGAAAATCTGGCCGCCCTATATAAAAGCTGGAATGTCACGGATAGAGCTGAGCACTACTATAAAACAGCATTAGATAATTATACTCAGGTTAATGACTTTCAGGGTATGACTACCGTGCATAGTGCTTTAGGCGTCCTATACCAGAAGAAAAATCTACCCCAAAAAGCACAACACCATTATGAACAAGCGCTACAAATTAGCCTCGATAATAATTATAAAGATAAAATCGACAGCCTTTATAATACTCTGGCATTATTAGCCGAACAAAATGGCGATCTTCAACAATCCAAAAAGTTTCAAGACAAGTCTCAACAGCACAAGGAAAACCCCAATAACACAGCCGAAAGTGCTGTACAGTTTGGCAATCTTGCAATACTAAACAGAAACAAGAAAAACTTTGCACTAGCAGAGGAATACCATAAAAAAGCCATCAACATTTATCAGGCAAACAAGAATGGTTATGGCGTGATAAGCCAAAAAATCAATCTGGGCTTCTTATACAAGGCATGGGGCAAGAAACAATTAGCCTGTGATACATGGCAAGATAGTTTATTCTTGTTAAAAAGCTACAAAAATAACCGAGCCGACCGTGTTGAAAAGCTATTACAGGCTAATTGCCGCTAAGAATCAACTTATAAAGCTTATATTAATACCCTAAAGGGCTTAACCAATCCCTTTCAGGATAAGCTGATAATAAGCCCGCCTGGTACAAGAATTGAATATACTCCTGTAATGACTGCACCCAAAGTTGATTTTGGCGCTTTTGATAAGCAAGCTGTTTTAATTTTAAATCCAAAATAAGCTGCAGATTACCTGTTTGGCGTATTCTGTTCATACGCTTATTTAACCTATTTAACATAGCCAGAGTACTACGCCATTCATCTTGCAACGATAAGACCCGATGTTGAATAGCTTTCAGACTCTCAAAAATTTCAGCCTGTGTATTATTGAGCTGTAATTGCGAATAATGGATATCATGTTTCTTTTGTAACGCCTCAAAAGAGTGTTTGGTAATAGGGATTCTTACACCAACACTAGCTCCGAAAGTGCGATCTTTATTATCATATTGTAGTTTTATTGAGTTTAGTGACAGAGCTTCTTTTGCTAAAATTCGTTGTTGTTGCTTTTCTGCCAGATCAAGCGACAGCTGCGCCTTTCGCAAAACCGGATTCATTCCCTCATAACTGCGACTATCAAGAATTTGATTAATTGATTGAACAAGCTGCTGTAAGGACTTAACACCCGGGTTATTACTCCCCACAACAGAAAATTCTTTGTATTGCCTTAAGCCAGCCTGATTCGTGAGCTCATCAGCCCAAACAGCATCTAATGACACATCAGCTTGTTGCAACTTCTCCGGCTTGAAACCGCCGGTAGCAAAGGAAACTTTCCACATACTTAATTCAGATTGCCTAATACTACGTTCGCTTTGCAATAGACGAGCCTGAAGCTCCTTCTCCATAAGGCCAATTCTGTTTAGATAACGTTGTTTTAATTGCTTTCCTTTATATAGCGCAGTATTAATGGAAGCTTTTTCTTTGCCTAATCTTAAAATACTTTGTTCTGCCTTGAGCTGCTCACTATTTTTTATCTTTACATCAAAGCTTAACTGTTGATCTTGAAGATCACCAAAATCACTACTTTTTAAGCTAAGCTCTGCATCTTCAACCCAAGCATCAAGCCCTTGAAAACTGGTATCAAAACCCTCTTCTGCATAGCTTATCAAGGGATTCATAAATAAAAGACACGCAAAGATCAGACCTTTATTCATTGGCTATCACCTTTACCACGAGCAAAAGCGTTCGGCACCATTGACTCAATTTCTTTACCAAACGGTTTAAAAAAAGTACTAGCCGTATTAGGGCGCTCGGGAGAAAAACTAACTTCGACCTTCTCACCCAGAAGCAAAGGATTATTATCAGTCAAACGTATATTAACCTCCCTGCCCCACGATAGTACCCGAGCATTTTTGCGAAGGCGCTCAGGGTAAGGAACAATACGACTACCAAGACTTTCCACCCTGCCCTTGACTGCCTGATGAACTTTAGAACTTAATGCGTGCACCCAAACTGTTTGACCAATTTTTACATCATTCGAGACATTTTCATGAATAAAGCCTTTTACAAATTTTGGATATGGTGCATGTACAGTCATAACACCCTGAAAAGCTGGTATTTTCTCCCCCTCCTTAAAGAGAATACTACCAATACGACCCGTAAAATCAGCCCGAATGATTAACTCATTCGCCTTACGCTCAATCTCATTCAAGCGTTCGTTCAATTGATTTTTCTGCACTATCAATGGCATTTTACTGGTGTCTATTTGGATCCGCAAAGCGCTAATTTGAGCATCCATAGAACGAGATAAATAAGCTTTCTGATCGCGCAGAGAACGAATCTCTTCTGCTGTTACATCTATTCCGCTAGCAGCAGCCGGACTGCCTGTGATACTCTGATATAACGCTTTATCCCGCTGATGCTTTCCCTGCAAGCGTTGTATCTGTGCATCCAGCTTGGCAAGCTCTGCTAAACGCTTTGCCTTCAACACCCTGATTTCTGCACTTAAGGTCTCTGCCGTTTGTTTTTGTTTGGCGTTTATTTCTTGCATTTGATTGCCAAGCTGTATTTTCTGAGCTTGTAGCTCACTGCGTTTAGCGCTTAATAATAGTTGTCCTTTTTCAACAAGTTGACCTTCAATAACGCCTATATGTGTTATTTCGACAGGCTCCTGAAATCTCACGGATTGCTCATGATTTTCAGCCAACCCATAAAAGTGCGTTGTATTTTTTTCAAAACTACTTGTTAGAAAAAAGACCGCGATCAGGGATAAAATCCAAATAATAGGCAACAATAATTTATTCATAAAAAATCACGATACTTTCAAGCTTAAATTATCAATCGAAGGTAAACGCTGAAGCTGCTCCAAAAGCTCTTCGTGCGATTTTCCCTTACGCAGCTTGATTTGATAAGAATAATTTAGACGTTTGTCCTCTGACGCTTGTTTCATCGTAAGTAATGCTGAGGTTTTGCAATATCGACCCATAGATTGATATAAGTATTTCTTTTCTTGATCTAGCAAGCCCTGGGCGGGCAAATTAAACCTCAATGTACCCTCCTCACCACTTGGTGCACCAAATGGTGAAAAGTATAAAAATACTACTGCCAGACAAAAACCAATTGTTCCTACCAACGCAATGTCAAAAGCGTACGAACCACAGGAAATACCTGCCGCTAACGATGCAAATAAAAATAGTGTATCGCGTGGATCTTTTAAGTTAGTTCTAAAACGAATAATCGCCATGGCAGCCATAATTCCCAAACCACGCGCCAGACTATCACCAATTGCCTGAATAATTACCGATGATATGATAGAAATAAGTACAACAGACTGCACGAAATTGGGTGAATATTTTAAGCCACGATAGGTCTTCTGATAAACAACGGCCAACAATACAGACAATACAAAGGACAGCAATATCGTATAGATAAGGGTTTGTATATTGGCACTCTCTGAGGCCGTTTGGACGGTAATTGCATCAAACATTCTTTTTTATATTTCGCTAGATTAATCAACTTTAATAATCTCACAATAAAAAAAGGAAGCATCCCGAATCAGGATAAACAGGCGTAATTGAAGGACAAAAAGAAAACCCCGGCAAAACCGGGGTACTCTAAAAAGAAATTGCGCTTTTCTCTCAATTCATGTGTGCTGTGCCTGATAACTTTCGAGCATGTGTAATCGCCAAGTGTAACACCGCAACAAAACCCAGATAAATACCTACTGTACTCAAATAAGCGGGTAAATATTTAGCAACTGATTGCGAATATTGAATGAGGCTCATTGTTTCAAACTTGCCGGCAAAATAATAAAAACCAAGATTTGAAATGAGAAAACAAGCGATGGTAGCGACAAAAGCAGCGCCAACAAACTTTATCAAGCCAAAAAGATTTTCTTCATAATGCCTGGCAAGCCAGCGCCCGGAAAACCACATTGCAGCATAGGACGGAATCAAAAATGGATAAGAAGGCGTGAAGCAATAATGGGTTCCACCCTGTGCATCAATCACCACCAGATCGACGGCAAATGCGGTTAAAAAGAATAGCGGAAAAGCCAGACGACCTAAAGGCTCTCCTCTTAAATAAAACCCAACAAGAAAGAAAATGGCCCAGGAAGCATCCTGCAAATGAGAGCTTATGTGACTCCGTGTAGCAATCATTGCCACCAGTAGCAAACCACCTACAATAAACTGCTGATTACGTGATAAAACCTTCATGTTTAAAATCCTATTATCTCTATCTTGCTGAAAATATCTTGATGCCTTTGTCTAAATGCGTAAAAAAATGAAGTAAAATATACAAGATTTATTTTCAAAAAAACTTACCATAAAAGGTTAAAAACAGGTCTATTAACCGCATTGTTAGGAATAAAATGGTAAGGGGTGAGTTTTAGCTATTTTTTCTCCATCATTATCCTACAGACAAAGCTCTTTTATACACTTTGCCAACAATATCGGTTATTGTCCAGTTTCTTACTGTTATTTAGTGTTTAATTAATGATTAAAAGTACACCCCCCACCTTTTTACGGTTTTTAACCGCCCTACGGGTAGTCGTCGCTCCGACATTGTCTCGCTATCGCTCGGCTGCCCTTTTCTCCATTGCCCCAACTTTAAGATGAAAAACGCCCCTTATGACAATCCAGCCGATAAAAAAAAGATATTGATTCTGGGCGGCGCACGCTCCGGGAAAAGTCATTATGCTGAAACGCTAGCAATGAAGTCCAATAAAGAGGTAATTTATCTGGCAACCGCCAAAGTGCTAGACAATGAAATTAGCGAACGGGTAAAACAACACCGTTTAGATCGCCCGCAGCACTGGCAGACTATTGAAGAACCCATACAACTGGCCGACACCCTACGCCAATGGTCATCCGCCGAGCGTGTTATTCTGGTAGATTGTTTGACCATGTGGCTTAATAATTTGCTGGCTGAAAATAAAGCACAACAAATGCAGGACGAGCTGGATAAACTGTTATCCCAATTAGCCACATTCGACGGGCCGATTATTTTTGTTAGCAACGAAGTCGGCATGGGTATTATTCCCATGGGCGAGCTTACACGCCAATTTGTGGATGAGGTCGGCCGCCTGCATCAACAACTGGCAAAACAGGTCGATCAGGTGATCCTGATGGTCGCCGGGCTACCCCATCAAATCAAATAAGGTAAAACCAAAAGCATAAAAAGCCATGAACTGGATAAATAACCCCACCCCAACACGCAAATCCTCATATAAAGAAAACGCACTGGCACGTCAGGCGCAGCTGACCAAACCACCCGGCTCACTGGGTAAACTGGAGGCTCTGGCGGTTAAACTGGCTGATTTGCAACAGAGCCGCAAACCATCAGCCGATAAAGTCAGCATCGCTATTTTTGCCGCCGATCATGGCGTGGCTGCCGAAGCTGTTTCAGCCTTTCCACAGGAAGTTACGGCCCAAATGGTAATGAATTTTTTACACGGTGGCGCCGCCATTAGCGTATTGGCAAAACAGTTAAATGCGACTCTGGAGGTCATCGACACCGGTATATTAACGCCACTGCCCGCACAAAAGGGGCTGGTTATTCAGCGTGCCGGCAATGGCACTGCCAATAGCGCAAGACAGGCCGCCATGACAAGCGGGCAGCTACAAACAGCCCTGCAAGCAGGCTACGATGCGATAGAACGTGCCATCGCCAACAAGGCTGATCTGTTTATTGGTGGTGAAATGGGCATCGCCAATACCACCGCCGCAACTGTTTTATACTGCGCCCTGCTGGGGCTTGCACCTGAACAGGTCACAGGCGCGGGAACCGGACTGGATGTAGCAGGTATTCAGCATAAAACAGCCGTAATCAAACAGATTATAACAACCCATCAGAGTTGCACTGATAACACCCTGGAGTGGCTTCGTTGCGCCGGAGGCTTTGAAATTGCCGCCTTAGCGGGTGCTTATATTCATGCTGCTCAACGGGGCTTGCCAGTGCTGGTTGATGGTTTTATCGGCACGGCTGCTGCCCTGTGTGCGACCCGCATTAACCCGGCGGTAAACGACTACCTGATCTTCTCGCACGTATCCGCCGAACTGGGGCACCGCAAGGCACTTCAGACTCTGAATCAGGAGGCACTGCTTGATCTGGATATGCGCCTCGGTGAAGGCAGTGGCGCGGCAGTTGCGGTCAACCTGCTGCGCGCTGCCTGTGCGACACACAATCAGATGGCGACCTTTGCTGAAGCTGCCGTAGCTGGCAAGGCAAGATAGCCATTATGGATCAAATTACCCGTGTTGACCTGTTGCGTCACGGAAAAATATGCACTGAAAATCTGCTCTGCGCCCACCCTGAAGAAGCATTAAGCGAGGCAGGCAGGCAAGCGCTGTGGACAGCAACACAAAACGGGCATTGGGATATGATTATCAGCTCACCCTATCGTCGTTGCGCCTCTTTCGCACAGGCGCTTGCCGAAAAAACACACACCGAACTACATATTGACCCCGCCTTTGGCGAGCTTGATTTTGGCGACTGGACCGGACAGGATTTAACGGAACTCATGGCAAACAATGCTGAGGCTTTTCATACCCTTTGGCAAGACCCGGAGCATTTTAGCGCACCGGGTGGTGAATCCATGCAGGCTTTCATCCATCGGGTTAGCAAAGGCTGGAACAGACTGCTCAGGAACCAGGCTGGCAAATCGGTTTTGCTTGTCACCCATTCTGGCGTAATTCGCGCTCTGCTGGCACAAACACTGCAAATAACAGCCGCACAGGTGCTAAGCTTTAGTCTCGATTATGCCCACCTGAGCCGTCTGCATTATTATCCCGATGGTGTGTATGCCCTAAAGAGCCTTAACTGCGCCAGCCTTGACGGTCTGCAATAGCCAGGTTGATAAATGATCCAGCACCCCTCATTATTAAATTCATTTAAATTGGCGCTAAGCCTGCTAACCCGCCTGCCCGTTCCTGCCATTAATAATGAAATATCAGCCATAGACTCGGGCAGATCAGCTCTGTTTTACCCCCTTGTTGGGCTGCTGATCGGCCTTATTCTCTATCTGCCCGTTCTATTCTTTGGCCATGCCTCTGCCATTTTGCTTGCTGCTTTAATTACCGTTATCTGGGCGCTGCTAAGCGGCGGACTGCACCTGGATGGGCTTGCCGACAGTGCAGATGGCTGGCTGGGTGGAGGCCTTGATGCCGCTGACAAGGACAAAACCCTGAAAATCATGAAAGACCCGCGCAGCGGCGCTGCGGGTGTCATTGCGATTAGCAGTATTTTATTACTCAAGTTTGCTGCGCTGACGACAATTTTAGCCAGCCCGTCTCATGCGGCCTCAATTATTCTGTTTGCTCCGGCAGTCGGGCGAAATATGATTTTATTGTTAATGCTCAGCAGCCATAATGCCAACCCCAACAGTATGGCGCAGCTTGTTGATAATAACCTGCCCCGCCAGAGCGCCCTGTGGATGAGCCTGTCTGTTTTTGCTGTTGCCGCGCTTTTCTCCCTTTTTGGGCTGATTGTGGCGCTGCTTGTTTTCTGGCTGCTGCGCCGCCTAATGCAGCAACGCCTGGGTGGCTATACGGGGGATACACTGGGCGCCACTGTTGAAATCTGCGAAACATTTTTTCTGATTGGCTATGCCCTGTTTTAGCACAATAGAGCGATGAACCCGTTGATAAGCCTGCTCTCCATTCCCGCTGCCCTGCTGCTTGACTGGTTCTTTGCCGAACCCAAAAAGTGGCACCCTCTGGTGGGATTTGGTCATTTTGCCAACTCACTTGAAAAAAAGCTAAACAAAGGAAATTGGCGCTTTCTAAAGGGTATGCTTGCCTGGGTGATTGCCGTTATGCCAATCACTTTGTTGATACTTTTTCTGGGTTGCTGGCTTGATGGGTGGTCAGGTATTTTATTAAACACGCTGTTTGGCTGGATTGCCATCGGCTGGCAAAGTCTGCGTCAGCACGGGCTTGCCGTTTACCAGGCGCTTGATGAAGGCGATCTGACGCAGGCACGACAAAAAACCGCCCTGATTGTAAGTCGCGAAACTTCGCACTTAAATGAAACAGAGCTTGGCAAAGCAACCGTTGAATCTATACTGGAAAACGGCAGCGATGCTATTTTTGCACCATTATTCTGGCTCGCGGTAATGGGTGCGCCCGGTGTCGTCCTTTATCGTTTAAGCAATACCCTGGATGCCCTGTGGGGTTATCGCAGCCAGCACTTTGAACAATTTGGAAAATTCAGCGCGCGCATGGACGATGTGCTTAATTATATTCCGGCACGTATCACTGCCGTGTTATATACAATTTCAGGCAATACCAAACTGGCATGGCATGCCTGGCGAAAACAGGCAAAAACCTGGTACAGCCCGAATGCTGGCGTGGTAATGGCGACTGGTGCGGGCGCACTCAACCTGGAGCTAGGTGGCACAGCGGTCTATCATGGTCAAAAAAAGGAACGCCCAGTGCTAGGCGCTGGAAAATCACCCCAAAAGGAGGCAATAATGCAGTCTATTCGGCTCATAGACCGTTGTGTGAACCTGATTATCCTGGTTTATGTGTTAATCATGGGATTTCTAATCATTAAAAAGTACACCCCCCTACTTTTTGCCACTTTTCACCGTGGGGTGTATTAAGAAGCCAAATGAGCTACTCAAAGCATAATCACGGCGGACAATTAACAAGAGCCAGCCAACAATACGGCATTGCCCTGGCTGACTGGCTTGACTTGTCAACCGGCATTAACCCAAACCCCTACCCCCTGCCGCAACTGCCTGCGCGCTGCTGGCAACGCTTGCCAGAGAGTAATGACGGCCTCGAAGCCGCAGCACAGGCCTATTACGGCAGTGCCTTTTTATTGCCCGTCGCTGGCTCTCAGGAGGCGATTAATGCCTTGCCTGACCTTCTCGATAACCATACAGATAATCCCAGGCAAGTCGGTATTATTCAACCCGCCTACCATAGTCACCAGCAAGCCTGGCAACAGGCTGGACATAACGTAATCCTGCTGGACAATGAAGCCATAGATAACAAAATCAACCTCCTTGACATACTGATTATTGTTAACCCCTGCAATCCAAATGCACACTTTTTTGCCCCGAAAAAATTACTTGAATGGCATAAAAAGCTGGCACAACGTGGTGGCACACTGATTATTGATGAAGCATTTATCGACGCGACACCCGGGCAAAGTCTTATCCGCCAGGATGCCCCGAAGGGTCTGATTGTATTACGTTCTATTGGCAAGTTTTTCGGTCTGGCAGGGATTCGTTTAGGCTTTGTATGGGCGGAGGAGGAAATTCTGAACCAACTGGCGCAACAGCAGAATGACTGGGCAGTCAGTCACCCAGCGCGTTGGGCAGGCATACAGGCACTGCAGGATGTTGACTGGCAACAGGCACAACGTGAGCAGTTACCCAAACAGGCACAACGGCTTGCTGACTTGCTTGAAGCGCTTATATTAACAAAACCACCAAAAAGGTGGGGGGTGTACTTTAATAGTACCAATAAGCACGTCTTGTATACAGCTCTGTTCGCCTATTTTAAACACCCACGCGCTGCTTTTATTCATCAGCAACTTGCGAGGCAAGGTGTACTAACACGCCTGTTTACTGGCGATCATCCTGCTCTCCGTTTTGGCTTTCCCGCAACGGAAGATGAATGGCGCAGGCTCTCGGACGCACTGGAAAATATCAAACTTTGAGTAAGACCTGTCACAAACTCGCCATCTTTGATTATGATTCAACCTTAATGAATGGCGAAAGTATCAATCGTGTGCTTGAGCAAATACTCACCGATAAAAAACAGCAACAGGCACTGGATGAAATCAGGGCAAAAGGAATGCGCGGTGAAGTAAGTTTACAAAGCAGCCTGAGCCAGCGCATTGCCTTTTTTAGAGGCTTAAACCCACAAAGGCTGGAGCAAATTTGCCAGCAGTTTAACTGGAACAGGGGCGCAAAACAAGCCATTGCCGAATTAAAAAAACATGGCTATCTCACTATTTGCCTAAGTGCCAGCTTTCGTATTGCCACAAGGCGAGTTATGACCGATCTGGGTATTGACGCCTATGCCGCCAATACGCTGGAAATAAACAAAGGTATCTTTACAGGGATAATAAAAGGCGACCTGCTTCACCATGACAGCAAGGGAAAACTGCTGAAAAAAATACAAAAAGAATTGGGCATCGCTCCAGAGAACACACTGGTCGTTGGTGATGGTGCCAACGATTTAAGCCTGTTTGATTACGCCCACACCCGCATCGCTTTTTGCGCGGAGGAAATTCTGCAAAGCCGGGCGACACATATTATCAAACACAAAAACCTGCTTGAGGTTTTACGCTGTATTTAGCGCAGGATCCTGAGTACCGTAAGTTCCGGCGAAGTGCCGTTTACAGTCACCTTACGAAGCCGGTTTAAACTGATACTCACCAATATCAATGACCGCTTTTTTATTTTTCAAGCGCAATACAATTTCTTTTTGTATCTGGTCTTTTCGGGAGTATTCACTGTAAATCTCGGCGCGAATGGTAACCGGTATGGTTATTTTTTGCTGTGAATTACCATAATAATTTGCCTGTATTTTATAGGTTCCGGGCACCGCATCACGAATCATAAACTCTTCGGGGCCATAACCCTGGGTAATATCATTGGAGATTTTTCCACCAATACGCGAGACTTTATTACTGTAAAAAGTTTTTTCTTTGTAGGGGTCAATTACCCATAAATCAATATCGGTATTATCGCTGCTCCAGTTGATAACAATGCGTAAATCAACCGGCATAGGACTAATCAGACGAGCATCATAGCGTGACTTGTTCAGGTTTGGGTGTAGCGATAAAATATTGTTTAGTTCATTAATAACAACAATTTTAATACCGGCAAAACGGTTGCTCCAGGTGTGAATTAAAATGTGGTACAACAAATCAGCTGCTTTTTGATACTGCCTGTTTTTCTCATAGGCAAGCGCCAGATCACGGAAGGATTGTGGCTCAAAAGGTCTGAGTTCTTTTACTTTCTGAAATGCCTTGATAGCCAGCCTGACTTCACCCAGCTCCATCGCTTTTAAAGCAAAAACACGCAAAAACTCGCTGTTTTCAAAATCCATTTCAAGCAAGTTGGAGAGTATTCTTACAGCCTCTTTTTTCATATTATTCCGATAAAAAAGATCGGCAACATCAACATAAAACATCGGTTGTTTTAAATACTGGGGTTTAAGCACATAATATTTTTCCAGCCATTTATCTTTATGATTTGCTTTAAGTTGCTTGATATAAGCTGCCCCAGGGTTAAAGGCTTTGAGCGTTATTTCTGCCCTGGGTTGGTTGGCAATTTTAGACTTACTTTTCTTTTCGGCGGCTACCATTTTTCTTAGAACCTGACTACGTGGAGCGGCTCTTCGCACTGGAGCAGGCATTGGTGCTGCCATAACAGGTTCCGGTGCAGCCTCATCCATAGCAACGTTAGCACCGGCACGATCCTGTTCAATGTTCACTTTTTTGGGCGGAGGTGGTGGCGGTGTTTTTGGAAAGGTTTTGGCATACCATATTTTTTGCTGTTGCAGCAGCTTGATTGACTCGATCAACGCCTGTTCTTTTTCATAGAGTTTTTTATTGCGTTTTTGCTTGATTAACTGGGCATATTGCTTGCTTAGCTCAGGTGGTGGATTAATTTCATAACGCACATAATCTTCCACCCTGTCCAGCACGATCAAGGAGGTATCTTTGCTTAGCACCTTATGCCTTTTTGCCAGGCGGATGATTTGTGCTTTATTGTGCTGATAATTATAGGCCAAACGATTGATCTTTTGTGCCGCCCACAAGCTGTTTAAGTTCTGCTTAACCGTTATCAACTGATCCAGCATAATGCGCTTTTGGGTCTTTTTAAACTGCCTTCCCTGTTGCTGTGAAATTTCCAGTTGAACCCAGCCTTTTTTAAATCTGGGCTGTGTTTTGGCAATTAAATTGATGTGATTATTTTCCAGCTGGGCAAAGACATCTTCTTTTTTAATATTGGGTGATGTTGCCAGTACCCGAAGCTGTGTGACACCCTTTAGATATTCCCTGAAGCCCTGGTATTCCTTCATTTTGCTCAAGTCAATAAAGCGCCCTTTGCTTTGCTGTGCAATACCTTTCAGGGCGTTGGTGTCAGCATTTAACGATGAATTAATACTGGTAACAGG
>JALWMR010000144.1 GCA_027083815.1 Thiotrichaceae bacterium
TCAAATACTGTTTGTTCTGTGAGGCTGCGTAGTTCATCGATAGATTTAAGTATTAAGGCAATATCCTGTTGAGTGGCTTGTTCCTGTTGTGCGGTTTCCTGACGCATAAAAAGCGTCTGTATAAGGTCTTGTGTTTTATCCAGCCAGTGAGCCATGTTATGTGATTCATGTGGCCATTGACTGATCTTAAAAAGGCTATCGCTAAACTGTTTAAAACGCGACAGTATCAGCGCATCGCTACCTTCAATATCGGGGTAGGCAAGCAAGGGTAGAGAGGTGTTTTGATCCGGCTTTGACGAAAACAAAACAGGCTTTGCCGTTTCTCCCAGGGAGTAGCCCAGCAAGCTGCGATCCAGGGCGTATTTCCAGGTGTGTTCATCGCTTGGAGGCAGGTCATTTTGCTGGCGGTGTTGGGCGCTGATTCCCCAGCGTATATTGGTGGCGCGTGCCAGCTTGCGGCATTGCTCAATAGCCTGTGAATCAAGATCAAATGCTGACTGCACCGCTTCATAATCAAGAATTTCAAACACTGACTCAACATCAAAGTGTGTCTCGGCTAGCTTGAAGCTCTTTAATAATGCTTCTATAAGCTGATGAACACTTAAGGGGTCTCTGTCGGCAAGACTAAAAGGCAGACTTTTAGCGTGCTTATAATTTGCAGAGAAAATAGACTCAATATAGGGCGCATAGGTCTCGACATCGGGCATCATTACCACAATATCAGCCGGTGTCAGGTCGGGATTGGTGTTAAGGGCATCTAATATCTGGTCGTAAAGTACTTCAACCTCGCGCATGGGGGTGTGACAGGCGTTAAAAGTGATTGAATCATCCTGTTTATAATCATCAAAAGTACACCCCCCCACTTTTTTACGGATTTCTCGTGAATTGACGGGTTTTGCCTGTTGCAGTGTAAAAATATCATGCTGGAGGCGTGATAATAGCGTATTGGTCGCTTCCTCTGCCTGATTCTGTTTTGCCGAGACGCTTTGCTCTATAGCCTGGTCTAGATTCAATAGCTGGTCGATAAAATCACGTCCCTGTCTGCCCATTGAGGCGAGTAGAGCGTTGCCTGTTTCAAAATAATCCTGTTTTTCAAGGGGAAGCCTGGCGCGGTTTTTTTCCGACGTTATATCACCCCAATAGATGTCTTCACAGGGATTCATGATAAACAGATGAATATCAATAATCTGTGCCACTTCGCCGATTAAGTCAAGGTAGCCTGGCGACAGGGATGACATCGAGAAAAAGGAAACTCGCTCGGGCAGTTGTGCCCTTTCGACGGATTCGATATTTTGCTTAAACTGCTGTTGCAGATGCAGCCAGTGCTTTAGCTTATTATCGTAAACGCAGCGAATCCATAAACGGGCCTGCCAGTTTTTTTGGCTTTCCTGTTGCGGGTTTTGCTCCCAGTTTTGTATCCATTCGCCTCGGTAAAATAAAATCTTGTCAAACAGGTTTGCCAGCTCTCCCGATAAGTTCCAGATATTTGCTTCACTATCAATATAATGTAATAACTCAGGAAAATCTGCGCTGTTTTGGCTAAGCTCCTGCATGATATAGAAGCGTAATGTTTCAGGCGTACACTGGCTTTTTTCCGGAATATCCGGTGAAACAAGCTGCAATAAGCGCCACATAAACTCCGCTGGAAAAAGGTAGTCTGTATTGGCACTGATACCATTAATATGGGCAAGCTGCATGGATAGATAGCGTGCCATGCCAGCATTTTGCACCACCACAATCTCGGATGAAAAGACCTGACTTAAAGGTTGACTGACCTGTTTGGCATATTCAATGGAAAGATCTTCAAGCTGGTTGCTGGTATGAATAAAGAACATCCTGTTAATATACCTGAAACTGGTCACCTTTTTATAGCCTGTTATCTTGTTATTTATAAGAACAGATGGGGTAACAGTTTGTTTCTTTGTATAATTGTATTATATAAGAGGCTAAGGAAATCATTCGTATTTAGCCAAATGATTTAGTAATTTATGGATGGAGGATCTTCCCATTATACGCTCCCAACAACTCTCCCTACGCCCCCCAGAACCATGCCAGACTTAATACGCAATGGAGGTGAATTATTTTCTGCCAGGTCTTCGCGAATTTCAAATAACAGGGCGAAAAATCAGGCAGCTTTAATTAACCTTGTCAATACCCAGGAAGCATTTCATGCCCTTTATGAAGAATGGGATGCGCTAAACAAGCGATGCAGCAAAGGCAATCTGTTTACCTCGTGGGAATGGTTATATACCTGGTGGGAAATTTATAAAAATGACGGCAGGCGGCAACTCTATATATTACTCTGCAAGGATGAGAATCATAAAACCATTGGAATTGCGCCATTTCAGCTTATAAACAACCCCAGGAAATATTTTCCCTGTAGTCGTCAGCTCGTCATGCTGGGAACGGGGGAAACCGACGGTAGCTATGTCTTTGGCGAATATATGGATCTGTTAATCGAGCCGGGTTTTGAAGATGAAGTAATACTAAAATTATCGGACTATATTTATGCCAATAAAAAACGCTGGGATGGCCTGAAGTTTCATCAGTTGCTTGTGGGTTCTTATGTTTCACAGTTGTTTAAGCATCACCCTGATATTCGTTGCACGGTTAAAAAAGAAGGCTTTCGTACCTTAATTGAGCTACCCGAAACGTATAAAGATTATTTAATGAGTTTACGCAAAAAAATGCGTAATAATATCACTCGAACCCTGTCACGACTTGAAGCCGAAAAAGTCTATTCAATTATCTCGGTCGATAAAGTAGAGGACGTAGACGAGGCGATCACTATTCTGGCTGATTTGAACCGTTCACGGCGCAGTGACCTGGAAAAAAATAGCGCTTTTGAGCAGATCAACTTTGAAAACTATCACCGTAAACTGGCAAAAAGGCTGGTGGCGTTGAACAACCCCAAACAGGGTATATCATTAAGAGTGCTGCGCTTTTGTAAAGAACCGGTAGCCGTGCTTTATTCCTTTATTGATGGCGATACCATACATGCCTACCAAAGCGGTTTTGAAAAAGAAAACGGCCATCGTTATTCACTGTTGACCATGATGCTCACCCAGGAAATATCAAACAGTATTGACAACCAGTCATTAAAATATTTTAACTTTATGTATGCTGATAATGAAAACACCTATAAAAAGCGTTATACCGGCAATACCGAAGCGATGTTTACGGTTTCCTACGATAAAAATACCTTTAAGCATACGCTTTACACCTTTATACATGGGCCTGTTAAAGAATGGGTCAAAAAGTGGCTGCGTAACACGTAACTTAAACGTAACAATGGGGGAGTGAGGCTGATAAAGGTTTTATAGGCATGACCACTAGTGTCCCGTTAACTTTTAGACTAGGTTTTCGTAGCCTTAAAAGCCCCGATTCCTCTTTAACTTTAGTTTCTG
>JALWMR010000145.1 GCA_027083815.1 Thiotrichaceae bacterium
ATGCTTATTGCCTTGTAAGCGAACATAACGCAGAGGCTGGGAATTTGGCTAAGCCCCGCAGGGTAAGCCTCTAAGGCACTCCTTTGGCATAGAGCAATGACTCCGTTGTTGCACTTCTTGTGAAGGTCGTTGCACCATGCCAAAAAAAGTAGCATTCCCTGCGAAGTGCGCCTAGGATATGATGCCTTAGAGGCTTACAGAATTTCATCTAGGTTATTCAGAGGTTCCTTTAGTAAACTCTCAACTAATTCATAAGGAGATCAGAATGACACTATTCCGTCAATTTTCAATCACACTCGCTGCAACCGTGCTCAGTACAGCTACATTCGCCGGAACAAAATGGGATATGCCAACCCCTTATGGAGATGGTGTACACCATACCAAAAATGTTCGTCAATTTGCCAAAGATGTAAACGAAGCAAGCGGTGGTGATCTCAATATTGTGGTTCATTCTGGCGCGTCTCTTATCAAACATCCTGAAATTCACCGCGCTGTGCGCAGCGGACAAGTACCCATTGGCGAAATGTTCATGGGGCTACTAGGCAATGATAATCCAGTCTTTAAAGCGGATAATATTCCTTTTCTGGCATCTGATTTTGATAGCGCCAGAAAGCTCTGGAAAGCATCCCGCCCGGCAATCGAAAACACCCTGGCAAAAGATGGGCTAAAACTGCTCTATGCTGTCCCCTGGCCGCCTCAGGGTTTTTACACCAAAAAGTCCATTAACAAGATTGAAGATTTAAAAGGGCTAAAAATGCGCGCCTATAGCCCGACTACTTCACGGCTGGCGGTATTATTAGGCGCTACACCAACCACGGTGCAAACACCTGAAATCCCACAGGCCTTTTCGACCGGCATCATCAATGCGATGGTGACATCACCCAGTACTGGCGTGAGTAGCCAGGCATGGGATTTTGTATCAAACTACACCGATACACAGGCGTGGATACCTAAAAATATGGTGTTTGTTAATGCCAAAGCCTTTAAACGTCTTGATTCAAAAACACAAAAAGCGGTACTTGATGCGGCAGCCAAAGCTGAGGAACGTGGCTGGAAAATGGCCATGGATGAAACCGATGCCAAAACCAAAATATTGGCTGAAAAAGGCATGAATGTTGCCAAACCGTCTGATGAATTAAAGAAAGGACTCCAAAAAATTGGCAAAACCATGGGTGATGAGTGGGCAAAAGAGGCTGGAGAAACCGGTCAGACCATTTTAAAGGCGCTGAATAACTAAAAAGCGTTAAATTAATAGTATAAAAAGTACACCCCCCCACTTTTTATGGCTTTTCTAAAGCCACCCTTCGGGTAGTCGTCGCTATGCTCCGACATTGTCTCGCTTCGCTCGGCTTGCCCTTTTATCCGATTAGTGAGGTAAAAAGTGGGGTTCCTAACCTTTAACGCCATGAAGCCATGAGAAACTTTCTTGATAAGCTCTATCTAGGGACAGGTATGCTTGCAGGCCTGTGCATTATCCTGATAACGGTCATGATTCTGGCACAGATTGCAGGGCGCTGGTTTAATATCATTATTCCCTCTACCGAAGATTTTTCCGGTTATTTTCTGGCGGCTGCCACTTTTCTGGCGCTCGCTTATACCTTTAAAAGTGGCGGGCATATCCGCGTAACGATACTGGTTCATCAGCTCAAGGGCTTTTGGCAAAAGGTATCAATTGGCTTTGCCTTGCTGGTCTTGATCGCCGTGGTCGCCTACGGCACCTATTATACCGCCGCGTTCGCCTATGAAAGCTGGTCATTCAAAGAGGTTTCTCAAGGTTATATCCCGGTTCCCCTATGGATTCCACAGTTATCAATGAGTATTGGCCTGGCAATATTCTTGATCGCATTAATTGACGACCTGCTTATTTTATTATCCGGTCGCCTCCCCAGTTTTGTGAACCAGGAGGAATAAAGCAAGCATGGATATTAGCAATCTCATTATTATTTTGGGTGCAATCCTGCTGGTATCACTTCTTAGTGGTATCTGGGTAGCGGCTTCACTGTTTCTGGTTGGTTTTGTTGCATTGGTGATAAATGGCAATAGCAATATCGGCCTGGTCATGGCAACCACCACCTGGGGTGCATCCGCCACCTGGACATTGGCCGCCCTGCCGCTGTTTATCTGGATGGGTGAAATACTGTTTCGCACCCGCCTCTCCGAAGATTTATTTCATGGGCTTGCTCCCTGGCTCAACAAGGTGCCCGGTCGTTTATTGCATGTAAATATATTGGGCTGCACCATTTTTGCCGCCGTTTCAGGATCATCTGCTGCGACGGCTGCCACAATTGGTAAAATGACAATCCCCGAACTGGAAAAACGCGGCTATCCCAAAAAAATGGTGCTGGGTACACTTGCCGGTTCAGGTACGTTGGGTTTTTTAATTCCACCGTCAATTATACTGATTGTTTACGGCGTATCAGCCGAGGTATCCATTTCCAGATTATTTATTGCCGGCGTCCTTCCCGGCATGATGCTGGTCAGCCTGTTTATGGGCTATACCGTTATCTGGTCGATACTCCATCGTGATCAAATTCCATCCGATGATAAAAACTTAAACAAACTGTCGCTGCGGCAAAAGCTCTATGCAACCCGCCGGCTATTCCCCGTGATGGGTCTCATTTTGTTTGTGCTCGGTTCAATCTACGCAGGCTGGGCAACCGCCACAGAAGCCGCTGCACTGGGTGTTCTTGGTGCGCTGGTTTTATCGCTTGTCACGGGAAATTTGAGCTTGAATACTTTTAAAGAAAGCCTGCTCGGTGCAACCAGAACATCCTGCATGATTACCTTTATTATTGCTGGCGCCGCCTTCTTGAGCCTGGCAATGGGCTTTACCGGTATTCCCCGAATGCTTGCTGAGCAGATCTCAGCAATGGGGCTGTCACCGATTCATCTGATTATTGTACTCACCCTGTTTTTTATGGTGTTGGGCTTTTTTCTGGACGGTATTTCAATGGTTGTGTTAACCACGTCGATAATTTTGCCCATGGTTGAAAAGAGCGGCATTAATCTACTTTGGTTTGGAATTTATGTGGTGCTGGTGGTTGAAATGTCACAAATCACCCCGCCTGTCGGCTTTAATCTGTTTGTCATTCAGGGCTTGACCAAAACCAATATATTACGCATTGCAAGCTATGCACTGCCCTTTTTCTTTTTATTATTAAGCGCCATTATTCTGCTAACCGCATTTCCACAGATAGCAACCTGGCTGCCAAAAATGATGACTAACTCATGATTAAGCCCGACACACAAGGACAATGGGAATTCTGGATAGACCGTGGTGGCACTTTTACTGATATTGTGGCGCGCCAGCCAACTGGCGAGATTGTGACTCACAAGCTCTTGTCCGAAAACCCCGACCAATACGACGATGCTGCTATTGCGGGTATTCGTCATTTATTAGGTTTAGCCGAAAATGAGCCCTTACCCAGTGATGAAATCGCGGCGGTAAAAATGGGCACCACAGTAGCAACCAATGCACTGCTGGAACGTCAGGGCGAGTCAACACTATTGCTTATAACAAAAGGCTTTAAAGATGCACTACGCATCGGCTACCAGACTCGACCGGATTTGTTTGCACTCGATATTAAACTACCTGAAATGCTCTATTCGCAAGTGATAGAGGTAGAGGAACGTATTACCGCATCGGGTGAAATCTTGATACCATTGCAAACTGAATCCATCAAACCAGCCTTGCAAGCAGCCTATGATAAGGGTCTGCGAAGTGTTGCCATTGTATTAATGCACAGTTATCGCTATCCGCAACATGAGCAAGACCTTGCCGAGCTGGCTAAAGAAATTGGCTTTGGCCAGATTTCGGTTAGTCATCAGGTCAGCCCCTTAATGAAGCTGGTTTCACGTGGCGACACCACCGTGGTCGATGCCTATTTAAGCCCTATTTTACGTCGTTATATTAATCAGCTTGCCTCTGCACTTGATGGCTTGAAGGAAAACGGTGGGCAACTCAAATTTATGCAATCCAGTGGCGGGCTTACCGATGCTCAGTTGTTTCAGGGCAAGGATGCCATCTTATCCGGCCCGGCTGGTGGTATTGTCGGCATGGTACGTACCGCAGAGCGCGCCGGTTTTAACAAAATCATTGGTTTTGATATGGGCGGAACGTCCACCGATGTCAGTCATTATAAAGGTGAATTTGAGAGAACCCACGAAACTGAAGTCGCTGGAGTACGCATGCGCGCCCCTATGATGCTGATTCATACTGTGGCTGCCGGTGGTGGTTCTATCCTGCAATTTGATGGTGCTCGCTTTCGTGTTGGCCCAGAATCTGCTGGTGCCAGGCCAGGTCCTGCGGCCTATCGCAACGGTGGACCACTAACGGTTACCGACTGCAATATAATGCTAGGAAAATTACAACCTGACCAATTCCCGACCGTGTTTGGTAAACACGCCGATCAGCCACTCGACAAGGAAATCGTCGTCGAAAAGTTCAATGCTCTGGCACAACAAACAGGCAATACACCGGAAGAAGTTGCCAGCGGTTTTTTACAGATTGCCGTGCAAAGCATGGCAAATGCGATTAAAAAAATATCGGTACAGCGTGGCTATGATGTTTCTGATTATGCACTGTGCAGCTTTGGCGGAGCCGGTGGGCAACATGCCTGTCTGGTTGCCGATGCACTGGGTATCAAAACCATATTTTTACATCCGCTGGCTGGCGTTCTTTCTGCCTATGGTATGGGGCTTGCCGACACCAGCGCCTCGCGGCAGCAATCGATAGAAAAAGTACTTGAAAAAAAGCTTCTTAAAGAGCTGGAAAAACAGGGTCAACGACTGCAGGCAGCTTGTGAAATGGAACTTTCACAACAGGGTATTGATAGTAAAGCGTGTAGCGCCAGATGGCGCTTGCAGTGCAAATATCAGGGCTCTGATACGGCTTTGACAGTTGATTACGATGAGCTGGATGAGATACGCCAGCAATTTGAAAAAACTCACCAACAACGCTTTGGCTTTATTTCGCCCACAAAAGAGCTTGTCATTGAAGCGATTGAGGTTGAGTTACTGTTTTCAAGTAAAAACCATACTGTTCCGGGCAAAATGGCAAAAAAAGGTAAAACCGAGCGAAGCGACGACTACCCGAAGGGTGGCTTTAGAAAAGCCATAAAAAGTGGGGGGGTGTACTTTTCAGAATCTATTTATCCAGTTTATATGGATAAACACTGGCAACAATGTCCTTTTTATTCAAGAAACACGTTAGAAACGGGAAAAATCATCCGGGGTCCGGCGGTTATTCTCGAAGAAACCGGCACCAATGTGATTGAACCGGGCTGGCAGGCCACGTTAAGCGATAATAATGATCTGATTCTGGAACGTTATCAGCCATTAAAGCAAAAACAGGCGATTGGTACCGATGTTGATCCGGTCATGCTGGAGATTTTTAATAATCTGTTTATGTCGATTGCCGAGCAAATGGGTTTTGTGCTGGCAAATACCGCCGCTTCGGTCAATATCAAGGAACGGCTGGATTTTTCATGCGCCATTTTTGATACCGAGGGCGCACTGGTCGCCAATGCACCCCATATGCCGGTTCATTTGGGCTCCATGGGTGAAAGCATCAAAGCGGTGATTAAAGGTTCACATACACTCAACCCCGGTGATGCCATTGTGCTTAATGCACCTTATAATGGCGGAACCCATCTGCCTGATGTCACTATTATCAAGCCTGTTTTTAACAACAAAACCAACAAGAGCAGACCAAATATTATCTTCTACGTCGCCTCGCGCGGTCATCATGCCGATATTGGCGGTAAAACACCTGGATCTGCTCCGGCTGATTCAACCCATATCGAAGAAGAAGGCATTATTATTGATAATGTCAAACTGGTAGATCGGGGCATTTTTCAGGAGGATTCCATACGCCAGCTATTGAGCAGTGGCGACTACCCGGCGCGCAACCCCGATATGAACATCGCAGACTTCAAGGCGCAACTGGCTGCTTGTGAGAAAGGCGCGCAAGAGCTAACCAAAATGGTCGATCATTACGGCCTGAAAGTGGTTCAGGCATATATGTCGCATATACAGGACAATGCCGAGGAGTCGGTTCGTCGTGTTCTGGGGCACATAAAAGACGGTGATTTCTGCTATGAAATGGATGACGGCAATCGGGTCTGTGTTGCCATCAAGGTGGATAAAAATGCACGCAAAGCGATTATTGATTTTAGTGGCACCAGCCCACAGCATCCGGCGAACTACAATGCACCTCTGGCAATTACCAAAGCAGCTGTCCTGTATGTTTTTCGTACTCTGGTGGATGATAATATCCCGCTTAACGAAGGCTGCTTGAAACCACTGGACATTATCGTTCCTGAAAAATCAATGATAAGCCCCGAGTACCCTGCAGCGGTAATTGCAGGCAATGTTGAGACCTCTCAGGTGATTGTTGATACATTGTTTGGTGCCTTGCAAACCATGGCTGCTTCACAAGGCACCATGAATAATTTCTTCTGGGGAAATGAAGACTATCAATATTACGAAACCCTGTGCGGTGGAGCCGGGGCAACCCCACAAGCTAACGGTTGCGATGCGGTACATACCCATATGACCAACTCGCGCCTGACAGACCCGGAAGTGCTGGAACATCGCTTCCCTGTAATTCTCGAAGATTTTGCCATACGCAAACAATCTGGTGGAGACGGTAAATATCATGGTGGCGATGGCGTTAGTCGTAAACTACGCTTTCTTGAGCCAATGACAGCGACCCTGCTTAGCGGCCATCGTAACATCCCACCCTATGGCATGGCAGGTGGCAAAGCCGCCAGGACGGGAGAGAATTGGGTGATTCGTGCCAATGGTAAAAAGGAGAATGTAGGTACAACTGCCGAGGTCAATGTAAAACCGGGCGATGCCATTTTAATAAAAACGCCCGGCGGTGGTGGATTTGGCAAGCAATAAGGCGTTATAATGGTCGACCGCTAACGTGTTAGTAAAGGCATAAAGAGCATGTACAATCCAGATAAACCTTATGAATTAAGAAACATAAAGAAAAACCCCAGTGGGTACCAGGTACAATTTATTGTAAAAGGCAAAAGCCATTCTGTTCTGGAAAAAGATCTGGAAAAGGCGAAAAAAATTCGCGATAAAATGGAAAAAAAGTTCAAAGGCTCGACCAATAAAGTCTACCAGTATCTACCTCCTGACAAGAAAATGTCCTTTATTCCCGGTACCAATAAGCCCATGCCCGTTGGTATCACCCTGCATATCTATCAAAATAAGGGAACTGAAACTTACAGCATTCAGGTGAGATGGCGTGACAACACGGGTCATTGGCGCGTCAAAACCTTTTATGGTTGCAGTGCCCCCACCTATTCACTTAAAAAAATGAAAGAGGCCTATAAGCTGGCATATAAATTTCGCCAGGCTTATATGGAGGCGGTTACCACCAAAACACTTGATCAATTTGAACCTACAAGCTTTAATCGCAGCAGAAAGAAAAAAACAATAGCGGACAAAGTAAAACAAAATACGCTTTTGCGTAAAAAGATGCGTCGCCGCTAATCTGGCAGGATAAACATGAACCCCAAACAACAGCACTTTCCCATTGTATCCGCTTCCAAACTGGTGAGTGAATCAAATGTGGAATTGAGTGAAGTTGAATACGGCTTAATCATCGCCAATAATGCCTTTGCCCGCTGGACGGAACACTGCATGTCTGCTGCCGGTAGCGAAGGCTTGAGCACCAATGATATTCTGGTATTGCACAATATTAATCACCGTGATCGTCCCAAACGAGTCACCGATATTTGTTTTACCTTAAATATAGAAGACACTCATCTGGTTGCCTATGCACTGCGCAAGCTGGCCAAAAGAGAGCTAATCAAGGGCGACAAACAAGGCAAAGAAGTCTTCTATACCCTCACAAAAAAGGGGGAAGAGCTTTGTGAAAAATACCGCGAAATACGTGAACACTGTCTGATTGAAGCCTTCGAAACCATGGGCGTTAAGCATTCTGACCTGCACGAGCTCGCACAAACGCTGCGTTCCCTCTCCGGGCTTTACGACCAGGCGGCACGGGCGGCGACGTCGTTTTAGTTTTTTAATGTCTGTTGATAATAAATCATTAGGTACAGACTTTTCGTGTAGCATTCAACTGTTGTAAAAATCATGATGAAATCTTATCAGGACTACTTTTGAAAAAAAGATACTTATTTTTTATTTCCCAGGATTACAGTTTTGCCGTATTGCGACCACTACAGCAGGAGATTATGCGCAGAGAGGGCGAAGTGAAATGGTTTTTGTATGGTAGAGAGATCACGTATGAGAAGCTTCATGAAGAAGAAATGCGGCTTTTCACTATTGACGAAGTTATCAAGTACAACCCTCATGCCGTTTTTGTTCCGGGAAATATTGTGCCCTCTTTCATTCCAGGTTTGAAAGTGGAAGTATTTCACGGATTGCCTGGTACTAAAAAGAAGAAAACGGGCGAACTGTACCATTACATTATCCGCGGGATGTTCGACTTGTACTGTACGCAGGGGCCGTCATCAACGGTAGTATTTCAACAGCTGGCAGAGAAACACGGCTATTTCTGTATCGAAGAGACTGGCTGGTGCAAGCTCGATCCCCTGTTTTATAAAACAAACCGCTCTGGTGCAAGCCAGCAAAAGACGATCCTCTTCGCCTCAACCTTCAGCCCGCGTTACAGCAAGGCGGAAGTACTGTTTCCCATTTTGCTGGAGATGATGCAAAAATATGATATTCACTGGTATGTAACCCTGCATCCGAAGATGCCGAAAGAAACAGTCTGCAAATACAAGTCGATCAACTTTCCCAATGTCACTTTTGTCGAATCAACAGAGTTGATTGACGCATTTCATGAAGCAGATATGATGTTATGCGATATTTCATCAATCATCTATGAGTTTTTGACACTGCTAAAACCGGTCGTCACATTTCAGGGAGATGCCGGGGATAATTCGCTTGTCAACGTGGAGAATCCTACAAACCTGGAAAAGACGATACTTTCTGTTCTTGAAAATCCGTCGCAAAACCATGAAGTGATCTCTGAAACTGTAATGCGCTTTCATCCATACCGGGATGGAAAATCAAGTGCCAGAGTGCTAGATGCGGTAGATAGAATGCTCTCGGGAGAGATGAAGCCCAAAAAGAGAAAGCCGCGTAATCTGATACGAAATTTCAAACTGCGTAGAGAGCTGGGCTACTGGAAGCTATAACCTGTATATCCATAAAAACCAGTACTATGGAAACAATATTCGTCTATACTTTGTCATGAAACCTTTGTTAATCCATCAAACACCATGAACTCAAGTTACCTTATCGCCATTACCCTGTTAATTATTACCTTAGCCATTAGCTATATGTGGTTGTTTTAAGCGGCTTTATCCCCATATTTATCATTATGCATAATTCATCGGATCAGCAATGGCCACGCTATATTGATAATAACCTGACTAATAATCATTCTCAGGAACAAGCGCAGGATCTTTTTACAGAAAAAGAGGGACAGCTTTTCGCTGGGACCCATATTCTACTGGATTGCTGGAATGCTTCACATCTAAATAATATCAGCCATATTGAAAATACCTTAAGAAAAGCGGTTGAAGTATCCGGTGCCACCCTGCTCCATATTCACCTGCATCACTTTACACCCAATGGTGGTGTATCCGGCGTTGCCGTATTGGCTGAATCTCATATCAGTATTCATACCTGGCCAGAAAGAAACTTTGCCGCACTGGATATTTTCATGTGTGGCGAAACGCAACCAGAAAAGGCAATCGCTGTCTTTGAAGAAGCATTTAAGACCAGAGAAATAACCCTTACCAAACATCTGCGTGGTATTGTTGCTGCACCTGATGACGAGAGCACACAATGAAACTTCTCCAGGAAATGCAGCCCGAAGACATTAAAGAGGTGGTCGCTGTAATTGCCTCGCAGGACGAAGACGATGCCGAAGAAGCCGCTGCCGGATTCAGCCAGATTGGTGGCATTATGGATATGTTTGTATTGCGCCATGAAGGTAAAATCATTGGCGTTACCGGCTTTTCAACACCACCTGGCTGTGATAATACCTACTGGATTTCATGGACTTATGTGCATGATGACTATGCCAATCAGGGTTTTGGTCGCAAGATGCTCAACGAGTTAATCGACTTTCTAAAAGCGCGTGAAGGCAGAATGTTATTCGTTAAAGTCAGTGATTATGTCGATGAGGAAGATGGACCACTTTATGCTGCGGCCTTACATCTTTATCAAACATTGGGATTCAAGATTGAAATTACCCATCCCGATTATTATGATGTAGGTGAATCACAAATTATTCTGGGGATGCGAATTAGCGACACCCCCGCCATGATTGCTGATTTTGATGTGCCTAAAGAGATAGTGCCGGTGCGATTTAACGCTGTTTATGAAATTGCCGAAACAGATGGTGCCTATACCTTTGCTTGGCATGATGAAGGCGAAACACTGTTTACACGAGAAGATGTCCAGCTTGGCATTGACGAGGTGCACAAGGAAAATGGACGCGCCATCTTTTTATCTTTCCCCAGCAATTATAAAGGCGTTAAAGACACCTTGATTTCAGCCGGCTTTAAAACATCCGGTTTATTGCATGATTACTATGAAGATGGTATTCATGATGAACATTACAGTTATTATTTATAGACAGACAAAAAAAGAGATTAACACAATGAAAAAAACACATTTTTTAACGCTGCTAGCAGCACTGAGTTTAGCCCTGATTGCTGGCTGCTCACCGAGTGACAGTCAAAACACCTCATCGCTTGAAGCTTTAAACAAGGCAGCTGGCATAGCATCCAATACCATGACAACACTGGATAACAGTAGTGCCAATGCTGATGGCAGCGTCACTAAAGACAATGTGATGAATAAATTCTCACAAGAATACGCACGCAAGCTTAATGAAGACCCCAAACTTTCACAATATGGGCCAATCGGCGTTGTTCCACAGCAAGACGGTTCTTTTGTTGCCTTTAAAGATACCAATAAAAACCAGAAACCAGACCCCGATGAAAAAGGTCTGTTTAAAATAGAGGCTGATGCCGAAAATAACCGCGTACTCGCAAGTGCTGGCAATGAAGTTGCCGAACAACCACATTCTTTTATGGGATCAGGTTTTTTTATGGGTATGTTATTGGGCAATATGCTAAGCCGTCAGCGCATGAGTGGCGTTAACCCGGCTCGTCGTCAGGCTACACCGCGTAGAAGCTCCGGTTTTAGGCAATCTTCGCCAAGTGCACGCTCCAGAGCGGGTTCTGGCAGTCACACCTCGGGAAAGTAGCTGCCTGAACGGGTTGTTTATTCTATGAACAGGGTAAAAAAGTACACCCCCCACCTTTTTATGGCTTTTCTAAAGCCACCCTTCGGGTAGTCGTCACCATGCTCCGACATTGTCTCGCTTCGCTCGGCTTGCCCTTTTCTCTGGTTGCACCTCTTTCACAGGAATAACACGCTTGCAAGCCTACTCACAACTCACTAAAAAACAAACCGGCATACTGCTTATCTCCATTTTGGTGGTAGCATTATGCGGGATTGCCTACGAGCTGATTATCAGCACTGTTTCCAGCTATCTGCTGGGCAATAGTGTCTATCAATTCTCGCTTACCATTGGCTTTTTTATGTTTGCCATGGGAGTCGGCTCTTACTTGTCCAAACTGCTGGGCGATAATTTGGTTCAAAACTTTATTACTGTTGAAATTGTTATTTCACTGGTTGGTGGGATATGCAGTTTATTATTATTGATCGTTTTTCCACAGGCTCGGGTTCTTTATGAAGCCACCATGTATAGCCTGATTCTCATTATCGGCGCGCTGGTCGGCATGGAAATTCCAATTCTTACCGGAATACTTTCAGCAAAGCAAAGCACCCGGGATTCCATCGCCAATGTTATGTCGCTTGACTATATCGGTGCTTTGATCGGCTCGGTTGCTTTTCCCCTGTTTTTATTGCCACAGCTGGGACTGATTCGATCCTCTTTCGCCATTGGCCTGATTAATATTTTAACGGCGCTCACCAATATTTACTTCTTTAAAGAGCATTTGCGTACACCGCGTCGATTAAGCCTTATCAGCCTTGCCATCTTATTCACCTTATTGGGTTTTATGATTTATGGCACAGAATTAACCCGCTTTGCCGAAAAACACCTTTATTTCGATCAGATTATTTACCAGAAACAAACGCCCTACCAAAAAATTGTGGTGACAAAATCAGCCACACTAAATGAACATCGCTTATATATTGATGGCCACATACAGTTTTCATCACGCGATGAATACCGCTATCACGAATCACTGGTACATCCACTCCTTTCAATCCCCGGCCAGCGCTCCCGGGTATTGGTTCTAGGTGGTGGTGATGGTCTTGCGGTACGTGAAATATTGAAATATAACGATGTAAAAGAAATTCATCTGGTCGATATTGACCCCGAAATGACCGCCATAAGCAAGCGTCTTCCGATGCTGGCATCATTGAATGAACACAGCCTGGAAAACCCCAAAGTCAGCGTATTTAATCAGGATGCCTTTAGCTTCATTAACCAAAAGGGCATTCTTTATGACCGGGTGATTATCGACATGCCCGACCCGCATAATGAAGCGATTAACAAGCTCTACTCGCGTGAGTTTTATACTATGATCCGCAAGCGCATGACCGCTGATGGCATACTGGTAACACAAAGCGCATCGCCCTACTTTACCCGCAAAACATTCTGGAGCATTCAACAAACACTGGCAGAGGTATTTGATGATACCCTGAGTTATCACATTACCATTCCCTCTTTTGGCGTTTGGGGATTTAACCTCGCAGCCAATAATCGCAAGCTGCCCAAAGATTACCAGTTCAGCATTAAAACGCGCTATCTCGATGAAAAAATCATGAAAGCCGCACAAATCTTTGGTAAGGACACCCAAAAAGTAGATGTTCCGGTGAATAGCATGATGGAACCAAAGCTTTATCAGCTTTATCTGGATGATTTAAAGATATGATAAGTACACCCCCCACCTTTTTTGCCTTTTTCTCGTTGTAAGCATTGATTTAATGTTTTAAGTATCCTTAAAAACAGTATACTTGCGCGCATTTTAAGTATTACGGGTTTGTTCGCATGTTCAGCATTGTTTCGTCACGTAAAGAATGTATTAAAAATGATCTACTGTCTGGATTAACAGTTGCGCTGGCTTTGGTACCAGAGGCAGTTGCATTTGCCTTACTAGCGGGTATTCCACCCATTCATGGCTTGTATGCGGCCTTCACTATTGGTCTGGTAGCCGCCATTGCCGGAGGCCGCCCTGGTATGATCTCGGGAGCTACTGGCGCAATTGCCGTGGTTATCGGCACATTGGTGGCACAGCATGGCATTGAATATTTATTTGCTGCCGTGATTCTGATGGGCATTATTCAGATTATTTTTGGACTTTTACGACTGGGTAAATTTATCCGCCTGGTGCCATTCCCTGTTTTTCTTGGTTTTGTTAATGGTTTGGCGCTGGTGATATTTCTGGCGCAGCTTCAACACTTTAAAATCGAGTTACCCGATGGCACACAAGAATGGATAACAGGTTCAAAGCTATACATTATGCTTGCCCTGATTGTGTTAACCATGTTTATTATCGAATATTTGCCACGATTAACCAAAGCAGTTCCCTCAACACTGGTTGCTATTATTGCGGGAACTATTATTGTCATTGTTCTG
>JALWMR010000146.1 GCA_027083815.1 Thiotrichaceae bacterium
TAACAAGTATGAGCTGCCTGTGAGGGTGGGAAGCCGTATTCCTTACCGAAAGACTTAACAAATGCCTGTGATCCCTCATCTTTAAGTGCCCAGTTCCAGTTAGTGGTACCAAGAATACCTTTGATATTGTCACCAGCACCCTGTGCCATTAAGCGAGAGAATAGAGGAACGATAATTTCAAATTTCTTGCCGTTAACTTCTTTGCCTTTTAGTCCAAACTGAACAGCCTGAGTCAGTGAGTTAATCATGTCCTTACCATAGTGGTTAAGGATTAATACATCAGCACCTGAGTTCAGGATGGGGGTAATATATTGAGAGAAATCACCCGCACCAACGGGTGTTTTGACCGTTTTAACCGTTTTCCAGCCAAGTGCTTCAGTGGTTTCTTTTATGGATTCTTCCTGTGTCCAGCCCCAGGTGTAATCAGCGGTCAGGTGATAGGCTTTACGATCAGTGCCAAGTTCTTCTTTTAATACCGGGCCGAGTGCAGCACCGGTCATTTTTGCGTTGAAGAAGTGTCTGAAACCATAACGACGCTTGTCTTTACCAGTAGTATCATTTGAATGAGTCAGGCCAGCCATGAATAACACGCCGAGTTCCTGACATAAGCCTTGTACCGCAATAGCAACACCCGATGAAGAGCCGCCAGAGATCATAACTACGCCATCTTTTTCGATCATGCGCTTGGCTGATGCACGAGCAGCATCTGATTTTGTTTGAGTATCACCCGTAACATACTTAACTTTTTTGCCTAGAATACCATTACCTTTTAAAGAAGAGGGCTTCAGTGTTTTTGTCATGCCGCCATCACCTTCGCCGTTCAGATGCTTTACTGCCAGTTTGAATGCACGTAATTCATCAGCACCTTCATCTGAATAAGCACCTGTTTGCGGGACGTTAAATCCTAAGGTAACTGTTTTGGCATCTGCCTTTGGCACATTGCGAAATGTTTCGCATTTTGCATAGGCATTTTTCATGAGAAATAGGGGTGATGATGCAGCAATACTTGTGGCAATAGATGCTTTTAAAAATCCTCGACGATCGAGTGTTGGGGTTTTATTTTTCTTCATATTGAAGTCTCCTTTCCTTGGGGTTGTAATGTTGTTTAATTATCGTATGAGATCCTTCTTGAAAAGATGTCTTAATAATTATCAACTATTTAACAGTGTATTATTAGTATTCATTTAGTCAGCTGACTGAGAATACTATAAAACCTGTGTTCACTGTAACAATCTATTAACAATTAATGGATTGTTAAAATTCACCTTTACTTTATACTATGATTAGTAATTGAAATATAACAATTTTTTCAAATTTTAATACTCTTTATTGATTCTTTTTCGATTGTATTTTCTTATGCCGGACTAATACCTGAATTGAGGTATCACTAGCACTGCTCCCATGGTAGGCCATGATAGCGCCATCCATTTAAAGTGCCGCGATGATTATTGTCATCACGGTCGCCTTCAAAACCATCGCTTACATGATAAATATTGGTGAGTCCGGCCTTTAGTAATTGAACACCTGCTTTTTCCGAGCGATTACCGCTTCGGCATATCATGACAATAGGACAGTTATTCGTTTGTAGAGCACTTATTTCCTGGACAAAGTTAGGGTTAATATCCCAGTCGGGATCCTCCATCCAGGCAATATGAATGGCATTAACAGGGTGTCCAATAAATAGAAACTCCATTGAGGAACGTATATCAATTAATTTTGCATCCGGGTGGCTCTGTAAAAACTCCCAGGTTTCCGGTGAACTCAGGTGGCCAAGTGTTTTCTTTTTCATGCACAGAGTGTAGCTATTTTTTTAGATAAATCTGGAGAAAATGCTTAAAAAGGTGGGGGGTGTACTTTTACTTCTATTTATTGTTTACTTTTGATAGAGAAGTGAACAAACAAAGTACGTTGCAACGGGTTTTGGTTGTTATCAGAGACCATTAGATATTGATTGCCTGTTAGATGAGTCAAGCCTTCAAAGTTATCGAGCAACCAACCGTCTGCCCCATCAAAACGGGCAATGGTTTCTGTATCACATTCCAGTTTCTTATTGCATTTGTTTAGATCCAGGCGACGTAAGCTGATTATAATGGGGGTTATTGGGTTTTGGTAAGCACGCTCGAGTATTAGTATAGAGCCATCTTCAAGTGTCTCTAAACCAGTAATCGCGCTGTTGGCTGAGGGGGAAGCCTTAAAGTGCCAGATTCTTTTATTGCCTTTTTTAGAAATAGCATAAAGGCTCTGGTATTTAATGTCATCGGAGCGAATCGGATATTCAGCGGCGGTGATTATCCCGTATTTTGGATGTACTGTGACACTTTCCAGTGCTTTATTTTTGCTGCGATAGGTTTTTCGTTTACGTAGTTTTTTGGGTATTTTGATTTTCTTAAGTAGTTTTCCTGTGGGAGAATAAAGTGCAATGCGAGGTTTGTTTTCAAATGAAATAACAAGCTTTGAATCACCTTTTTTGCCATTGTTTCCCGCCATTAGAGACAAGCCTTCGGAATCACTGTATTTCCCCTTTAGGGGGTAACCAATGATGTCTTTTAATGGGGTAGCTAAAACAGGATTAATGGAACTTAGCTTGTTATCATCAGAAAATGAAAGTTTAAAATGATAAAGTAGCCCCTCATCAGAAACAGCATAGAGTAATTGTTCATCATTATCCCAGGCGATGCCCGATAGTTCTGAAATAGGTAGATCATTAACTTTGTGATTTCTGAGTCCAATAGTCTTCTTAATCTTTATTTGCATAAAGTTGTTATCGAATTGAGCATTTTTTCCCTGAGGAAGGATAGAGTATTGATAGGAGCTAGATTGAGAATAACCACATGAAATTAGCGAGATTATTGATGCCATCAAGGTGCCGATTACTAAAAGCCGTATCATAATTTTTTTGCGCCTAACAGCATAAAGCCTCTGCAAATAAATATCTGCAGAGGTTTTATGCTGTTATGGAGATGGCTAATTAAAGTGAGGTTTGGCATCCGCCCATTATTACTTGTTAATCGGTAGAGCTCAACTGACCTTTTAAAAGAATTTCACCAGTTGGCTCTCTAATGGCTTTGGTATCTTTGCGTTCGGCGCTGATTGTAAGCATTCCAACATCTTTAAAGTTCTGCCATTCTGTCTTGCTGATGGATATTTCTGTTTTACCAGACTTTGATATGGTTCCCATTTTCATTGGCATACCGCCCTTTTTGGGGTGACACCAAAGGGTGAGAACTTTATCGTCAGCAATCTTGATCGGTTTCATGATATCGATAGAGAGCTTCATGTCAGACTTTTTAATTCTGGTGATTGCTACCGGTTCATTTGTGCCCGATTCAAGAACAGCGGTATAGGCTGTTGCAACAGGGGAGCCAGTCATTGGGTTGAGAATCAGAAAAGCGGAAACAATCAGTGCCATTGCCGCCATGCCGAGGCCTTGCTTAAAGAAGCTGCTTTTCCACCAGGCTTGTTTGTTCTCTGCATGTGCTTGTTCAGTTTGTTTTTCAGATGCATTAATATGTGCTTCTATACCTTTCCATACCTTGCTGGAAGGTTGCTCATCAGGTAACAGCTCTACCAGGTTGGCAAATTTGTTTTCGTAGGCATCAACAACGGCTCTTAGATAAAAGTGCGTTTCCATTAATACTTCAAAGCGCTCTCTGGCACGGCCGTGTAGTGAGCCAACGGCATATTCAATAGCGAGCTGTTCAAACAGCTCAGGGTTCTGATAACGCTTTGTTTGCTTTTGATTGCTTTGTTGTTTTTCTAGGTTAGACATGGTCGTAGGTCCTCTAGTCCTCTTCTAATCCAGGCTTTAATGGTGCCCAGGGGTCGATCTAATTTATCTGCAAGCTCTTGATGGGTGTGTCCATAATAATAAGAGAGTAAAATACATTCTCTTTGAGCTGGTTTTAATTTGTCCAGGCAAGCCATTAGCACTTTTACATCCTGACTTAAATATTCAAGCCTGTCGGGTTCTAAATCTGCTGATGCAAACTCAAGCCCTTCGTATTGGATTTCAGTTTCAGTTGCTTTTGTTTTCAGACTTCGGAGTTTATCCAGAGCCTTGTTGCGTATTACGGTTGACATCCATGTCATTGCTTTACCTTTGCCAGGGGTATAGGAATCGGCCTTATCCCAGACTTTAATAAATCCTTCTTGCAATACATCCTGCGCCAGAGCTTCTGATTTCATTAAACGCATACAAAGGCTCATTAATTTAGGAGAGCATTGTTCATATAGCTGTTTAAAGGCTATTTGATCCCCCTGTGCGGTTTTTTGTAACAACTCAGCGTATATATCTTCCATTGTTTCTTTTTCTTTAGTAGTTGGGTTTATAATGCATTCTTGTTAGATCTATATACGGCGTGGTTTGTTTTTAGATGCAAAAAAGGCTCCGATTAGGGAGCCTTTTGATAAACGGTATATATCGTTGTGTTAATTATTGCGCTTACTCACCGTCTGATACTTCTTTCATGCTCAAACGCATCCGCCCTTGACGATCTATCTCAAGTAGTTTTACGCGAACTTTATCGCCTTCTTTTAGATGGTCGCTGACTTTTTCAACGCGCTCATCACTGATTTGTGAAATGTGAACCAGGCCATCTTTTCCGGGAAGAATTGTTACAAATGCACCAAATTCCATGATTTTGGCGACCTTGCCATCATATACCTCACCAACTTCTGCTTCGGCGGTAATATCTTCAATCATTTTCTTGGCGGCATTTGCAGCTGATCCGTCAACGGCAGATATTTTTATTGCACCGGTATCATCTATATCAACCTGTGCGCCGGTTTCTTCGGTAATGCTTCTAATGGTTTCTCCGCCTTTACCGATTACCTCACGAATCTTGTCAGGGTTGATTTTCATGGTGACGTAACGAGGAGCAAAATCGGAAACTTCCTGGCGTGATTCATCAATCACTTTGTTCATCTCATCAAGGATATGCAAACGAGCTGTTTGTGCCTGCTCTAGCGCCTGTTCCATGATTTCTTTGGTGATGCCTTCGATTTTAATGTCCATTTGAAGTGCATTAATACCATCTTTGGTACCGGCAACTTTAAAGTCCATATCGCCCAGATGATCTTCATCACCGAGGATGTCGGTGAGCACGGCAAAATCTTCATCTTCTTTAACCAGACCCATGGCAATACCAGCAACGGGTGCTTTAATTGGAACGCCAGCATCCATCAAGGAAAGTGATGTACCACACACCGAAGCCATAGAGCTTGAACCGTTTGATTCGGTAATTTCAGAAACCACACGCACGGTGTACGGGAAGGCTTCCTGATCGGGCATTACAGCAAGAACGCCACGCTTGGCTAAACGGCCATGACCGATTTCACGACGGCCCGGGCTACCCGTGCGACCTGTTTCACCGACCGAGTAGGGAGGGAAATTATAATGCAGGATAAAGGGTTCTTTGTAAGAGCCTTGAAGTGCATCAATGATTTGTGCATCACGTTGTGTGCCAAGTGTTGTTACAACCAAAGCCTGTGTTTCTCCGCGAGTAAACAGGGCTGAGCCATGAGTGCGTGGCAGTACACCAACACGTGAATGAATGGCGCGAACCGTTTGGTTATCACGACCATCAATACGTGGTTCACCCGCGATAATACGGCTACGCACAATTTTCTTTTCAAGGTCTTTAAATGCGTTGGCAATATCGCTTTCAGTTGGACTATCTTCATCGTCGCTAAGTAGTGTTTCCATAAGTTTGTCTTTAGCGGCAGCGACTTTATCCTGACGTTCCATCTTGTCAGCCGTTTGGAAAGCGTCTTTTAGATCAGCTTCACAGATATCAGCTACTTTGGCAGCCAGTGCCTCATCTTTTTCTGGGGCAGACCATTCCCAACGTTCATTGCCTACTTCAGATGCGAATTCACTGATTGCATCAATAGCAACTTGCATTTTTTCGTGACCAAACATAACGGCACCAAGCATAATCTCCTCTGAAAGCTCTTTGGCTTCAGACTCAACCATGAGTACAGCGTCTTTTGTACCAGCAACCATTAGGTCCAGTTCTGAATCTTCCATCTCTGAAACGGTGGGATTCAACAGGTATTCGCCATTTTTGTAGCCGACTTGTGCAGCACCAATTGGGCCATTAAATGGAATGCCAGATGCGGAAAGTGCTGCAGAGGTGCCAAGCATTGCAGGAATATCAGGTAATACCTCAGGGTTTAATGACATAACGGTGATAATCACTTGAACTTCGTTCATGTACCCATCAGGGAAAAGCGGACGAATAGGGCGATCAATCAAGCGAGCCAGTAAGGTTTCACCTTCACTGGGGCGGGCTTCACGACGAAAGAAGCCGCCAGGAATTTTACCGGATGAATAGGTTTTTTCCTGATAGTTGACGGTTAATGGAAAGAAGTCCTGTCCTTCGCGGGCTGTTTTTTGGCCAACGACGGATACAAGCAGGACTGTGCCATCCATATCAACTTTAACAGCAGCATTGGCTTGACGGGCTATTTCACCCATTTCGAGTTCTACAGTATGTTCGCCATACTGAAAGGTTGTAGTTACAACATCAAACATATTTCTTGTTTCCTTGTTCTGGTATTTCTTTATTCTATGTCACGAAAGGGTGTTTATTAAAGTTGTTGTTACAAAGCATTATGACTGTTTTACAAACTAACTTTTATAAACATCCTTGTGACGTGAATTACAAATAAAAACACCGCAGATATGCGGTGTTTTTATTGTGTGATCTAGCGACGTAGACCTAAACGCTTGATCAGGTCTTGATAGCGAGCAGACTCAGTGCGGTTCAAGTAGTCAAGCAGCTTACGGCGCTGATTGACCATTCTTAACAATCCGCGACGTGAATGGTGGTCGTGAATGTGTGTTTTAAAGTGCTCCGTAAGATGCCTGATATTCGCCGTTAATAGCGCAACCTGCACTTCCGAAGACCCGGTGTCAGTATCTGACAAGCGATACTCTTCAATAATTTTCGCTTTTGTTTCTGCGTTCAGAGACATATTCCTAAGTTCCAGATTAGTACCTACAAGGTCATCTTAATGACACAGGTAGATTGGGTTGATTGAATGCAGTCATTTCTAATGAATCGATTAGCAATTACTAGAAACAGACTACACCTAAAAAAGCGGCGCATTGTAACACGCTGTGCTAGTTAATAGTAAGTAGTTTTAGAGAAAAGGGCAAAAAAGGTGGGGGGTGTCTTTTTAATGATTAATTAGTGCGCATAAGCCTCCTGGATGCCAGTTTTTGGTCGCTGGAGAGTCTTCCAATGCCGATAAACTCATTGTTTTTCCCGTTATTGATATAGAGACGTATCATTTGGCTGTCAGGGATATCCCGGCGACTAACTTTAAGACCATTTTGAATGCGTTTAGCTTCTTCATCTGTCAGAGTTATAGATGGGTGTTCTGATAAAGCAGAGTCAATAGGGAGAAGTATTTCTTTTAACGCCCCCAGTTTTGCCAGGTCTTGTATTTCTTCGATGGTGTAGAGCTTTGCACAATCAAAAGGCTCAACTAAGGTGCGTCTTAACATGCTTAAATGAGCGCCACAACCAAGTGCTTCGCCAATATCCTGAGCGAGGGTGCGTATATAAGTGCCTTTCGTACAAAGTACATCAAGCGTGATTGTGTCTGGGGTGTAGTTAAGGCAGTTTAGTTCCAGAATAGTGACCTTTCTGGCTTTGCGTTCGATTTCTATACCTTGTCTGGCCAGTTTGTAAAGTGGTTGGCCGTTATGTTTTAAGGCAGAATGCATAGGAGGGATTTGTTCAATCTCGCCCCTGAAGCGTACAAGGGCAGGTTCGATATCAGATGATGAGTGGGTGATTTCACGTTCTAGCAATACATCTCCCTCTTTATCACCGCTGGTGGTGGTGCTACCTAATTGCAAGGTGCAAGTATAGCGTTTATTTGAATCGAGTAAAAATGCGGTTACTTTGCTTGCCTGGCCAAAACAAATAGGTAAAACGCCTGTTGCCAGAGGATCAAGACTTCCTGTATGCCCCGCTTTTTTGGCATCGAAAAGATAGCGTACTTTTTGCAGAGCAGAATTTGATGTGCAACCGAGTGGTTTATCTAATAACAGGATGCCATCTACATTTTTGCCTTTTCTTCTCCTTGCCACAATGTGCAATATCCTTTTTGTCTAACCTTGAAGTTTGTATTGCTTTGCTAGCAGGCTGTTGAAATTCTACTTATACGGCACGATACTGCGTTAAAATAGACCTCAAAATGCTCATTTACTCCAGTAAAACTGCGCTTTTTCGGTCGATTTTGCCTTGTCTCGCACTCGTCTAAGCGAATTTCAACAACCTGCTAGGGCTTTTTATCTGACTTTACAGCCTGATCGATCACATGAGAGAGGTCATTCGCTCGCTGTTCAGTATCATCATAGATAAATTTAAGGGAAGGCGTGTTGCGCAGTTTAATGGCTCGCCCAAGCTCACGACGTAAAAAGCCAGCCGCGTTATTCAAGCCCTTTTCACAGGCTTCATGCTCATCCTGATTCAGGGTGTCAAAATAAACCTTTGCCTGTGATAGATCTTTAGTTACAGAAACATCAAGAATACTTACCATGCTGACACGCGGGTCTTTTATTTCATTGCGAATCAACATGGCAAGCTCTCGTTTGATTTGCTCACCAATGCGGTCGGTACGTGAATAGTCGTAAGGCATTGTATTTCCTGTTTACTTACTTAGAGAGCGCTTAATCTCTGTGCGAGAAAAGACTTCGATAAGATCGCCAGGTTGCACATCATTGTAGTTTTTCACGCCAATACCACATTCTGTACCGGTGTTTACTTCTTTAACATCATCCTGATGACGTCTTAGTGACTCTAGCACGCCTTCATAGATAACAACATCATTACGCAATACGCGAATTGGCTCGTCTTTCTTTATTTTACCTTCAATAACAAGACAACCGGCGATATTGCCAAAACCAGAACCGGTAAAGACATCTTTAACCTCGGCTATGCCAATTAGCTCTTCACGAAGCTCGGGCTTAAGTAGGCCACTCATGGCATCACGAATATCATCGATAAGCTCATAAATAATACTGTAATAGCGTATTTCAATATCTGATTCGGCAGCTAAGCGTCGCGCTGCTGCATCTGCACGAACATTAAAGCCGATTACAACCGCTTCTGCGCCTTGTGCGAGTGAGATGTCTGTTTCGCTAAGCCCGCCAACACCCGAAGAGATAATTTGCACAGCCACCTCTGGAGTCGACAGTGCTTGTAGAGAGCTTTTTATTGCTTCCAAAGAGCCTTGAACATCTGTTTTTAGCAGAATAGGCAGCGTTGACTTCTCACCATCTTGCATCTTCTCAAACATGGCATCTAGCTTGGCGGCCTGTTGTGCAGCAAAACGAGTTTCACGTTCTTTCTCGTGGCGCTGTTCGGCTAATTCACGTGCGCGGCGCTCACTTTTCATAACCAGCAAGTCGTCACCCGCATAAGGTGTTCCGGATAGGCCAAGAATTTCTATGGGAGTCGATGGCCCAGCTTCTGTAATGCTCTGACCCATGTCGTTTAGCATTGCCCTTACGCGGCCAAATTCAGAGCCAGCCAGGACAACGTCGCCCTTATTGAGAGTGCCTTCCTGAACGAGAACAGTAGCAACTGCACCACGCCCTTTTTCTACACGAGATTCGATAACAGCACCAACGGCTGGGCCTTCTTTGCGTGCTTTGAGCTCTAGTACCTCTGCAACCAGCAGAATGGCATCAAGTAGCTCTGGAATACCGGTTCCTTCTTTGGCAGAGACATTAACAAATACATCTTCTCCACCCCAGTCCTCTGGTACTACTTCAAATTTGGCCAGCTCACTTTTAACTCTATCTGGATCAGCGGATTCCTTATCAATCTTATTAATGGCCACAATTAAAGGAACGCCTGCAGCACGCGTATGCTTTATCGCCTCTTCAGTTTGAGGCATAACACCATCGTCTGCAGCTACTACAAGAATTACAATATCGGTTGTTTTTGCTCCGCGCTCGCGCATTTGTGAGAATGCGGCGTGACCCGGTGTGTCAAGAAAAGAGATTGTACCGTTATCTGTTTCAACCTGATAAGCACCAATATGCTGAGTAATGCCACCAGCCTCACCAGAGGCTACCCGGCTACTGCGAATATAGTCCAATAATGATGTTTTACCATGGTCAACGTGACCCATAATAGTGACTACAGGCGGGCGAGGAAGCTTTTCATATTGACTCGTGTCTTCAAGTAATGACTCAACAGAAGTTTGCTCTTCCTCAGTCTTGGCAGCCTTTGCTTCATGTCCCATTTCTTCAACAATAAGTATGGCTGTATCCTGGTCTATCACCTGGTTAATGGTTGCCATTACTCCCATGCCCATCATGGCACGAATTACATCTGCCCCTTTAACTGATAGCATTTGAGCAAGCTCTGAAACAACGATGGTCTCGGGAACTTCAATACTGCGTACAACAGGAGCTGTTGGTTTCTCAAAGCCATGCTCTGTAGGTTGGTCAATTTTGACCTGTCTTGAGCGTTTACCTTTCTTTTTGCGTCGTCCGCCCTGGCCATCTTTAATATGCAGTTGACCTGGTCCAGCGGAACGCCCCTGGAAAGGCTTCTTTTTGCCTTTATTAGCCGCTCCCGGTGTAGCAGGGGTTGAATTTGTCTTTGCGGAGGGTGTTGCAACAGGTTTGGGTTTAGGCTTTGGTGGTGAGGCGCGTCGCTTAAACATGGATGCGGCTTCCTCGCGTGCCTTTTTGGCAAGTTGTTCACGCATCTCTTTAGGTGTTAGCGGTTTAGGAAGCGTACTTTCTTCTTTGCTAATGACAGGTTCTTCAGTAGTTTTAACAGTAGCTTTTACTTCATTGTCTGTAGTCTCAATGATTTCCACAGGTGCTGCTGGTTCTTCATTAGTAGTAGCTGATTGCGTTTCTTCGCTCTTTTCTGAGGCTGCCTGAGCATCATTTTCAGCTTTTTGCTGTGTTTTTTTGTCACTAGCTTGTTGGCGACTTGCTTTGACTTTTTTGGTCGCCTCTTCTCTGGCTTTTCGCTCTTCTGCTAGTTGCTTGGCTAATTCATCTGTTTTACCTACCGGGGCTTCTAGCTCACTTGTAGTTGTTGACTCATTCTCGTCAGTAGAAACTTGTGATACGGGTGCAGCAAAGCTTTTTTTGCGTCTTACTTCGACACTGACACTTCCTTTGGAACCTTTTATTTCACTGGTGGAGCGTCTCTTCAATGATATTTTCCCTGAAGCACTTTTTGATGGTGCACTGCTTTTGGCCGGTGTTTGTGCTTTGCGGATATGTTCCAGTAGCTTTAATTTTTCAGCATCGGTTATTGTATCGTCTGCGTTAGACGCGCTTATGCCGGCATCTTGAAGCTGCTGTAATAAAGTTTCTACAGGAGCACCGATTAACTCGGCGAGTTGGTTTACACTTGTTTCTGACATCTTTTTTCTCTCCTGTTGGTTTACGCATTTGAAGCATTGTTGTTGGCTTCTTCTGCCTCAGCTTCGGCAAACCATGGTTCGCGAGCCGTCATAATAAGTTTGGCGGCTTGCTCTTCATCAATACCTTCTATTTCAACGAGTTCGTCCGTTGATTGTTCTGCTAAATCTTCCATGGTGCAAATGCCTTTACTTGCTAATAATTGTGCAAGTGCATTGTTCATGCCTTTCATCTCAAGAAGATCTTGAGATGGCTTTCCACCTTCGCCTGTAATTGCAAGTGCAAGCAGAGCATTTCTGGCTCTACTGCGTAACTCCTCTACAATATCTTCGTCAAACTCATCTATTTTGAGGAATTCTTCTGCGGGTACATAAGCTACCTCATCAAGACTTGAGAAACCTTCTTCGACGAGTATATTAGCAACCTCTTCGTCCACATCCAGTTTATCAGCAAACAGTGTAACTAGAATATTTTGTTCGCTACGGCTTTTGTTTTCTGCTTCCTCTTCACTCATAACATTGAGTGTCCAGCCGGTGAGCTGGCTGGCGAGACGAACATTTTGACCGCCTTTACCAATTGCCTGGGCAAGCATTTCTTCATCAACGCCAATATCCATGCTTTTTTTATCTTCATCAATGACGATTGATAAAACTTCAGCAGGTTGCATTGCATTGATAACAAAGCGCGCTACGTCATCATCCCATGGGATAATATCGACACGCTCGTTGTTCATTTCGTTGGTAACTGTTTGTATTCTTGAGCCTCGCATGCCAACGCAAGCACCTACAGGGTCAAGATTAGGGACGTTGGCTCGTACTGCAATCTTTGAACGTGATCCAGGGTCACGTGCGGCACCCATGATGTCGATAAGCTCTTGGCCAATTTCTGGAACTTCCAGTTTAACCAGCTCAACAAGAAACTCCTCATCAACACGCGAAACGATCATTTTTGGGCCTCCACGACCCTCATCATCAATTTCCTGTAAGATGCCACGCATACGATCACCTGTGCGTACCATTTCACGTGGGATCATCATGTCGCGCGGTATAATGGCTTCGCTGTTTTCACCGAGATCCAGAACGACGCCTCGTCTATCAACGCGCTTGACCGTGCCTAGTACCAATTTTCCTACACTGTCGCGGAACTGATCAGCCACTTTTTGGCGTTCGGCCTGACGGACTTTTTGCATGATAACTTGCTTTGCAATTTGCGCCGTAATGCGTCCAAACTCTATTGAATCAACTTGCTCTTCCAGATAGTCGCCAACTTCTAAGCCCAGGTTGCGCTCATCAGCATAACTTTTTAAAATATGTCGTTCAGGTGATTCAAATTCAGGATCTTCATCATCCATAATCTGCCAGCGACGAAATGTATCGTAGTCCCCAGTTTCCCGGTTAATATCCACCCGAAAATCTTGTTCTGCTCCATAGCGTTTGCGCGTGGCGGTTGCTATAGCAATTTCTACTGCTCCAAAAATATCTTCAGGATCAAGATTTTTTTCGTTAGATACTGCATCTACAACGTATAGTATTTCTTTGCTCATGTTTATCGCCTTTTCTACGACTCAGTCTAGAACCAATCTGGCTCGGTCAATGGTTTCAAAAGGAATTGAAAATTCCTGATTGTCTATGTTAAGTGTTACTGTACTTTCATCTACCTTTTTTAGCACACCTTTAAAGTTTCTTCTTTCTTTTATCGGAGTGCGTGTGCGTATTTTAACGATATCGCCAATATAGTTCTGATACTGCTTTAGCGTAAACAATACGCGATCCATGCCCGGAGACGATACCTCCAAAATATAGGCTACAGGTATAATATTTTCCACGTCAAGTACAGCCCCTATTTGACGACTAACCTGTGCACAATCATCAACAGTAATTCCTTGTTCTTTTTCAATAAATATTCGAAGAAGAGCGCTTTCGGTATGCGGCCGGTATTCATAGCCCCATAATTCAAAACCTAAGCCTTCGACCGTAGTTTTGATAATTTCATTTAACCTGTTTTGCACGTTTGTCCTTTTTGGATGTCCTTTACTATGTTTTCTAGAAAGCTTTCAGTTTTGTTAAATAATAAAAAAGCCCCGTTAAAACGGGGCTTTTTTATTATGAAAGCCACGATAAATTACAGCTTTCTTAAAACTTGGTAGCGGGGGCAGGATTCGAACCTACGACCTTCGGGTTATGAGCCCGACGAGCTGCCAGACTGCTCCACCCCGCATCAGAGGGAGCGTATTATAGGTGGATTATCTTGAAG
>JALWMR010000147.1 GCA_027083815.1 Thiotrichaceae bacterium
CATCCTGTGGATAACTCTGTGGATTAACAGCTCAAAACATGCGTAAGTTACTGTCTTTTTTACATTTTATTATTTCTCACACCTCCACAAGAAAATACAATACTTCTTATATATCAGTAAGTTACAGTATTCCACTTAATTAACCAGGCAAAAGTACTTTTTTTAGAGTCTTTCATTTTACCACCTGTGAATAACAAGCAAAAGAAAAGCCTCATTTTAGAGGCCTTCCTGAAAAATCAAGCAAAATATTAGAGTTTATTATAAAAATAATTTGAACCTGATTTAAAGCTCTTTTAGATCGCTCACCAGTTCACTGGCAACTTTTTGTCCATCACCATAAAGCATACGAGTGTTGTCAGCAAAGAACAGTTGGTTTTCAATACCCGAGAAGCCAGTGCCTTTTCCTCGTTTTACAACAATGACATTTTTTGCCTTGTCCGCATTCAATATAGGCATACCATAAATTGGACTACTTGGATCATTTCTAGCGGCGGGGTTTACAACATCATTAGCACCGATAACTAATACTACATCCGTCGTTGGAAATTCTTCATTAATCTCATCAAGATCATAAATAATATCATAGGGCACCCCCGCTTCTGCCAAAAGCACATTCATATGACCTGGCATGCGACCTGCTACCGGGTGAATTGCAAACTTTACATCCACACCTCTTTCTTGCAATAGTTTGGTTAATTCCCATACTTTATGCTGTGCCTGGGCAACTGCCATACCATAACCTGGAACGATAATTACCTTATCGGCAAAGGCCATCATGATAGCCACATCAGCAGCATCAATTTCTTTCATGCTTCCAGCAACGGCGACACCTTCTCCACCGCCACCCTCTCCAAAGTTACTAAATAATACATTAGTAATGGGGCGATTCATTGCTTTCGCCATAAGCTGAGTCAGTAGAGTACCCGCAGAGCCAACTACAATACCAGCAATCATCATTGCCGGATTACCAAGAACGTAACCCTCAAAACCTACAGCAAGGCCTGTTAAAGCGTTATACAGGGAAATAACCACTGGCATATCAGCCCCACCAATGGGCACGGTCATCATTACACCAAAGGCAAGCGCCAGTAAGAAGAAAACGGTTAAAGTTGCTATGGCATACTGATTAGCACTTAAAATAATTGCCAACCCCAATGTGACCGCCAAAACAAATACTAAAGCGTTTGCCCATTGCTGCATAGGAAAGCGTATTACTCCTCTCATCAAACCTTGCAATTTAGCAAATGCCACCAATGACCCAGAGAATGCTACTGTACCGATCAAGGCACCAATAACAGCCAGTGTTTGCACAACCGGATCCATAGGCTCTTGCTTAACCAGTTCTACCGCTGCAATTGCGGCTGCCGCACCACCACCCATGCCGTTGTAAAGCGCAATCATTTGCGGCATATCTGTCATCGCGACCTTTTTGCCACTGATATAAGCAATCGCGCCACCAATGGCTATCGCAATTGTCATCCAGATATAGTTATGCTGAATTTCACGATGGAAGTAAGTAATGACTACCGCCATTAACATACCAATGCCGGCCCAGATAATGCCACGGCGTGCCGTAACGGGCGAACTCATCTGCTTAAGACCAAAAATAAACAGGAAGGCACCAATGAAATAGGTTATTTGAATCACTAAATCCATGATTAATGACCTCCCTTCTTTTTGTCCGAATCGCTGGACTTAAACATTTCCAGCATCCGTTCTGTTACGACATATCCACCAACCGCGTTTCCCGCAGCAAGTAGCACAGCGATAAAACCTATAATGTTTTCTACTGTCGTATCGGCATGACCCATTGCAACCATCGCACCCACCAATACTATTCCATGAATAAAGTTCGAACCTGACATAAGAGGCGTATGCAAAATAACCGGAACTTTTGAAATAAGCTCATAGCCTGTGACAGCCGCCAGCATAAAAATATAAAGCGCGACAAAACCTTCCATTATTTTTCCCCTAATGTTTTGTTCAGTAATTCAACCGTTCCTTCGTGCATCACTTCACCATCTTTAGTCAATAATGCCCCGATCACAATTTCATCTTCATAATCAGGCTCATATTCGCCATTTTCATCCATCAAAAGCTGCATGAAGTTAAACAGATTTTTTGCGTACATCTCACTGGCATGAACCGGAACCTGACTCGTCACATTCAAAGGCCCGTGGATAACAACATCGCCATGGGTGATGGTTTTGCCCGGCTGAGTCAATGTGCAGTTACCTCCACCCTCTGCCGCAAGATCGATTATAACGGCACCTTCTTTCATTCCATTAACCATCTCTTCCGGTATGATTTTAGGAGAAGGCTTGCCCGGTACAGCCGCAGTGGTAATCAACACATCAGCTTGTGCAATATAACCACCCAGCTCTTGTTGCTGAGCTTCGCGCTCCTCGGCAGTTAGCTCACGCGCATAGCCGCCTTCACCGGTTGCCGAAATAGAAAGCACAATGGCTTTTGCACCTAAAGATTCTATTTGTTCTTTCGTTTCAGGGCGCACATCATAGGCCTCTACAATTGCACCTAAACGCTTGGCCGTAGCGATTGCCTGCAGACCTGCCACACCGACACCAATAACGATCACCTTTGATGGGCGAATAGTACCAGCTGCCGTTGTCAACATGGGAAAGAACCGGGGTGCTATATCAGCACCCATAATGGCTGCCTTATATCCAGCAACGGCCGCCTGTGATGACAGCACATCCATAGATTGAGCACGAGAAATACGCGGGATAAGTTCCATGGCAAAGCTGGTAATCTTCTTTTCTTCCAGTGCTTTTAGCATGGCAATATTATTATGCGCCATCAAAGTACCAATAAGTACCGAGCCATCACGCATCATATTGACTTCATCATCGGTTGGCGGCTGAACGCGCCAGATAATATCTGAATTCTCATAAAGCTCTTTTGCAGTTGCCACAATAGTCGCCCCTGCAAACTGTTCATCTGACATTAAAGCAGGCTTGCCAGCGCCTGACTCGACAAAAATCTTGACGCCTACCTTGCTTAAACGAGCAATAACAGCGGGATCAATAGCAACTCTGCGCTCTCCCTTTGCGGTTTCGCGTGGAACCCCTAGTTTTATTGGCATTTGAATTTATCCCCTTCTTTACGGATGTGTTTCAGCATTTAAACTTGTTTCAACGCAACAAGCGATAAGCTAAACCATCAGAATCAATTTGTGCGCGTACTTTACCAGAGGATGCGATAAAATGGGAATATTCATTTAGGATAACAAAACGTACACCCCCCACTTTTTTAGTGAACTTGCCGTTTCGTTGTTTGATACGGACAATCCAGCCGAGCCGCAGGCGAGACAACAGCTTTAGCTGACCCGAAGGG
>JALWMR010000148.1:0-1863 GCA_027083815.1 Thiotrichaceae bacterium
GGAAGAGGATGGTATAGCCGATTATGACCCGCCTCCGGGTAATAAAAATCTGCGTCGACAAATAGCGAGACGCATGATCAATGCCGGGGTTAATGTTGGCCCTGATGATGTTGTCATTACCACAGGTTGTCAGGAGGCAATGACAATCTGTTTGCGTGCCGTGACCAGGCCGGGTGATACGGTGGTGGTTGAATCTCCCAGTTATTTTGGCACATTAAAAGCGATTGAAACGCTGGGCCTAAAAGCGCTGGAAATACCAACGGATGCAAAAAGCGGCATGAGTTTGCCTGCGCTGCAGCTGGCGATTAGAGAATGGAATGTATCGGCTTGTATACTCACCCCAAACTACAGTAATCCGCTGGGCTATTGTATGAGTGATGCGCATAAAGCAGAGCTTCGCAGTATTCTGAAAAAGGCTGATATTCCCGTTATCGAAGACGATATTTATGCCGAGCTGGGCTATGGCATTCAACGCCCAAAAGCAATAAAGGCTTATGATGAGGAAGGTGAAAATAGTAATGTATTGCTGTGTTCATCCCTTTCAAAGTCACTTTCACCGGGCTTGCGAATTGGCTGGATTATTCCGGGAAAATGGCTTGAGCAGGTAACTCAGCTAAAGGTTATCAATAGCATGGCAGGGGCAACTCTTCCGGCGTTAACCGCTGCCCGCTATCTTGAGATGGGCGTATTTGATCGGCACCTACGCCAAATGCGCCGTTATTATAAAGAGCAACGCGATTATTTTTTGCACCTTGCTTCTTTGCATCTTCCCAGGGGAATACGCATTACTCACCCTGAAGGTGGTTATGTTATCTGGCTTGAGTTGCCTAATGAAATTGACAGCATGAAACTTTATGAACAAGCCTATGCCGAGAAAATTAGCATTGCGCCAGGACCGCTATTTTCAGTGAGTGGCCAGTATAAAAACTTTATCAGGATTAATTATGGCAAAGCGACAAAGGAACAACTGGAAAAGGCAATGATTGTTTTAGGGCGACTGATAAGCACATATTAGCCGGCTCACAGCCCGCTTATCAGCCTGAGTTGTTGGATAAACAGGCAATCGTTATTATTAAGCCGAATAATGACAACAATAAGCCTGACCATGAAACGACTTGCGATATCAGTTTATCTCCTATTATTATCCTTCAGCACTTCCTTTGCCGGAGAAATCACCCAGGAAAAAGAAGTATTTAATTTTACGGATAATAATGGAACACCTGTTTTTACCGACATGAAACCTAAATCAGCCGGTTATAACAGCAGAATAATCCGCACCCCAAGAGCACCAAAACCAGCTCAACAAAATGCTGCTCCTACAGGTCTTTATTCAATTCAAAATATACGCATTAACAAAACCACAACGATCATTAACAATAACTACGCAAGCGGGAAGCGACGAGTAGCGCATCATAAAAAGGGCAAGCAGAAAACCCGTTGTGAATCGTATAAAGCACGTCTTGACAAGGTAATGGGAAAAATGCGCGCTGGTTATCGTGCTTCAGAGTATAAAAAGCTGGAAAAGAAGCGCGTTAAGTATCGACAACTACTGTTTGACAATTGCGATACCCGTTTAAGGCCTAAATAATATTATTAGAGATCTTTGCACAAAAGATATGACGGATAAAAATTGCTTAAATTTCCCTGATTCTTCGTATATTTTCGGTCAATAGCCCTGCTATTACCCTCAAATCTACAAAAAACCAGAAAAATTGCGCTAATTTTTCTCTCGCCATACTCTTGTGCAAAGGTCTCTATTAAAAAGTACACCCCCCACCACTGCTGTCCCACAAATATCCCACAAAAGCAGAAAGCCTGAATCCTTGTTGTATAATGTTTGTACCATCAAGCACTATATATAAG
>JALWMR010000148.1:1873-13539 GCA_027083815.1 Thiotrichaceae bacterium
CTCTTGTGCAAAGGTCTCTATTAAAAAGTACACCCCCACCTTTTTTGCCCTTTTCTCAGACAAAAGAGCAAAAAAGGTGGGGGGTGTACTTTTTAAGCTTTATAATCAGGCTTATGTCGCATTCACTTTCCATAAAAGTCGGTCAAAAATCTATTGCAGGCGCAAAACCAGATAATGAAGACTATCTGGGCGTCTATATTCCCTCAGAAGACACCGATGATGCGATCCAACTCGATAGCAAAGGTATTACCGTAGCAATTGCCGATGGCATGAGCGGCAGCGATGGGGGCAAAGAGGCCAGCCAGGTAAGTGTTCGCCAGTTTATTGATGATTATTATGGCACACCGGAATCCTGGACGGTAAAACAGGCCGCTACTAAAATTCTAAGTGCCTTAAATACCTGGCTCTATTCGCAGGGGCAAGAAAAATACGGCACTGCAAAAGGCATGGTAACGACCTTCAGTGCCATGGTGCTAAAGTCACAAACCGCACATTTGTTTCACGTTGGAGACAGCCGCATTTATCGTTTACGTGGCAAAGATCTGGTTCAGATGACACGCGATCACCGCGTCTGGATCACTAATGATCGTGATTATTTAAGCCGTGCCATTGGTATTGATACCCATCTTGAAATCGATTACCGCGCCAGTTCCGCACAAGAAGGTGATATTTATCTGTTCACGACTGATGGCATCCATGATTTTGTTTCTGATAAAGAAATTCACGAAATCCTTAATCTTAATATTAGTGATCCACAAAAGGCGGCAGAGCAACTGGTTAAAGCGGCAAAAAATAATGACAGTAATGACAATATTACAGCACAGGTCGTTAAGGTTGAACACTTGCCAGAACCGGACAAAACAGAGTTTTATGAGCAACTGACCCAACTGCCTTTTCCGCCTGATTTAAAAGCGGGCAATATCCTGGATGGTTATAAAATACTACGTGAGCTAAATGCCTCATCGCGCTCACAGGTTTATCTTGCCGAGGACACCCTGTCTAAAAAAACCAAAGGCCAGCATCGTAAGGTTGTGATTAAAACACCATCGGTGAATTTTGAAGATGACCCCTCCTATATTGATTTATTTTTACACGAAGAGTGGGTTGCCAAGCGGCTATCTTCACCGCATCTGATAAAAGTGTGCGGGGCTGATCGTAAACGCACCTTTCTTTATACCGTGGTTGAGTATGTAGAGGGGCAAAGCCTGAAACAATGGATGGCTGATAATCCTAAACCATCACTTACCCAGGTTCGTGGCACTATTGACCAGATTGCCCGTGGGCTGCGCGCCATGCATCGCCTGGAAATGATTCATCAGGATTTAAAACCGGACAATATCTTGCTGGATAAATTTAATACCTTAAAAATCATTGATTTTGGTTCGACTAAAATAGCAGGGCTTGCCGAAATCAAGTCAGTTGTAGAGCACAATGCCATTGTCGGCACTGCCAACTATTCTGCGCCAGAATATTTTAAAGGAGAAAGTGGAACAAACCGCTCTGATATTTATTCGCTGGGTGTAATTGCCTATGAAATGCTTACCGGTCATCTACCCTATGGAGAGATAAGCCCGCAACGCGCCAGCAAAAAGAAGTTTCATTATACCTCTGCCAGACAATATAACCCGATGGTTCCTGAGTGGATGGATGTTTGCCTGCAAAAAGCAGTTAATCCAAATCCTGAAAAACGCTATGCCTTGCTTTCTGAATTTGTCGCTGATTTTAGTAAGCCCAATCAGTCACTTTTGGAACGGAACGCTTCACAACCCTTGATAGAACGCAATCCATTGGCTTTTTGGCGCGGCCTGGCATTGATCCAGTTAATCATTATTCTGGTTCTTTTATATCTTTATGCAAAATAAATAGAAAAATTTTGAACCTTTTAAATAGTCCCCTGTCTGACAATTTGTATGAAGGTTTTTCCTTACCTTCATATTAGTAGATTCCAGATGGGTAACGGTTGATACACTTCAGCTGCGCATATCTTCTCCCCGTTGCTTTATCTGGAATCTTTTTTTTCGTCTGTTGTTTTCTTCTCGCTATATTTTTGATTCAGGTTCTCCTTTATTAACAGCAGGAATTAACAGCAGGCAAAAAAAAGAGAGCCATCGGGCTCTCTTTTTTTGTGCTTGAAAAAGTAAAAGTATTACTTATTCGTGAACTCAGGATATGCTTCCATACCACACTCACCAATATCAACACCTTCATACTCTTCCTCTTCGGATACACGCAGTCCCATTATCATTTTAATAATTATCCAAACGATAAATGAAGCAACAAATACCCAGATAAAGATAGTAGCAGCACCTACTAACTGACCCATAAAGGTAGCGCCTGAGTTAGTTAAAGGAACAGCCATCAATCCCCAAAAGCCCACAACACCGTGAACTGAGATTGCACCCACTGGATCGTCAATTTTCATCTTGTCCAAAGCGACGATAGAGAACACAACAATCAAGCCACCGATACCACCGATAATAGTCGCCATAAGTGGAGTAGGGGTAGATGGTTCTGCCGTAATTGCAACTAAGCCAGCCAACGCACCGTTAAGTGCCATGGTCAGGTCAGCCTTGCCAAACATTATGCGGGCTACAAACAAGGCAACAATTACACCGCCGGCGGCAGCTGCATTGGTATTCAGGAACACCATTGCCACTGAGTTTGCATTTGCAATATCACCCAGTTTAAGCACAGAACCGCCGTTAAAGCCGAACCAGCCCATCCACAGGATGAATGTACCTAGAGTAGCCAATGGTAAGTTTGCACCTGGAATAGGGTGGATTTTGCCATCTTTTCCGTATTTTCCTTTACGAGCGCCAAGTAATAATACGCCTGCAAGAGCAGCAGCAGCGCCCGCCATATGGACAATACCAGAACCAGCAAAGTCAGAGAAACCAAAGCCCACAAGGCCTTTTGCTTCATCTGCATCACCCAGGTTAAATAGACCAAAGACTGACTTAGCACCCCAGGTCCAGGACCCTTCCATTGGATAGATAAAGGCTGTCATTACCACAGCGAACAGGAGGAATGACCAAAGCTTCATGCGCTCTGCAACCGCACCCGATACAATCGACATAGCTGTTGCAACAAACACTACCTGGAAGAAGAAATCAGATGCATTAGAATAGACAGAATCACCGCCAAACTTGGCTTCTGCCGATTCTTTTAGTACAGCAGCAACCATGTCATCAGCATTTTTTGCGCCATCCAGGGCAATATCTTTCAAGAAAAGGTTGTCAAGGATTGAGCCATCGCCATACATAATCTGATAACCGACTACAAGATAAGCTGTACAAGCAATCGCGTAAAGTGCCACGTTTTTGGTCAATATCTCTGTGGTACTTTTAGCACGAACCAGGCCTGCTTCCAGCATGGCAAAACCAGCTGCCATCCACATAACCAAAGCGCCCATTACCAAAAAGTAAAAGGTATCAAGCGCGTACTGTAATTCAAATATATTATTTTCCATGTTAGCTTCTCCTTAAAGCGCTTCAGGACCAGTCTCACCCGTGCGAATACGAATAGTCTGTTCAATTTCAGAAACAAAAATTTTGCCATCACCGATTTTTCCAGTATTGGCAGCCTTGATAATGGCCTCAGTAACCTGATCGACAATATCTCCCGCTACAGCAGCCTCGATCTTTACTTTAGGTAGAAAATCGACAACATATTCAGCACCACGATATAACTCGGTATGGCCTTTTTGACGTCCAAATCCTTTTACCTCTGTCACGGTAATGCCCGCAACACCAATCTCGGAGAGTGCTTCTCGCACATCATCGAGCTTGAAAGGTTTAACAATTGCAGTGACTAATTTCATTGCAGTCTTCTCCTTTATTGAAATATAAAAATGGTTGAATTTATTGCGCTGCTTCCAAATGAAGTGTGTTTCTAAAAGAAAGAAAACAGCCCTAACGGTTCTAACGAAGCAACATACATGCCAACTTCTAAAAGGAACGATATTGCGTTATATCAAGGGAGTATTATTAGTATTTCGCTTATATTTACCTTTTTACGCACTATTATTGTGCGTTAGTATAATAGAATCACCCTTATGGTGATTTTGCGGTCGCATTGTGTTATGGATGTGTTAATTAAAACAACAGTAAGTAAGTTGGCGTGAAGTTTGCATTGTTTAGATTAACAACAAAACTCATTACTTAGTAAAAGCCAGATAGAGAATAATATTGCCTACTGAACCAAATAGCCTGATTTTCTCCGATATATCGACCGATATGCTTAGCACGGCGGTTATTGTATTAGACAAGTCGCTTTTTATCATGCATATGAACGCAGCGGCAGAGAATCTCTTTGGTCAGTCACGAGAACGTATATTAAAAAAGCCCTACACACTTCTGTTTGGAAAAAACCAGGTTAAGGATCATTTGCAATTTGTTCTTGATAATCAGGAGTCTCAAGTCTTGCGGGGTTGCCACTTAAAAGGTACTTCACACCAGGATATAACGGTTGATTGCGTTGCCAGCCCACTTTATAAAACGGGTAAGTTTATGGGCATAGTTTTGGAGCTTTATCGCATTGACCACCAGCTTCGTATCGTCCGTGAAGAACAGTTGCTGACCCAGCAAGAAGCTACCCAAATGCTGGTTCGAGGCATGGCGCATGAAATTAAAAACCCTCTTGGGGGCTTACGTGGTGCGGCACAGCTTCTCGATTCGGAACTGCAAAGTGATGAGCTAAAAGAATATACAAACATCATTATTTCAGAAGCTGATCGTCTGCAAAATCTGGTTGATCGTATGCTGGGTTCACGGCAACCTACCAAAAATGAACAAGTTAATATTCACGAAGTGCTGGAGCGCGTTAGAAAGCTGGTTAAAGCCGATATTCCTAAAGGCGTTAAGTTACGCTTTGATTATGACCCCAGTATTCCAGAACTAAATGCCGATAAAGATAACCTTATTCAAATTATCTTCAATATTGCTGGTAATGCGCTAAAAGCAGTTGGTGATACCGGCAATATTGTGTTTAAAACACGTGTATTGCGCAATTACACCATCAATCAAAAACAACATCGACTGGCGCTTAGGCTAGACATCATTGACGATGGAAAAGGTGTGCCCGAAGATATTCGGGATAAACTGTTTTACCCAATGATTAGCGGCTCTGCCAAAGGAACCGGGCTGGGCTTATCAATTGCCCAATCCTTGGCCAACCGTCATCACGGAGTGATTGAATTTAAGTCGAAACCGGGTAAGACACAATTTATTCTGTTGCTGCCCATCACGCAACAGAGAAAGGAACAGGGGAATGGAAGCCATGTCTGAGACTATCTGGATCGTTGACGACGATCAATCTATTCGCTGGGTTTTACAAAAAGCGCTTGAAAAAGCGGGGATGAATGTAACCTCATTTGAGTTTGCCAGCGATTTGTTACGCAAGCTTAATGACGAAAGTGTTCCCCCTGATGCGATAGTTTCTGATATCCGTATGCCGGGTATGAATGGTTTTGAGCTGATTAAAGAAATACATAAGCTCTATCCCGAATTACCCGTCATTATTATGACGGCACATTCTGATATGGATAGCGCCATGTCTGCCTATGAAAGTGGCGCATTTGAATACCTGCCCAAACCCTTTGATATAAATGAGGCCATAGAGTTGGTGCGTCGCGCCTGTGCTGTTCATAAAACCACTGGCGAGGTTGTTGAAGAAGCAGAAATCATTTCGCAGCCTGAAATTATTGGCCAGTCAATTGCCATGCAGGAATTATTTCGCACCATTGGCCGCCTCAGTAAAACCAGCATATCAGTGCTCATTACGGGCGAATCGGGGACGGGTAAAGAATTGGTTGCCAAGGCGTTGCATACGCACAGCCCTCGTTCAGACAAGTCTTTTATTGCAATTAATACCGCAGCCATACCCAAAGACTTGCTTGAATCCGAATTATTTGGTCATGAAAAAGGTTCTTTTACGGGGGCGCAGGCACAGCGCAAAGGTCGCTTTGAACAGGCCGATGGCGGCACCCTGTTTTTAGATGAAATTGGCGACATGCCCGCCGAGCTACAAACACGATTATTGCGTGTCCTGGCGGATGGCGAATTTTATCGTGTCGGCGGAACACAGCCAATCAAGGTTGACGTTCGTGTAGTCGCAGCTACCCATCAAGACCTGGAAGCGCGTGTCGCAGCTGGCAGTTTTAGAGAAGACCTGTATCACCGACTCAATGTTATTCGCCTGCAAATTCCAGCGCTTAGAGAACGTGACGAAGACATTATACTGTTACTCAATCACTTTTTGGCACAAGCATCCCAGGAGCTTGACATTGAACAAAAAAGGCTTAGCGACGATGTTAGCAATTATTTGCAAACACTCGAATGGCCGGGAAATGTACGTCAGCTTGAAAACCTGAGTCGCTGGCTAACTGTTATGGCAACGGGTCATGAAATTACCATGGACGACTTGCCCCATGATTTAAAAAGTGCCACCGCCAAAAGTGATGCCGATTGGGAAAGCGCCCTACATAAATATCTAATGCTACGCCTAAATCGTGGCGACCAGCGCATACTGGATGATGTCACACCAACATTTGAATCCATCGCATTAAATGCGGCCCTGGAAAAAACCGGTGGAAGAAAAAAAGATGCCGCAGATTTGCTCGGCTGGGGCAGAAATACACTAACACGCAAGTTAAAAGAGCTTAAGTTACAACGAAAAACAGATCGGGAAGCCCCTAAAGGAAGTTCTTAACTATCCAATAATCATTTTGAGACCTTTGCACGAAAGATATGACGGATAAAAATTGCTTAAATCCCCCTGTTTTTTCGTATATTTTCGGTCAATAGCCCTGCTATTACCCTCAAATCTATAAAAAACCAGGAAAATTACGCTAATTTTTCTCTCGCCATACTCTCATGCAAAGGTCTCATTATAAAAGTACACCCCCCACCTTTTTTGCTGTTTTGTGCAATACTATAGGTATGACTATGCAAAAAAAATCAAACACCTTGCTACCAGCAGAAATAATCTACACAAACTCAAATAAAATCGCTGCATACAGCGTTATCTGGATGCATGGCCTGGGAGCCAATGGGCATGACTTTGTGCCAATAGTGCCAGAACTAGAGTTACCAGAAATATTGGATATTAAGTTTATTTTTCCGCACGCTCCAGTTCGCCCGGTAACCCTGAATAATGGTTATCAAATGCCTGCCTGGTATGATATTTATTCACTGGATGGACCTGATAATGCGAGTGAAGCGGATATATTAAAGACGGTCGCGCAGATAAATGATCTTATCGAAGCTGAAATTAATGAAGGCAGAACGGCTGATAAAATCATCCTTGCAGGGTTTTCACAGGGTGGCGTTATTGCCCTGCAAGCGGGTTTACGCTATCCAAAGCGATTGGCGGGGATTATGGCACTTTCTACTTATATTCCTTTTCCAGAATCATTACTTTCTCAGATTAACCCAGCGCAAAAAGGGCTGCCTATTTTTGCGGCTCACGGCTTGCAAGATCCTGTTATACCTATTGCCAGTTGGCAACATTATGTGCCCTTACTCGAATCAGCCGGTTTTGATGTTGAGGCGCATAGCTACCCCATGGAGCACTCTCTTTGTCCCGAAGAAATTAGCGATATTTTAAACTGGCTGAAAAAAGTTCTAAGTCAAAATTAAGAACCTCTTAAATAATGCTCATATTCAAATGAATATCGCAAAGACAGGGCAAATGAGTCCATTAAAGGTGATGATTGCAGGTTTTTTTAGCCTGATCCTGACCATGGGAGTGGCACGTTTTTCCTATACGCCTTTACTGCCGGTTATGATGAATCAGACCTTCCTGAATAATTTCTCAGGTGGGTGGCTCGCTTCGATTAATTATATTGGCTATATGAGCGGCGCACTGATAGCTGCCTCGATCAACGATCTAACATTAAAAGATACGCTTTATCGCATCGGCCTGATTGTTGCTGTGCTTAGCACCATCGGCATGGCACTGTCTGAAAATTATATACTCTGGGCGATTATGCGCTTTTTGGCTGGGCTAAGTAGTGCCGCTGGGCTGCTGATTGGCTCGGGATTAATTCTGAACTGGATGATAAAAAGCGGTCATCGAGCCGAGTTAGGCATTCACTTTGGCGGCCTGGGTCTGGGCATTGCGGTTAGTGCCGCATTAGCAATCATAATGAAAGACCAACTTAACTGGGCACAACAATGGCAGGCATTTGCAGCACTTGGTGTGTTGCTGGCTATCCCTGCCTGGTTGTGGTTGCCAAGGCCCGATGCCTCATCGACCGCAGCCAGCAATAAAGCATTAATGGATAAGCCACCGCGCAGAAAATGGATGCTTGTGCTGTATGCTGCCTACTTTTGTGCCGGCTTTGGTTATGTCGTTAGTGCCACTTTCCTGGTCGCCATTGTCGATAATCAACCCGCCTTAAAAGGCAATGGTAGCTATATTTGGCTTTTAACAGGCCTGGCGGCAACCCCCGCCTGTGTTGTCTGGGATAAAATAGCACGCCAAATAGGGGAGTTAAGAGCGCTGTTGCTTGCTTATGGCTTAAATATTATTGGTATTATTATTCCCGTTTTTAGCAGTTCTCTTATCGGAGTCGCCCTAAGTGGTATTCTTTTTGGTGCTACCTTTATTGGTATTGTTAGCCTGATGCTAACTATGGTTGGAAAGTTTTTTCCAACTAAGCCGGCTAAACCAATGGGAAAACTCACCCTAAGCTATGGCGTAGCCCAAATAATTGCACCAGCACTGTCCGGAATGATGGCTCAAATGACCGGCAACTATAATATGCCTTTAATAATAGCGGCTGTTGTCATGGTTGTTGGGATGGTTTTATTAATTCGGCTAGAGAGGATGGTGAAATATGAGTAATAAAAAGTACACCCCCACCTTTTTTGCCCTTTTCTTTAATTTAAGGGCACTATATCTTGCATTATCTAAAGCCCTTCTGGTAGAATCCCCGCTCTTCGATTTTTGAACACGTTTTTAAGAGGATCTTCCCATGAAGGAAGGAATACACCCAGATTATCATCCTGTTGTTTTTCAGGATCTAGCGAGTGACTTTAAAATTTTAACCCGCTCTACGCTTTCTTCTAAAGAAACCATTAAATGGGAAGACGGTAACGAGTACCCACTTATTAAAGTGGATATTTCTAGCGCATCTCACCCTTTTTACACGGGCAAGCAAAATACTAAAGCAAATGCTGGCGCTATTGATAAGTTTAACTCACGTTACGGTAGAAAGTAATTCGCTTATTAGCACTTTCTGTTAGCAATATGCTAAGCACGTATTATTTTAAAAAGGCACTCAAATTGAGTGCCTTTTTTATTGGGCTGATTTTCTTTTGTACTTTTTCTTTGCAAACGGCCTTTGCGAAAAGCTGTATAAGCAGGCAACTTTCCCCGCCCGAAAATGTGGTGGTCAAATGGGTTTATGATGGCGACACACTGCTGCTAACTGATAAACGTAAAATTCGCCTGATTGGTATCGATACGCCCGAAGTCAAACATCACCAGCAGAAAGAACAGGTCTTTGGCGCACGGGCGCGAGAGGCATTGCGTGAGTTATTGGCAAGGGAGCATTATCGGGTGCAACTTCGCTATGGCAAAGAACGTTATGATCGCTATTCACGTACTTTAGCGCATGTTTACCTGCACGATGGCACTAATCTGTCCAGCTGGTTACTTGAAAGAGGCTATGCCAAAATCCTGGCCTATCCACCCAATATCACCCTGGCTTCCTGTTATCGACAAGCAGAGCACAAGGCTCAGGCTCAAAGATTGCGCCTTTGGCGTCTCGCCACAAATCAACCCAAAGATGCGGCCAACCTGTCCTTAAAAGTCAGGGGTTATGTACGCTTAAAGGGCAAGGTAAGGCGCATTATCCACCATAAGACATCGACCAGGATTGAACTTGTGAGCCATAACGGACATCCGATACAGTTGAAGATTAAAAAAAGGAATTTACCCTATTTTAAATCAATTGTTCCTGATAAATTATGGGGCAAGGAGATTATCGTTTCAGGCATTTTAAAGAATAAACGCAATAAAAGAGTTCTTTATCTTAACCACCCCTCCCAACTTGAGATAAACCAAAGGAATAGCGCTAGCACGATTAAACGGAAAGCTGCTTACGTGGGTGACCGACAATCAGCGCCAAGTATAAAATGGAGCAAGCAACAATGATTACAACCGAGAAAAAGCCCAATCAATTTAAAAAACTGTTAACCCTTGTTATCACAACGGCTGCACTAAGCCTCGCCGCCTGTTCTACCAACCCGGTAACAGGCAAGAAAGATTTCTCCCTGATTTCAAAAGATCAGGAAGTTGCCATGGGCGCTCAGGCTCACAAAAGCATCCTTAAGCAAAGCAAGGTCTATAAAAACCCTCGCCTGCAGGCGTATGTGAATAGAATCGGTCAGTCACTGGCAAAGCATAGTCATCGCAACAATATTCGTTATACCTTTACCGTGCTGGATGACCCCAGCGTTAACGCCTTTGCCTTGCCCGGCGGCTATGTTTATATTACTTCTGGCATACTCGCCTATCTTAATTCAGAAGGAGAGCTTGCTGGCGTTTTAGGCCATGAGATTGGTCATGTAACGGCTCGGCACGGCGCTCGCCAGCAAAGCGCCGGAATCGCCAGTGCTATTCTGGTTGATCTGATTTCTAAAAAAACCAGCGCGGGTAATAGCAAAGCGTTAAATCAGCTAAGTACCGCCCTGATTCGCGGTTATGGTCGTGAGCATGAGCTACAGGCGGACCGGCTTGGTGCTGAATATTTAGCCCGTGTTGGTTATTCGCCTGAAAATATGATTAATGTGGTACGTGTGTTAAAAGCACAGGAAGAGTTTGATAAATACCAGGCACGTAAAGAAGGCCGTCAACCACGCGCATATCATGGCGTGTTTTCAACACATCCTGATAATGATACCCGCCTTAAAGAAGTCATCAGAGCCGCCAACAAGATAAAATCGGCCGGCTCAAAACCAGCTAACCATGATGCTTATCTCAAACAAATTAACGGATTGAAATACCGTATAAGTAAAAACCGATACGGAAAAATAGTCGTTGGTCGTGCAACAACGCCCGGTTTGACCTATGCTAAGTTGGCGCTCCGCAGTATTGTTGGCGAGCAACGTTTGCGTCTTCTCAATGGCATGTTCCCCAAAGGCGAACCTGTACAGGGAAGACTGGTTAAAATTGTTCAATAGTTTTTACCCTGCTTTTTTGGCGGTTATCAGAGAAAACTGCCAAAAAGGTGGGGGGTGTACTTTGTTAATAAGCTAAAGCGTATAAAATAAAAAGGAAATATCATGTCACTCAAAGAAGATGCTCTGGAATACCACCTAAAACCAAAGCCTGGCAAAATTGCCATCGAAATTACCAAACCCACCGAAACACAGGATGATTTATCACTGGCCTATACGCCTGGCGTCGCTGCGCCGTGTTTAGAGATCGAAAAAGATGCGGATAACGCTTATAAATACACCGCCAAAGGCAATCTGGTTGCGGTAATTACCGACGGCTCAGCCGTACTTGGCCTGGGCAATATCGGCGCACTGGCGGGCAAGCCAGTTATGGAAGGAAAAGGTGTGCTGTTCAAGCGTTTTGCTGATATTGATGTGTTTGATATTGAAGTTGAGGCACCGAGCATTGAAAGCTTTATTGAAACAGTTGAAAATATCGCC
>JALWMR010000149.1 GCA_027083815.1 Thiotrichaceae bacterium
TTGGTAATTCGGATCTTTTGAAGTAGTAGATGTAATGAATAATAAAATAAACAATAATCAGTCCCTTGATGAAGCCATGAGGTTACTACCATGGTATGCGACTGGCTGGCTTACGCCTAAAGAACGCGCTTTTGTTCGGGATATGTTAGAAAAATATCCTGAACTTCAAGATGAGCTGGAGCTAGAATATACCGTTATACGAAAAGTAAAAGAGGATAAATCCATTCTTGATATGTCTGTTACTGAGCCGACAGAAAAAAGGTTGGAGAAGGTTCTGGAAGAGATATCGGCGCTTAAAGAAGATAATAAAACTAGATATATTGATAGAAGCCAGGAAGGTTTCCTGCAATTGATATCAGGATTCTTTTCAAGCTATTCAAGTCGTTTGCAATATGCCGGAATTGCAGCTGTCACGGCGCTATCTGTAGGGCTTCTCTATACCTTTATATCTCCTTTAATGAAGCCAGAAAATGTATATAAACCAGCAACTGCAAATTCAAATAGTGAGAAAAACAACACAAATACGACTATACTCTTACTTGGATTAAATACTGAGCCTAGTGACCCTAGGTTTGAGAAGTTAGTACAAGGGTTAGGCGGAGAGATAAGTGAGATATCGGGTAAGGATGGCATGTATAGAATGCTTTTACCGAGGAAACTAAACTCTGCTGAAATTAAAGCCCTAATCCAAAAAATTACGATTAATAAAGAGTTGGTGTGGTTTGCTGGTGAAGCATATTAAGAAAATACAGTATTCGTTAATTTTTATAGTCTTAATTCTAACAATTAGCGTTCATGCAAAACCCAATCAATATCAGTTGGATGGTGATTGCTTGACCTTTAATTTAGGCTGCAAACCTGCAAAGCTTATTCCCAAGCCTGTTCCCCCCAAACCAAAGTTGATTCCACGAACTAATTTCATTAAAGATGAGTTGGTTTTAACATACCCTATGGGTGATTCTCATATCAACATAAAGAAAATTACCAGGCGGTATAATCTTAAGCAGATAAAAAAAACCAACCTGGCATCGGTAAAAACGGGGATGCTTTTAGCGAAAACTAATGGTCAAAACCCTTTGGCTTTAAGTAAGCAAATTAACCAAAAAGAAAAAAAAGTAGAGGCTGCGACTAATAACACCTTTCAATTAGCAACGATTTCTTCAAAGAATACCTATTCGATGTATGAAACAGGTGTAAGGTTTGCACATAAGAAGACCAAGGGTAAAGGGATTTCTATTTGCATGATTGATACCCCGGTTGATATAAGCCACCCGTCATTATCAGCATCTCTTGTCGATACCTATGATCTTGTAGAATATAACCTGCAAAAACCGAGCTCTTTACTTCATGGTACAGCAATTGCAGGCATTTTGGTAAGTAGTAATCCCTATATTGGTATTGCACCACAATCAAGATTGTTGGCAGTATCTGCATTTACAACAACAAAAAAGCGTCCATTTGTCTTGCAAGGTACATCGTCCGATATAGCAGAAGCCATTGATATTTGTATCCAGCATAAAGTAGATATTATTAATCTCAGTTTTACTGGTGGAAAAGATTCCTTAATTGAAAAGCTGGTTTTACAAGCTCAGCAAAAAGGAATATTGGTTGTAACAGCGGGTGGAAATGGCGGCCACACTGGAAGCACTATCTATCCCGCATTGATTCCAGGGGTTATTACGGCAACAGCGGTTGATAGAAATAAAAAGTTATATCGACTTGCAAATAAAGGACATTTTATTGATTACGCTGCTCCCGGGGTTAATATTCTTACGATTGCTCCAGAGGGAAAATATAGTGTTTCGACAGGCACTTCATTATCATCAGCGCATATTAGTGCCGTAATTGCTCTGTTATTATCAGAGAAACAGAGTCTTAAAGTTTCAGTACCTATTATTAAAGTGCTTACAGATACCGTTATTGATTTGGGCGAACCCGGAAGAGATCAGGAATACGGATACGGATTAATTAGTGCTAGTCGCGCGCTTTCGGTGATTTCTAAATAAGCTATTATTGAGAAATGACAATTACATTTTGTTGTTTTACCCCTATTGTAAATGTGGATTTAGTGATGAGGAGTAGGACATGTCTGATTTATTAATGAGTCAAATGGGTTTTTGGACCGCTTTCACCATTATTTTTATTTTAGTGTTAATGGCGTGGTTTGTTTATAAGGTTGCTAAACTATCAGGTCAAAAGCCTCCTGAAAGGAAGGATTAGTAATTAATCCAGTCTTTAGGTTGTAAGAAATAATTGTAAAGTCGAGCCTCTTCGGTGCCTTTCTCTGGGTGGTAATTATATTTCCATCTTACAAGGGGGGGCATTGACATCAAAATAGACTCGGTACGACCGCCGGACTGAAGCCCAAATAAAGTACCTCGATCATAAACGAGGTTGTATTCCACATAGCGTCCGCGCCGATAAAGTTGAAAATCTCTTTCTCGTTCGCCGTACTCGCAGGTTTTGCGTTTACTTACTATGGGTAGGTACGCTTCAGTATAGCTGTTTCCTACGCTTTGTATAAAATCAAAGCTTTTGTCAAAACCCCATTCATTAAGATCATCAAAAAATAAACCGCCAATGCCTCGTTGTTCATTTCGATGCTTTAAATAAAAGTACTCATCACACCACTTTTTATATCGGCGATAAACATCATCGCCAAATGGTGAACATGCGTTTTCTGCTGTTTTGTGCCAGTGAACACAGTCTTCTTCAAAACCATAATAAGGAGTAAGGTCATAACCACCGCCGAACCACCAAACGGGTTCTTCCCCCTCTTTTTCTGCAATAAAAAATCTTACATTGGCATGTGATGTCGGCACATAGGGGTTTTTGGGGTGAATAACAAGAGAAACGCCTAACGCCTGGAAAGACCTCCCTGCCAATTCAGGTCGGTGTGCGGTTGCTGATGCGGGCATTTTTTCACCAAAAACATGAGAAAAGTTTACGCCTCCCTGTTCAATAATATCACCATCAACCAATAAGCGAGTACGCCCACCGCCAGTCATACCGGGTTTTTCCGGGTTTTGTTCTCGTTCCCAGATATCATTGTCAAATTCCGCAGCGCCATCTTCTTTGGCCAATGCATCACAAATATTATCTTGTAGGTTTAATAAATAGTTTTTTACGGCATTAATATTGGGCTGTGACATTTTTAATTCCTGAATAGATTGTCAATGAACTATACTCGATTTTTATTATTATAAGAGACCTTTGCACGAAAGATATGACGGATAAAAATTGCTTAAATTCCCCTGTTTTTTCGTATATTTTCGGTCAATAGCCCTGCTATTACCCTCAAATCTACAAAAAACCAGGAAAAT
>JALWMR010000150.1 GCA_027083815.1 Thiotrichaceae bacterium
GATCGGCGCAATAGAATGACTATTACGTCTCTCTTCGTGAAAAATAGCGACAATTTTTTCGGCGCTAAATTCTAATCGACTTAATCAGGGCTTCCTTAAAGCTCTTAAATGACTCCTACTACGCGTTGTAATTGTTAAAAAATAGAAAAAAAAGCCAAAATATGTTTTATTGTCATCATGTTAGCGATTAAGAATGGCTTATTAAGCAATGTCCGGGTTAATTTATCACCAAACTGTGATGAACGGCCAGAAGAGAGTGATATCTCACTGATAGTTATTCACAATATCAGCTTACCCCCTAATCAATATGGTGGTTCTGGTGTTGATCAGTTATTTACCAATATGCTGGATAAGGATGAACATCCTTTTTATGCTGAAATACATGAATTGCGGGTTTCCAGCCATGTGTTTATACGCCGTGATGGTGAAATTGTACAATTTGTGCCATTTCATAAACGTGCCTGGCATGCGGGGGTATCCCGGTTTTTAGGGCGTGATGTTTGTAATGACTTTTCTATTGGTATTGAAATGGAGGGTAGTGATTTTGAACCATTTACGCAACAGCAGTACCTGTCACTGATAGATGTCTTAAAGGTTTTGCTCAAGCATTATCCTTCTTTAAGTGCCGATCGTATTCTTGGTCATCAACATATTGCACCGGGGCGAAAAACCGATCCTGGTCCATTTTTTGACTGGCAACGCTTAAGCCTTGCCTTAAATGTTGAGTTACCTGCAATTAATCATTGTGAGTCTTAAGAATCATTTATTCAGCTTCCTAAAACAGTCGTGTTACTTTATATACTACTCCTATGAAAAAAATTAATAATATTTTATGTTTATTGTTTATTGCAATGCTGCCTGTCTTATCAGGTGCTGTGCAGGCACAGGAGTGGAAGGTTGGCACAATAGAGCGCCCCCCGATGGCATTTCAAAATACTGATGGACAATGGAGCGGTTACTCAATTGATCTACTTGATCGTATCGCTAAAGAATCTGGTAACACCTATCAACTTGTCCCCTTTAAAGAATTTGCCAAAATGCTTGAGGCAGTCAAGCAGGGAAAAGTTGATCTTTCCATAGCAAATATCACTATTAATTCATCACGTGAACGTGTTATGGATTTTTCTCAGCCGATTTTTGATTCTGGTTTGCAAGTGATTGTTCCTAAAAAGCGTGATACGAGTAGTATCATAAGTGCAGTGATTAAATCAGGTGTTTTGTGGTTTCTATTGGGTGCCTTTATCCTGCTGTTGGTAATTGCACATATTGTCTGGTTCTTTGAGCGTGATACACCAGCGGATCGACATGACTATTTTCGTGACGATTATCTTGGCGGGGTGTGGGATGCATTTTGGTGGGCTTTTATTATTATGACAATGGGCGGTTTTGAAAACGAAGTGCCTGCCTCTAAAAAATCCAGAGTGATTGCGATGCTTTGGATAATTGCGTCTCTATTTTTCGTCTCTATGTTAACAGCACAAATTACATCGGCCCTGACTGTTCAAGGCTTAAGCAGTGGGATCAATTCTTACAAGGATCTATCCGGTAAACAAGTTGGCACGCTTGCATCAGATACTGTAATAAGATTTATGAAAAATAAAGTGGGAATAACACCTGGAATTTATAAAGACTATCCTTCGCTTTATGCAGATCTTAAGGCAAAAAAACTGGATGCCGCAGTAGGTGATGCGCCGATTTTAAATTACTATATAACCCATGAGGGTAAAGGCGATCTGGAAGCTGTTGGCTCCATTTTTAAGTCTGAAAAATATGGCATTGCTTTTCCTCAAGGTTCTCAATTACGTGAAACAGTCGATCAAATTCTTCTGCAACTGCAAGAGCAGGGGGTTTATCAAGAATTGAATCAGAAGTACTTTCGAAAATAGCGATTAATGTGTCAGGAAATCAAATGATTAAAGCCATCAATACCCCTTACCTTGTCAGCCCGGACCAAAATTTTAATGTATCTGATGCTTTAACAACACCGCCTGATGAAACAGAGCTAATTAAAGCCTTACTCAAAAAAGAGTTAAAACAGCTTCGTAAGGAGATAGCCAACTTGCAATATCGTCTTTTTGCCGAGGATAAGCAGTCGCTACTGCTCGTTTTTCAGGCAATGGATGCAGCGGGCAAGGATAGCACCATCCGGGCCGTTTTAAGTGGTGTTAACCCGGCAGGTTGCCATGTGTCATCTTTTAAAAAACCCAGCGCGGAAGAGCTGGATCATGATTTTTTATGGCGCAGTGCTATTCGATTGCCGGAACGTGGTCGTATTGGTGTATTTAACCGCAGTTATTATGAAGAAACACTGGTGGTTCGGGTTCATCCGGAGTATCTGCGTTATCAACGTTTGCCTGATTTGCCCGAAAAGCTTAATGAAACGACATTAAAAGAGCTGTGGCAAGCACGCTTCGAATCAATTAATGACCATGAAAAGCACCTTAGTCGCAATGGAACGGTGATAATAAAGTTCTGGTTAAATGTATCCAGAGATGAGCAGAAAAGGCGTTTTTTATCCCGCTTGAACACTCCCAGAAAATACTGGAAGTTTGATGAGGGTGATTTAAAGGAGCGCGCATTGTGGGATGAGTATATGCATGCCTATCAAGAGACAATTAATGCCACCAGCACATCCTGGGCTCCCTGGTATGCAATACCTGCGGACAATAAATTATTTATGCGGGTAGAAGTTGCCCGAACAATTCTGACCACATTGCAGGCTATGAACCCTGATTTTCCAACTGTTGGAGAAGAGGAGAAAGCAAAGTTTGCTAAAATACGACAATCCCTGGAAAGTGAACTATAAGCACTAATCCCGTTCTACGGCCATTGCAATACCCATTCCACCACCAATGCATAAGGTTGCCAGGCCTTTGTTAGATTCTCGTCGTTTCATTTCATGCAATAGACTCACCAGTATGCGTGCACCGGATGCGCCAATGGGGTGACCTAGTGCAATGGCTCCACCATTGACATTGATAATATCGGGGTTCCACTCCATTTCCTGATTAACTGAAATGGCCTGAGCGGCAAATGCTTCATTTGCTTCAATTAAATCAAGTTCATCAACATTCCAGCCCGCCTTTTCAAGACACTTTTGACTGGCGCTAACCGGCCCTGTACCCATTATTTTGGGGTCAATTCCGGTTGATGCATAAGCAATAATTCTTGCCATTGGCTCAAGCTTAAGAGATGCAGCAGCATCAGCGGACATGACCATAAGCGCAGCGGCGCCATCATTAATGCCTGAAGCATTACCAGCGGTAACACTGCCATCTTTGGCAAAAGCTGGGCGTAGCCTGGCCAGGTTATCTGTTTGTGTGCCATGACGGGGATATTCATCTTTATCAATAATCAGTGGATCACCTTTGCGCTGTGAAATAGAGATTGGCACAATTTCATCCCTAAAAATATCGGCCTTTTGTGCTGCTTCGGCCTTGTGTTGAGAGGCAGCGGCAAATTCATCTTGATCGTGGCGACCAATGTTATATTGCTGAGCAATGTTTTCAGCAGTAACGCCCATATGATAATCATTAAAGGCATCCCAAAGGCCATCACTAATCATGCTGTCTTTAAGCTGCCAGTCCATCATTTTCTGGCCTTTTCTGGAGTTGGGTAATATATGCGGCGAGGCGCTCATGTTTTCTTGTCCGCCGGCAATAATAATATCGGCATCACCACAGGTGATTGCCTGAAATGCCAGTTGAATGGCCTTTAAGCCACTTCCACACACCTTGTTAATTGTCATGGCAGGAACACCATAAGGTAGCCCCGCTTCAATGCTTGCCTGACGCGCCGGGTTTTGCCCTAAGCCAGCGGTAAGTACATGGCCCATTATCACTTCATCTACATCGGCTGGGTCAACGCCTGTTTGTTTTATTAGCTCCTTGATGACGATAGCGCCCAGAGAAGAAGCTGGTACGGATGCCAAAACACCCGAAAAATTACCTATGGCTGTGCGGCTTGCCGCAACAATAACAATGTCCTTGTTCATATAATGCTCTCTATTAAAGCTTCAGGATTAAAGCCTAAGCTTTAGCCAAGCTCAGGTCTATTGCTGTATTCATTTAGTGCTTCCGGGTTTGCCAGTGCTTCCTTGTTTTTTATTGGCTCACCGTGTACTACACTGCGCACGGCTAGCTCGACAATTTTACCGCTTTTGGTGCGCGGTATATCATTTACCTGTAACACCACCGCCGGGACGTGTCGTGGTGTGGTATTTTCTCTTATGTGTTTTTTAATTTTATTAATAAGCGTATTATCCAGGACGAGACCGGCGGCTAACTTGACGAACAGCACGATGCGTACGTCATCTTCCCAGATTTGACCAATGACAATTGATTCATCAACTTCAGCCAGTTTCTCAACCTGTCGATAAATTTCTGCTGTGCCAATTCTAACCCCGCCGGGATTTAGCACGGTATCAGAACGACCATAGAAAATTAGCCCACCTTGTTCGGTCTCCAGCACATAATCGCCGTGACACCACACATTGGGGTAGTCCTCAAAATAGGCACTGTGGTACTTCTGTTTATCGGGGTCATTCCAGAAGTAAATTGGCATACTAGGAAAAGGCCTGGTGCAAACTAGCTCACCTTTTTGATTGATAACTTTTTGACCTTTTTCGTTCCAGACCTCAACCTGCATTGCCAGCCCTTTGCACTGTAGTTCACCGCGCCTAACCGGTACTGTCGGGCAGCCAAGTGCAAAGCAGGAAATAATATCAGTACCTCCAGATATAGATGAAACACAGAGGTCTGCCTTGATATTTTGATAAATATAATCAAATGATTCAGGAGAAAGAACCGAACCGGTCGATAACAGATTTCGTAACGCTTTTAGTGGATGTGTTTTTTTGATATCCAATGACTGATTATTGAGTACATCAATATATTTTGCTGAAGTGCCAAAAATACTGATTTTTTCCTGTTCGACAAAGTTAAACAGTATATTGGCATCGGGGTAAAAAGGTGAGCCATCATAAAGCATCAAGGTAGCACCTGTTGCTAAACTACTGACAAGCCAGTTCCACATCATCCAGCCACAAGTGGTAAAGTAAAAAACCTTATCTTCAGGCTTAATATCAACATGCAGTAAATGCTCTTTTAAATGCTGTATCAAAGTGCCACCAATACCATGCACAATACATTTTGGCACGCCTGTTGTACCCGATGAATACATAATATACAAGGGAGCGTTAAAAGGCAGTCGCTTAAATGACAGTTTAGTTTCAGTAAATATGTTCAATAGTTCCTGATACTCAATACGTCTTGTTTTGTGTGTATAGTGCGTGCTTGTTTCAGCATAGGAAATAGTGACATGGTACTGCACCGAGTTGAGTTGTGGCAGAATCTCATTTAGCTTGTGAATACAATCATGTGCTTTACCATTATAGTAATAGGCATCAACGCTAATCAGTATTTTGGGTTTTACCTGTCCAAAACGATCCAGCACACCCTGTACACCAAAATCGGGTGAGCACGAAGTCCAGATAGCACCAATGCTGGTAGTCGCTAGCATAAAGATAAGTGTTTCGGGAACATTCGCCATAAAGCCCGCAACCACATCGCCACTTTGTACATTATATTGTTTTAAAAAGCGGGATACGCTGGCGACTTGCTGATAGAGCTCAGTATTGCTAATACGGCGCTTTATGCGGTTTTCACCCCAAAAAACAATGGCTGTTTGGTCAGCCGTTTTTGTCTGGTTACGCTGTCGTAACAGGTTTTCGGCAAAATTTAGTTTTGAATCAGAAAACCATCTGGCGTTAATCATTTTATCCGAGGGGCTTAGTATTTCTTTGCCCCTGTCGGCGATAATATCGGCATAATCCCAAAAGCTAGACCAAAAGTCTTCAGGGTAATCTATTGACCACTGATAAAGGGAGGCATAGTCACCCAGTGATAAACCAAATTGCTGATTTACCGCCTGCAAAAAGGTGGTGATATTGGCCTGATCTATCAGAGTTTTTGAAGGAGACCAAAGGACAGGATTAGCTTTCATGGGCTAAGCTTAGTGCAAAATTTTGTGCCTTGCCAAGCTTAATTCAATTACCAAATCAGGTGTTAATCAGAGGCTCTTTAACGGAGGTAGGTATGGCGGAGAAGGAGGGATTACTACGTTGTCTACGCTGCGCTACGGCTCAAACCCTCTTATCGGGTTTCTCATCCCTCCCTGATTCTGTTAATTAATGAAGAGAATTCCAGCTTAAAATAATGGCGGAGAAGGAGGGATTCGAACCCTCGGTACGTTGCCGTACATACGCTTTCCAAGCGTACTCCTTCGGCCACTCGGACACTTCTCCGTTATATTCTATTGCTTAGAGTCACAAAGGAGGCGGGAGTTTAAGCTGTTTTATGCTGAGAGACAAGTGTGACAATTGATAATCTTAGATGAAATGATGACATAGTCATAAAGACCTTGATAAAAGCAAGCTTCAAATAACAGGTCTTAATGGCATCTAAGGTTTTTGGATCAGTCTGTTTACTGCTTTTTTACCAATCATTATAAACTGGTTGATGTAGGATACTTCTCTGTCTTGCTTTCGCAAGGCAACAAACAGTTTTTTCTGTATACCATTTTTACCAATGTAAATTTTTTTGATGTTCATTTTTTCAATATAAGTATCAGCAAGCCACTCGGGTAAAACACAGATACCGCGTTCTAAAGCGACCATTTGCAGCATGAGATCTATTGATTCTATTTTTTTTATTCTTGCAGGCATGATAAAAGCAGGGTTCAAAAACTGTGTAAGAAAATCTAAACGATCTGAATTAACAGGGAAAGTTAGTAGCGTTTCATTTGAAAAATGTTCTGGTGTTATGGATTTTTGTTTTGTTAATTTATGCTGATTGGCAGTCAATAATACCAACTCATAGTTTAGTAGTTCCTCATAATGAATAGTGTCTTTCTTTTCCTTGTCTGGCGTGACCAGTAGATCAATATGATGATTCAGTAATCCTTCCAGGCCTGTAAACTGAAATTTATTCACAATATCAATATCTACGTCTGGCATTTGTTGCAAAAACGTGCCGATAACACCGCTTAGCCATTCAAAACAGGGATAACACTCAACACCTATACGCAAGATACCCTGACGACCTTCGCCATAGGCCTTTAGCATATTTTCTGTTTGTTCTAAAACAGGTAATACTTGCTGAGCTGTCTGTAATAATAATTCTCCAGCTTGTGTCAGCCTTAGATTCCTGCCTTTTCGTTCCCAGAGCCTGACTTCCATCTTTTTCTCCAGGTAACGTATTTGATGTGAGAGTGCCGATTGGCTTAAACAAAGAGAAGCAGCAGCTTCAGTTAAGGTTCCTTTGTGGTGTAGCTCCTGAATGATCTTGAGATGACTATGCTCAATCATATATGAATATTACTCATGAATAGGGTGAAACTGATCATTATTACTCATTCATAAATAGAAATAAACTAGCTGACTTTTACTCGATGGATAAACGCATGATTACTACACATAACCTGGGCTTTCCCAGAATTGGCAAAAAAAGGGAACTAAAATTTGCACTGGAAAAATACTGGAAGAATGGTATTACACAAAATGAGCTACAGGATATAGCTGCTTCACTGCGCCAGGAACATTGGCAAAACCAGAAACAACTTGATTTACTACCTGTTGGTGATTTTTCCTTTTATGATCAGGTGCTGGATACCAGCTTTATGCTAGGAAACATACCTGCGCGTGTGCAGAATATTTCAGATGATACGCTGGATAACTATTTTCGTGTTGCCAGAGGGCGTTCATCTCAGAATGAAACTGATTGCTCCTGCATTCACGCAAGTGAAATGACCAAATGGTTTGATACCAATTACCACTATATAGTGCCCGAATTTGATAAAAATACCCGCTTTAATCTTGATGTTAGCCGACTGCTTGAGCAAATAGTTGAAGCAAAGCAACAAGGGTACAATATAAAACCCGTCATTATTGGACCAGTGACTTACCTGTGGTTAGGAAAAACTAAAGACGAGAGCAATAAACTCGATTTGCTGAATAAGCTACTAGCAGTTTATGCTAAGTTATTCAAAGAACTGGAAACAACAGGTATTGAGTGGCTACAAATAGATGAACCTATTTTGGTTACCGAATTGTCGGATGAATGGCAACATGCATTACGAAATGCCTATCATACCTTGCATAGTACTTCGCTAAAATTATTACTGACAAGCTACTTTGGCGAACTACAGGAAAACCTGCAACTCGCCTGTAACCTCCCTGTGGATGGTTTACATATAGATGCCATTAATGCCAGGAATGAGGTCTCCAGGGTGATTGATTGGCTGCCCTCACACAAGATACTTTCTTTGGGTGTTATTAACGGGCGTAATATTTGGAAAACAGACTTAAGCGAAACCTTAAACTGGTTGGCACCTTTGCATGAGCGGCTGCAAACGCGTTTATGGCTTGCGCCTTCTTGCTCATTACTTCATGTTCCCGTTGATCTGGAAAATGAACAAAAACTGGATGGTGAAATTAAATCCTGGTTTTCATTTGCCATACAGAAACTGGATGAATTAGCTATATTAGCATCTGCACTTAATAAGGGTGAAGACAGCGTAAAAAAACAATTATCGGAAAATAAAACTGCTATTGACAGTAGAAAAAACTCAAGTCGTGTTCATAATCAGGGCATCAAAAACAGCGTGCTTGAAATCACCAATGAGATGGGAAATCGGCAATCGACATACAAGGAGCGGGCAAACATTCAACACAAAAAACTTGATTTGCCATTCTTCCCAACCACTACCATTGGTTCATTCCCGCAAACAGGTGAAATTCGACAAGTCAGAAAAGATTTTAAAACAGCTACCTTGACAGAAGAGCAGTATCGCATAGCGATGCAAAATGAAATAAAGCACTGCGTAACTGAACAGGAGGCATTGGAACTGGATGTTTTTGTGCATGGGGAGCCTGAAAGAAATGACATGGTTGAATACTTTGGTGAACAGCTAACAGGTTATGTTTTTACTCAATTTGGCTGGGTGCAGTCTTACGGCTCCCGTTGTGTCAAGCCACCGATCATTTATGGCGATATTGCCCGCCCAAAACCCATGACAGTAGAATGGATTAATTATGCCCAGACATTAACCGATAAACCCATGAAAGGTATGTTGACAGGGCCAGTCACCATGTTGAACTGGTCATTTGTCCGTGACGATCAGGAACGCTCTGAAACCTGTCTGCAATTGGCTTTGGCCATTCGTGATGAAGTTCTGGATCTTGAAAAATCGGGGATTAGTATTATTCAGATCGATGAGGCTGCTTTAAGAGAAGGTTTGCCATTAAGAAAATCACAGTGGCAGCCTTATCTTGATTGGGCCATCAAATCATTTAGAATCACCGCCAATGGCGTAAAGGATGAAACACAGATACATACACATATGTGTTACTCAGAATTTAATGACATTATTGCTTCTATTGCAGATATGGATGCAGATGTCATCACGATTGAAACCTCACGTTCCGATATGGAATTACTGGATGTATTTGATGAATTTCATTATCCCAATGAAATTGGGCCAGGTGTTTATGATATTCATTCGCCCAATATTCCGAGCATTGATTCTATTGTTGAATTAATGACGAAGGCAAGCTTGCGTATTCCTGCTGAGCGCCTGTGGATTAATCCCGATTGTGGTTTAAAAACGCGCAGTTGGGATGAGGTTAAACCTGCACTGAGCAATATGGTGGCAGCCAGTAAAATTTTGAGAAAAGAAAAGTGATCTTTTTTCTTATTAAGACCAGCAGTCTTATAGCAGGTTGCTGGTTTTTTTATGGGCTAAATTATTCAGCTTTAGTGTACAAAAAGGCAAAAAAGGTGGGGGGTGTACTTTGCACTTATATTTCATGTTGTAAATTATTGAGAATCAGGTTTATTTTCGGTTACAGTTGTCTGTTTCAACTCTAATTTGTCTTTTTCGTCAAAAATATGGGCATATTCGGGTGCCGCAAGGTATCTTGGGGTTTTTTTCTTGCATTTTTTGCATTGAGTACGCCTTTAGATATCCCCTTACATGGCCCAAATTTATATGGCTTGATTATTTTACCCTCATTTTTCAGGTCACCGAAACATCCATAAAAATAGGCTGGCGTTGCAACAGCGTCGATTCTTGTAATGGCATCGGCATAGTCGAGCATGAACTTTGTTAAATTGGGAGTATTTTGTTTTGTTGCCAAAGTGATAATTATTTTATTTTTATCCATACCAGAATCAAGCCAGGAAGTTATTATCTACAAGTGCTTCTGGTAGTTTCGGTGTTGGTTTTCCTTTGTTACTGTACAGTAACAGAGGAAAACTACTTCAGGAAGTCCTGATCAAGTCCAATTATTTTTAGCTTGCCAAAACCGCCGCTATTTTCCACAAAGATCGGCGCAATAGAATGACTATTACGTCTCTCTTCGTAAAAAATAGCGGCAATTTTTTCTACGCTAAATTCTAATCGACTTAATCAGGGCTTCCTTAAACGCCATAATAAAATGCGCTTACGGCATTTTATGCCACTTGTCCATCAAATACAGTCACCGGAATAATGCCGTTAAAAGCAGGGTGGTCGCTTTGAATACGTAGATGGCCAGCAAGAACATTCGGAATCTGTAGCTCATCATTACTGTTATCCAAACTTCTTGCTTCAATTTCAAAGGAGAGTCTTTCTCCGGGTTGCAAAGTGATGGTACCGTTTGCAATCTGGTTGGGTTTTACCACAAGTGAGCCATTTATATGCTCTAAACCAACTGGGGTTATACTATCCAGCGTGACTGTTTTATCGCTAAGATTCATCAAAGAGACGATTTCTTTGCCAACACTTTGTTGCTGATAGATGGTGATGTCGCAGCTAGGTAGACTTGACATCATTGTTTTATCATGGGCTGATGAAGCTAATGCCATTGTTGCTGAGCTTGCCAATCCACTAGCCGTTAATGCAGCGCCATAGCCCAGGCTCTTTAGAATTGTACGTCGTGATTGATTAATCATAATTAAATACCTTTAATAATTTGAAACTTGTTACGATTCAACTTTCGAATACGACTTGTTTAATGTAGAATATACTTGTCGTCACAATAGTTGTTATAACAAGTATATGCAAAAAAACAAGGAAGGTAAAGAAAAACGAAAAGCCCAGATTGGCACTAGCTCAATTGAGAATAAAATTCTTATACAGGCAAGCCATTTAAGTGACGTTCTACTTAGAGGTATTAATGAGCTTTTATCTATTTGGGGGATGACCGCTTTGCAATATAATGCACTTCAGGTCCTATATCTTTATGCGGATGAAGTAGAAGGTTTGCCCAGTGGTGAAGTGGGTCGTCATCTTTATACGCGGGTAACAGATGTCACTCGCTTGCTGGATAGAATGGAAGAAAAAGGCTGGCTAAGTCGTCAGCGTGACCCCAATAATCGACGTGTTGTTCGCGCCAGGCTCACTGAGATTGGGGAACAGTTGGTTGAATCTGCCTTTGCTTCATTAAAAGAGTTAGAAGAAGAGCAATTAAGCCATATGACAAATACTGATAAAACCGAGTTGTTACGCCTTTTAAAACTTGCACAAAAATAAAGCGGGAAAACCGTATACCACTTAGGTTTTAAGCCCTGCCTGGCATCGCCATAATCTCACTTCATTTGGCTGAATCGTCCGTTGCAAATAACAAACGGTGAGCCTGCCAAAAGGCGGGGCGTGTTTTCAAATATACTTATTCGACGGCGCTCTGTATTATTGATCCTGTCTTATAAATCTAGTTTTAGGCTCTAATGCTTAGCAGAAATAATATTCTCCACCATCCAGACAGCAATAGTAAAACCTTTATTCCGGTGTCGCGACGTGAACTGGTCGCCTGTCTTGTTAGACAGGGAAGAATTAGTAGAAAAATCGATGCAAACAGCTTGCAACAGTTACGTACTCTATTTGAAGTAATTCAAACCATATATCATGCACGCTATCATCGCTATTATCTCTCCTTAAAGAAAGCTTACCGTCCCTTTAACCCGGATAAGGACGTGGTCAGCAAGCGCCAGTGGAAAAAAGATGAAAAACGCTGTTTACAAAAAAAGCTGTTTAGTGAAATGTCAGCTCTTCTACAAAAAGGGAACTATGAAGAGTTGGATGAAGTTGCTATCAATGAAGCACTTAACGATGAAATGTCGCGCGGTTTATCTATTGGTGTCGAACTGGATGATTATCAGCAGGTGCTCATTTATACGCGGGGTAGAGGGCTGATTAAAACGCAACAAAGGCACTGGAAAACGCTTTTTTTAAAGAAACTGCCGGTTGATATACCTATATATCGCCGTTTGACCATGATGTTTCGTTTTCGGAGTGAGGAAGCGTTACTTGAAATATTAAAAAAACAGGGCTTGAATCGCTTTGATCTCTGGCTGCATATGCGTCGCCATAAGCGTCTTATGCAGGAAAAGAACTCGGATGATTATATTTTCTTGCGGCAATTTCGTGATATTCCCTGTTCTGATCTGGAAATGTTATTTCCCAATTCGACCCTGCGTTTTACACTGTTTGATAAAATAAAACTAACCGCCACCGGAGGAGCAGGAACGGTTGGCGGCATTATGGCCTTTCTGTCCAAGTTGACCCTTGCGGTAAAGCCACTGACTATTATTATTGCCCTGTTAGGTTTTGGCAGTGTGCTCGGAAGACAGGTCAAGAATGTCTTATATCAGCAAAATCATTATAAAATGGTATTATCGCGAAGCCTGTATACGCATAGCCTGGATATCAATGTTGGTGTCATCGCAACCCTGCTAGATCAGGCACTGGATGAGGATATTAAAGAGGTTGCTATTGCCTACTTTATATTGCTTGAAAATGGTGATTATATGTCGGTTGATGCCGTTAAAGAAAAGGCTCAAGACTTTTTGCAAAAGCATTTTAAGCTGGGCGTTAATTTTGAAATATCAGATGCACTCACCAAACTTCGCAAAGATGGTTTGGCGCTGCAAAAAGGATCAACATTCAAGGCTGTTGCCACCCAGACAGCCAGTAAAAACCTTGAAAAGCTCTGGTATGACCTTTACTCGGCAACAGAGAGTTTAGCATTCCTGCTAGAGGATTAAATATTTGCTTAAATCAGAGAAAACCGCAAGCCGAGCCGTAGGCGAGACAATGTTGGAGCGTAGCGACAACTACCCGAAGGGTGCGTTAAAACGCATAAAAAGTGGGGGGGTGTACTTTTTAAGTGTCTCCTTGAGGTTGATGAGCCTTTACCATGGGTAAATATGCCGCTTTCCAGGCATTTTGTTCAATAACACGGTCTATTTCGGCTATTTTAATGCCTGTTTTTTCTTCGCCTTGTTGCTTTATGATTAAGGCAAGCACCCGCCGCGTTATATACATGCTGACTTTTTGTAAATCGTCGATAGGCGGGAAGATCAAACCGGCTTTCAGGTAATGTTCTGCGGTGTAATCCGCCAGGGCATGGGCTGATTCGGTGATCATTTCATC
>JALWMR010000151.1 GCA_027083815.1 Thiotrichaceae bacterium
CCAATAATCTGATTATTAGTGGAATTATTAGAGGAAAAGTCACGTACACCATCCAGAATATTATTTTCTATTCGATTTCTATGTGCATACCACATGCGAATTCCATCGCCACGAATTGAAATATCCCAACCAAAGAAGATATAGTATTAGCTCGCACAATATTGTCGTCTGCATTCTTTAATTGAATACCAAACAGCACCTTTTCGATTTTATTATTTTCCACACGACAATGACTAGCTTCAAGGCTAATACCCGCATCAACGCCATCATGAGATGTTCCTGAATGGGTAATATGCAAGCCACGCACAACTGACTTGTCAGCCTTGATGGTAATTACCGTCGCCCTGCCACCGCCGTCAACTTCCACCTTTCCCCCACCATCAATGGTAATGGGCTTTTTGATAATAACGGGACCAGAATATTTACCGGGCGGCGGCTTTAGTGTGCCACCTGCTGGAGTAAGCTCTACATACAGTTGCAATGGAGGGAAGGAATAGGCAACATCCCCTAAAAGTAACATGAGTACTACAACAATAAAGGATTTACTTAGCCACACGATAGTGCATTAATACTAATTGTTACGCCACAGCCTCAGCACAATTAATGCATAAGGTGCTATAAGGCAGAACTTCCAATCGTTTCGGGTTAATCGTATTACCACAGCTTTTACAGATACCGTATTCACCCTTTTCAATCCGCGACAAGGCCTCGTTAATTTGAATTAACTCTTGCTCAGTTTCACCACGCAAATCTTCGGCCACCTCATCATTTTCGCGTTCGAGAGCTTGCTCTTCTGAATCACTACTATAACCCCGAGATAAGTCTTTTTTTAAACTTTCGAGACGTTTTGTCATTTCAAGCTGTAGTTTTTTTAACTGTTCTTTTTTATCTTGATACATAAAAACTCCCTGTTATTGGGTTTAATCGCGATTGCACCTGGCTACATTTACCCTATATAGACCTGTTTTAAAAAATCGGAAATGAGGAAGGTCAAGTAAAGAACAAATTAAGGAGAGCCTGTCTTTAATGAGGTGCTGAACAAGTCCAATAAATTCTGGCAACGCCAAATTTCCAGAATCAAGGCATGTGAGCTTAGAATGCTTATTGCCTTGTAAGCGAACATAACGCAGAGTCTGGGAATTTGGCTAAGCCCCGCAGGGTAAGCCTCTAAGGCATCATCTCCGTTGTTGCACTTCTTGTGAAGGCAATAAGCATTCCCTACGAAGTGCGCCTAGGATATGATGCCTTAGAGGCTTACAGAGTTTCATCTAGGTTATTCAGAGATTCCTTAAGGAAGCTCAGATTACTTAAAAGGTGATTTCAGCTCCCATGATATAAGTCTGTTTCACCGCTCTATCATCACCAAGGTGCAATAAAGTGAACAAACGCTCTTCCAGGGGCTCACAATATTGCATTTTAAATCCAAGTAAGTCAGTCGCTAGATAGTCAAGTATTACAAAATCAGCTTCTTTTCCTGTTTCGAAATTGCCAATCTTATCGTGCAAATCGAGTGCCCTGGCACCACCCAGAGTAGCCAAATAAAGCGATTCTAAAGCGGATAGCTTTTCACCTTGTAGTTGCTGCGTTTTATAGGCCTGGTTTATTGTGCGCAATAATGAAAAAGAATCACCTCCAGCGACATCGGTGCCCAAACCTGTTTTAACCTGATGTTCTCTGGCTTTGTGCAATTTAAACAGGCCACTTCCTATAAATAAATTGGAACCAGGACAAAATGAAATAGCCGAATCGGTTTCTGCCAGGCGTTGCCACTCACCATCATCCAGATAAATTCCATGTGCAAACAAGGAGCGCTTGCCCAATAGCTGGTGCCGTTCGTAAACATCCAGATAGTTTTTAGACTCAGGAAACAGCTCAGCCACCCATTCACATTCCTTTTTATTTTCTGATAGATGCGTTTGAAAATGTACATCAGGGTATTCTTTTAGCAAACGCCCTGCACTTGCCAGTTGCTCATCACTGCTGGTCGGTGCAAAACGTGGAGTAACGGCATAAGCCAAACGGCCTTTATTATGCCATTTCTCGATCAGTTCACGGCTTTCCTGATAGGATGATTCGGGCGTATCCAGCAGAGCCTGCGGTGCATTTCTGTCCATCATCACCTTGCCACAAATCATTCTAAGATTATGTTTTTCGGCTTCGCTAAAAAAAGCATCAACCGATTGCGGATGAACCGTGGCGAATACCATTGCGGTAGTAGTACCATTATTAATCAATTGATTAAGAAAGAAGCGTGCTATACCACTGGCATATTCTTTATCGGCAAACTTTTGTTCAGCTGGGAAAGTATAGGTTTCCAGCCACTCTAAAAGCTGTTCACCATAAGAGGCAATAATCTCACATTGTGGATAATGAATATGGGTATCAACAAAGCCCGGTGTAATCAGGCAATTGGGATGTTCTATAAGCTCGGTGCCCTCCGGGAGATTGTTGATTAAATCTACGGATGGACCAACGTTTTCAATATAACCATCCTTTATCAGGAGTACGCCATCTTCGAAATACTGGTGCTCATTCTCATTTAAACAATGCAGTATTTCACCCCGATGTGCCGTTAAAGACGTCATCTTTTATTTATTGTTTATCAGTGAAATGACATCAGAGCGAGATGAATCTTGTACATTTTGTATTGCCTTATCCCGCAGTTGTAATAATTCAGCGCCAATAGAAACCGCTATTTCCATTGGTTTTTTTGATTTTATATTGCTCAGACCAACCGGGCAGACTAATTTTTCAAGCTCATTTTGTTTAAAGCCTTTTTTCAGTAGTCGCTGGCGGAACTTCAGGCCTTTGGTGCTAGAGCCAATCAGCCCGCAATATTGGCTATCAGGCCTGGATATAATAGTTTCGCAAAGCTGTTGATCCAGGGCATGATCGTGAGTCATTACCAGATAGTGAGTATCTGAAGGACATTGCTCGACCGCTATTTCTGGCTGATCCATTACGATCATATGCACATTGGCTCCGCTGGTTTCAGGAAATTGCTGCGAACGACTATCAAACCAGTTTAACTGGCAGTCAACTTCTGAAAGTATGGTCGCCAGAGCCTTGCCAATATGCCCAGCACCAAACAAGGCAATATTGAAACTGGCCGGATTAAATACCTCAAAAAAAACTTCAACCAAACCGCCGCAGCACTGCTTTAAATCTTTACCTAAATTAAAAACTCGTTTGTCCTGTGATTTGTCAGAATCAAGTAATTCACGGGCAATCTGGGTGACTTCAAATTCAAGTGCACCGCCACCGATCGTATCGTAGCTGTGATTGCGACTTATCACCATTTTACTGCCAGTA
>JALWMR010000152.1 GCA_027083815.1 Thiotrichaceae bacterium
CTTCAGAAGGCGTAAGCCGAGCGACAACCAATTCAGTGGTTTATTCTGCGCTGGCAGTGTTAGCACTGGATTTTGTGTTAACGGCGCTGATGTTTTTAAAAATATAGAGACCTTTGCACAAAAGATATGACGGATAAAAATTGCGCTAATTTTTTTCTCGCCATACTCTCGTGCAAAGGTCTCAAAGAGTTTCAAAAGACAAATTATCTTATAGGAAGTGGTTATGGTTACATCAAGAAAAGTTGAGATCCTGGTGGGTACCTTTGTGGTTTTAGCTTTACTGGCATTTTTTATTATGGTGATGAATATTAGTAACCTGGCTAGTTTAACCAGTGACAAAGGTTATACGGTGACGGCACGATTTGACAATATTGGTGGTTTGCGGCCACGTGCCAAAGTGACTTTGTCGGGCGTGAGTGTCGGCCGAGTTACCTCGATTGGTTACGATAAAAAAACCTTCCGGGCCATTGTAAAAATGAAAATAAATAATAGCGTTAATTATTTGCCGAGTGATACGCAGGCCAGTATCTACACATCCGGTTTATTGGGGGAGCAATATATATCATTGGAGCCGGGTGCGGAAGATGATGTGCTAAGCGATGGAAGTGTGATTGATATAACCCAGTCAGCCGTCGTGCTTGAAGAAATAATTGGTAAATTTCTAGTCAGTTTTACGACTAAAAATTGAACTAAGGCGTATTTAAGCATACTAAGGATAGCGTTGAGTGTTGTAAAAAAGCTACATATTCTCCAAATGGAGAAAAGCCCCAAAAAGGTGGGGGGGTGTACTTTTTAATATTCTTAATATATTTAAATATTCTTAGAGCAACAAAATAAAGGGATTAGCGGACATGATTTATCAAAAATTGACACGATACACATTTTTATTGTTTGTATTGGCCACATTGCAGCTGGGCATATCTGCATGGGCTAAAGGAAGCGATGTAATACAGGCAGAAAACCGGGTGTTATCGGTAACGCGTAATATCGTAAAGGATCTTGAGCTTAATAAAGGGCGCTATCAAGCTGATCCGGCGGCATTAAATGCCATGATAAAACAACGCATCTTGCCATTTATTGATTTTGAAGCAATGGGTAAACTAACTTTGGGAAAGCACTGGAGAACTGCTTCGCCTTCGCAACGGTCACGCTTTATCAATGCTTACCGCGAAATGTTAATAAGAAGTTATGGAAAATCAATGCTCAAGTATGCTGGTGCAACCATCAAGCCGGGTAACTCTGCAGCAAAAAGCAAGCCCGGTTATGTCACCGTTAGAACGACGGTTATACCTAAAGGAGGCAAATCAGTTGTGGCAAATTATGATGTGCGTAAAAAAGGCAATGACTGGAAAGCTTATAATGTTGAAATTGCAGGCATTAGTTTGTTAACAAATTTTAGAACTAATTTTACCCGTGAAATAAGCGCCAAAGGTCTGGATGCCTTGATAGCACGACTGGAAAAGACCAACAAGTGAGTTCAGCGGCTAAAATTATTCCAGACGAACAAGGTCTGCAGATAAAAGGTGATCTTGTTTATGCGACAGTGTCTGATGTGGTGAGCTGTTCAACAATGCTACTCAAACAGTTTCAGGGTGAATCTATTGATATTGATTGTTCTGGTTTAAACCGTCTGGATAGTGCGGGAATCGCATTACTTTTAGAATGGAAACGCTGGAGCCTTCATAATAATAAGACATTTAAAATGGTTGGGGTAAAGGAAAAAGCAAGCTCTCTGATCTCCACCTATAAATTAGCAGATATTCTGGGCCTGAACTAACTTACGTAATAATAAAGTCTGCAATGACAGGTAGATGATCGCTGGCGATTTTAGATGTTTTAAAACGACAGCGTTTAACTGCTTTAAGTTTGAGGCCGCCGCGATAATAAATTCTATCCAGACCGCCCTTGGGCGAAAACGAGGGATAAGTTTTAATTGCCCTGGTTTTTCCAGACGTTGACTTTATATCAGTAGCACATTTAAATTCTAAACCTTCAATGTAAAAAGCACGTAATAACGAACGCCAATCATTAAAGTCCCCTCCAACGATACAAGGTGTTTCCAGGTCAAGCGAACTAAACTCATCTGAACGGGCAAGTATTCCGGCTTGTTTTTGCCGCTCTCTGGCAGATAGCCCCAGGTGTAAATTGAAGACTTCCAGCAGTTTTTTATGATTAGCTTCATTGCCAAGTTCAATGGTGGTATGTTGACAGCCGCGTCGTTTGCGTTTTCCCACTGTTAAGTCAATATTACGTTCTTTAAGGATAGGAAAGCGACTTAGAGTCGCATTGCCATAGCGGCCTTTGCGAAGGCTGACATTATGCCCCATGGCATAGTATTGATAGCCTAACGCCTCGGCTAACTCTTTGGCTAATTTTAACTCACGAGAGCGGGGTGCGCCTTCATCAACTTCCTGCAAGAGAACAATATCAGCATCATGCTCTTTCAGTATTTTAATAATACGTTCGGGAGCAAAGCGTCTGTCGAAACCAATGGCGCGATGTATATTGTAACTCAGAATACGAAATTTCAATGTTCTTCCTTGATTGTTTTGCTTGATAGGGCGCTTAAGGAAGTCTTGATCAAGTCCAATTATTTTTAGCTTGCCAAAACTGCCGCTATTTTCCAAGAAGATCGGCGCAATAGAATGACTATTGCGTCTTTCTTCGTGAAAAATAGCGACAATTTTTTCTGCGCTAAATTCTAATCGACTTAATCAGGGCTTCCTTAATAAGGCCTGACCCCAGTGTAATTACCCGCAGGATTATAACTACAAACCCAGGTTTGAGATTTGTCGGCGCAGATCTTAACGGCGCAACCGACTTCTGTCGTATCTTTCCAAACCACTTGAGTATAGTGGCCACACTGTTTTCCCGGCTGACAGCGATTGCGCTGATAATCGTACCACTTTTCTTCATCGGTCCACGACTTAACGACTTCTTTTATCGTAATTGCCATTAATTCCGTTCGACCATCACTCCATTGAAGTGCACTTGAGCGGTAAAGATTTTCGCCATAGGGAGGTGTGCCAGAACGATGTTTTATTTGGCAGTGATTACCCCTGCCCAGTTGATCTGCCCATTCCTGAGAGTATTTTGCCAGTTTGGCTGACCATTTTAATGGTTTCAGGCCGTGTTTTAAGCGCACCTGATTATGTGCTTCAAGTACACCTGCAAAACGTTGTTTGTGTGTCAGGGTTGGCTGCTTTTTAATGCCTGGGGTGGTGCTTCTGTGATCTAGTACCTCTGGCTCATCGGGAGGAATACGACGAGACTCGACCGATTTAATATCCACAAGCACTTCAGGAATAGAAGCATTATCGGGATCACTCATGCTTGCATCCACATCATCCACAATAATATTATTCTGACTATCCCGTTGTTGGGAGTGCTGCGAGGGTTGTTTTTCATTGATACTGCATGAGCTAACAATCAGCAAGCTAACAGTATAAAAAAAAAGTTTATTATTTATCATGATATTGCTCATTATTATTATGCTTTTCTCACAGTAGCATTTTAGAAATAAGAAAAAAAGTTTGTCCGCCAGGCGGCAAGTTCCTTAAGGCATAATTGGATATGATACTCTAGCAGGCTATGATGAAGAAAAAAATGGATGAGTTAACTTTCCCCTGGCGTTCGGGAAATACCATTACATTTCTAGTGGATGGTGAGGAATTTTTTCCGGCAATGCTGGATGCCATTGATAGTGCAGAAAAGTTTATTTTAATGGAAATGTACTTGTTTGAATCAGGCCAGGTTGCTAATCAGTTTATAGAGGCCTTTGTTAAAGCAGCTCAACGAGGTGTTACGGTACAACTTTTGATTGATGCTTTTGGTGGCTTAAAGTTACTCCCGGCCGATAGAAGCAAAATGACTCGGGCTGGTATTGAGCTGATTTTTCATAACCCTTTGTGTTTTTTAAAGTTAAAACAAAATCTCTTTAGAACACATCGTAAGTATTTGATTGTAGATGATAAAAAGGCATTTATTGGTGGAGTAGGTATTACTGATGCCTTTGCAGGTATTAATGCCTGGCGTGAAACCGTTGTGGAAGTGTCTGGAAGAGTTGTGCTCGATTGGCATACGCTTTTTAACAAGAGCATCACTTACTGGTCAGAGACGATAAAAGTGCCTGAAGTGAGCGAACCACACGCTTTAACGGGTGATGTCAGCGGACGTGTAGTGTATACCACTACAAACAGTGAGCATCAGGAAATAAAAAAGGCTTTGCTTATTAGAATAGGGCATTCTCAACGTGATATTTGGTTAGCAACAGCCTATTTTATACCAACTCGCAAGACACGTAAGGCCTTACGTAAAGCAGCAATGAAGGGTAGAGATGTACGATTATTACTCCCTGGGCCAATTACCGATCATCCTGCTGTGCGATATGCTAGCCGTCGTTACTATGCTCGATTACTACGTTTTGGTGTACAAATATTTGAATATCAAGGTCGTTTTACTCATACCAAAATGGTGGTAGTAGATGACTGGTTTACCATTGGATCATCCAATATGGATCGTTGGAATTTTCGGTGGAACCTGGAGGCAAATCAGGAAGTTGAAGATGCCAACACCACGCTTAGAGCCCGCTCAATATTATTGAATGATTTTAGAAATAGTCATCAAATCACTTATGAAGAATGGCGTAATCGCTCATCAATACAACGCATCAAGGAGTGGTTTTGGGGGAAGGTTGATTTATGGTTAGCGCGTCGTTTGGGATAAATTTACGGAGATAAATCAACAGATTTTTGGGATGTACTAGATGAATAGCTGACAAGAAAACAGCCAGTCGAGCTGAAAGCGAGACAATGTTGGAGCGCAGCGACGACTACCCGTAAGGGTGCGTTCAGAGTCTCCTTTAGAAAACGCATAAAAAGTGGGGGGGTGTACTTTCTAACGTATAAATGTGATCTAATAATGCTTTTTAGTGTTGCTGAGATACCATCAGCTGCGCTTTTTCGTTATCATAAGCTCCTTTTTGTCAGCATACTTTCAAGGATTTGTGCATGCAGGTTTTTCAGATAGAAGGCGGGATGCCTTTAGACGGTGAAGTCGTTATATCAGGTGCTAAAAATGCGGTGCTACCGTTACAGGCTGCCGCTTTGCTTGCTGACGGTAAGATGATGATTAAAAATGTGCCGCGTTTAAAAGATGTAGCGACCCTTGCCAGGTTAATTGAAGGCATGGGTGTCACGGTTAAAACGGATAAAAACAACAATATCACCACCGATACAGCGACCATAAAAAACCAGGTGGCGCCCTATGAGCTAGTGCGAACCATGCGTGCCTCAATTTTAGTACTAGGCCCTCTGGTTGCGCGTTATGGTTATGCAGAAGTATCCTTGCCTGGCGGTTGTGCTATTGGCTCGCGCCCGGTGAATATTCACTTAACCGGCCTGGAAGCAATGGGCGTTGAAATAACCGTTGATGAAGGTTTTATTCGTGCCAGGGCAGATCGTCTTAAAGGTGCCACCATCGTCATGGAGGCGGTGACCGTAACCGGCACTGAAAACTTGCTGATGGCGGCGGTGCTGGCAGAAGGCACTACCATTCTGGAAAATGCCGCACGTGAGCCCGAAGTAGTTGATTTGGCCGACTGCCTTAACCAGATGGGCGCAAAAATCAGCGGTGCTGGCACTAACACAATCACAGTACAGGGCGTTAAAAAGCTCAAAGGCATTGAGTATTCAGTGTTACCTGACCGAATAGAAACAGGCACTTATCTCGCTGCGGCTGCAATTACAGGCGGGCGGGTAAAATGTGTAAATGCAGCACCGCATACGCTGGATGCTGTTATGCAAAAATTTCGCGAAGCGGGCGCAAGCGTTGATGTCGGGGATGACTGGATTGAAGTCGATATGCGCGGTCGCAAGCTAAAGGCCGTCGATATTCGTACCGAACCACATCCCGGCTTTCCCACTGATATGCAGGCTCAATTTATGGCAATGAACTGTGTTTCCGAAGGTATTGGTGTGGTGGTTGAAACTATTTTTGAGAATCGCATGATGCACGTTGCCGAGTTAATGCGAATGGGTGCTAATATCCGCCTTGAAGGTAACACGGCAATCGTTGCCGGTATGCCATCCTTGCGTGGAGCGCCCGTTATGGCTACCGATTTACGTGCTTCGGCCTGCTTGATTTTGGCAGGGCTGGCGGCCAAAGGCATGACCATTGTTGACCGTATTTATCATACTGATCGTGGCTATGAAAAAATCGAAGAAAAGTTAACTAAAATTGGCGCTAAAATAAGCCGCGTATAAGGATCGACAGATAAAAAAGCCGAGAACAACATGAAAGATTCACTCACTATCGCCTTGTCAAAAGGGCGAATATTTAAAGAAACCATGCCCTTGTTACAGGCGGCAGGTATTGAAGCGCTGGATGACCCTGAAACCAGTCGCAAGCTGATACTGGATACCAACCACGACAATATTAAACTGGTGATAATTCGCGCTACCGATGTGCCTGTTTATGTGCAATACGGTGCGGCTGATTTAGGCGTAACCGGTAAAGATGTACTCATGGAGCATGGCGGTGATGGCCTTTATGAAATGCTTGATCTAAAAATTGCGCAATGCAAGTTAATGACCGCTGGTTTCGCCGATAAGCCTTTGCCAGAAGGCCAACTGAAAGTGGCGACTAAATTTGTTAACTGCACCCGCGATCACTTTGCCAGGCAGGGGCGGCAGATCGAAATTATTAAACTCTACGGTTCAATGGAGCTGGCACCGATTGTTGGGCTAGCCGATATAATTGTGGATGTTGTGCAAACAGGAAGTACACTTAAAGCTAATGGGCTAGTACCACTGGAGCATATGGCGGATATCAGCTCACGTATTGTGGTCAATACGGCATCCATGAAAATGAAGCATGAAAAATTACAAACCTTGTTGGATCAACTCAAACAAGCTGTAGCAAATAAACAGTAACAAATAAACAGTAACAAAGACCATCCTTATGAATAACCCCGATTTAACTTACCAGACCGATGACTTACGTATTATGGATGTAGAAACAGTCCACTCACCCGCGACTCTGTTTAAAGATTATCCATTGACAGATTCTGCTGCTAAAACCGTTTATGAGGCAAGGCAGGCGAGTCATAAAATCTTGCATGGTGAAGATGATCGGCTGATTGTAGTGGTAGGGCCTTGCTCAATTCACGATACTCAAGCCGCCCTTGAGTATGCTGAAAAGCTTGCAAAGATGCGTGAGGAACTGGGCGAGCAATTGCATATTATTATGCGTGTGTATTTTGAAAAGCCCCGCACCAGCATTGGTTGGAAAGGTTTGATCAATGACCCAGACTTAACGGGCCAGTTTAATATTAACGAGGGTTTGCGGGTAGCACGTCACCTTTTGTTAAATCTGGCAGAGCAGGGAATGCCCGCCGCTACCGAGTTCCTTGATTTAATTTCGCCTCAGTATATTGCTGATTTGATTTCATGGGGTGCCATTGGCGCACGCACCACCGAATCACAAGCACATCGTGAGCTGGCATCGGGTATTTCATGCCCGATTGGCTTTAAAAATGGCACCTATGGCAATCTGGATATTGCCATCAATGCCATCCAGGCTGCCTCTCAATCACATCATTTTTTATCGGTGACAAAAGAAGGTCATTCGGCTATTTTTACCACTAAGGGTAATGATGATTGTCATATAATTTTGCGCGGTGGCCGCCGTCCAAACTATGATGAAGTGAGCGTCTCAGACGCCGCCGAGCAGTTGAAAAAGGCCGGTTTAAGGCCGACCATCATGATTGATACCAGCCATGCCAATAGCTTGAAGGATTATCGTAATCAGCCTAAAGTGGCGAATAGTATTGCCAATCAAATTGCCGGTGGTACAAGTGAAATTAGCGGTGTGATGATAGAAAGCCATTTGCATGAAGGTAATCAGAAGGGCGAAGGCAAAACCAGAGATCAGCTCAAATACGGCCAGAGTATTACCGACGCCTGTATTGGCTGGGATGATACGGAACTGGTTTTACGCGAACTGGCTGTAGCGGTTGAACAACGAAGACAGCTAAAATAAGCTGAAAACTTGCCAGATACAATGTGAGCCGGAAAAAGCCGAAAAAAGGTGGGGGGTGTACTTTTTACCCTCTAATTTAACGATAAAAGATGATGAAAATACAAAAACTAAACACAAATGATACTGATTTCTGGTCAAAACTGGATGATTTACTCGCCTGGGATAGCGTTTCCGATCAAGGCGTGTTTGATACCGTTAATGGCATTCTAAATGATGTAAAAAAACGTGGCGATCAGGCCGTGATTGAATACACCAATCAATTTGACCGCATGAATATTGCTTCCATGGATGAGCTGGAGATTCCATTAAGCCGATTACAGGAAGCGCTGGACAATATTTCACCCGAGCAACGCGAGGCACTGGAAAAAGCAGCTGCACGGGTAAGAAGTTACGCTGAACATCAAAAGATGGATTCGTGGAGCTATATCGAGGAGGATGGTACGGTACTTGGTCAGCAAGTTACCGCGCTGGACCGTGCAGGCTTGTATGTTCCCGGTGGTAAGGCGGCTTATCCGTCTTCCGTTTTAATGAATGCCATTCCGGCTAAAGTGGCGGGCGTACCCGAGCTGATTATGGTCGTGCCAACACCCGATGGCGAGGTCAATGAACTGGTATTTGCAGCGGCAGCCATATCAGGTGTCGATCGTGTTTTTGCGATTGGCGGCGCGCAGGCGGTGGCGGCGCTGGCCTATGGCACCGAGACTATTCCACAGGTGGATAAGGTGGTTGGCCCAGGAAATATCTATGTGGCAACAGCAAAACGCATGGTTTACGGCACGGTGGGGATTGATATGATCGCCGGGCCATCAGAAATTCTGGTGGTATGTGATGGCAAAACCGATCCTGACTGGATTGCTATGGATTTGTTTTCGCAGGCAGAGCATGATGAAGATGCACAGTCGATTCTGGTCTCTCCCGACGCTGATTTTCTGGATAAGGTTGAACAGAGTATAAACAAACTCATTAAAGATATGCCGCGAGCCGACATTATTCGCGCATCAATGCAGGGCAGGGGCGCTATTATTGAGGCAAATGATATGGATGATGCGATAAAAATCGCTAACTATATTGCACCTGAGCATCTGGAACTATCGGTTGAAAATGCACAGGAGCTTGCCAAACAGATACGTCATGCCGGCGCCATCTTTATGGGGCGGTATACGGCAGAAGCTCTGGGTGATTATTGTGCCGGGCCCAACCATGTATTACCTACATCACGCACGGCACGTTTCTCATCGCCGCTCGGCGTTTATGATTTTCAAAAGCGCTCATCCCTGATCGGCTGTTCGGCTGATGGCGCATCGCAGCTGGGCAAAATTGCCTCTACTTTGGCTCATGGTGAAGGATTGACGGCACATGCCCGGTCGGCAGAGTTTCGGATAAAAGAAGATTAAACAGAGTAAGAAAAGAAACAGGTTGAACTGCCAGCGGGAGAGAGGTTTCGGGGTTTAATGAATTACTCTGGCTTCGCCTTCTCGTTGCAGTATTTTTACCCGATCCCCGCGGTTAAAGTTGACGCTGGCGGGTTGGGTGACCGCAACCATTTCACCATTGTCACGTTTTATTATGATTTCATTAATCACTTTTGGCTTTGCCGGCCCTTTTAATAACCTGCCAATTGATAAAATATCCATTGCACCATAAATTCCAGCATGGCCGCCTGATCCAACTGATACGCCGATATTACCATTAGGGCGATATTGTCCTGGCTGGATAATGCGTTTGTTGACCGCTACGACGGTTCCTTGTTGAACCTCTTTTACGGTATAGATGGTTTTGGGGGCGGATGAGTTTTTTTCTGCTGAATTATTACTACAAGCTGACAAGCCGGCGAGCAAAAACAGGCTGCTAATAATAAAAGTGACTTTTCTCATAAAAGCTCCAAATAGAAAACTATGTGATCTTGCCTAAACAGTCCATATAAAGAATATCGTCGGGTGCAGTTTGATGTTGCTGTGCTTGCCAAATCATTTCTGCAAGACATTCCATCATGGCATGTTCGGCATCGTGTATACCCTTTAGGGACACTAAGCGTTGATAAAGTTCAGCAATTCCCGGTGGTCTGTCTGTGCTCACCTGGTCGCGGATACCAAGGTGCATGCCGAGGTGTAAAAAAGGATTGGTTTCCCCCATTTCGGGTAAGTATTCTGCGCTCATACTGGCATCTTTATTTTCCAGTAATGTATGGTATTCGGGATGCTCTTTAATAACTACCGCAATTTGTTGCTCTAAAGGCGATAGTGGTTCTTTTTGTTCAAGATGCTTTTGCCAGGCATCACAGTAAAACTGGCGAAGTTGTTCTCGTTGATTGCCAAACATTAGCTCGACTCCAGAAAGTGGGAAAGATTTTGTGCGACCTTATTAATCACCCGCTGACGTGCTTCAACAGCCGCCCATGCGGTATGTGGTGTGATAATCAGGTTGGGAATATCATCTGCCAGCAGCGGATGATCGGATGCTGGTGGCTCCTGATCTAGCACATCAAGACCAGCACCGGCAATCTCGCCTTTACGCAGGGCCATTGCGAGGGCTTGATTGTCAATCACGGCGCCGCGAGCGGTATTGATAATAAAAGCTGTAGGTTTCATCAGGCTAAACTCTTTGGTACTTATCAGGTTTTTAGTTTCTGGTGTTAGCGGGCAGTGGATGCTGAGCACATCGACCTGCGGCAGGAGATCCTTTAATATTAGGCGACCCGTATCAGTGTTTGTGCCACCGGCTCGTTGTGAAATCAGTATTTTCATGCCAAATGCCTTAGCCAGGTGCTCTACACCTTTGGCGAGACTGCCGTAGCCAATCAAGCCCAGAGTTTTTCCCTGTAACTCGTTGATCGGGTATTTTAAGCTGGAAAACTGCTTGCTTCGCGACCATTCGCCACTTTTGGCGAATGTTGAGTAGGGTATTAATTGTGTCGCCAGGGCCAGTATCAGGGTGAATACATGTTGTGAAACGGCTCCGGTACAATAATCTGTGACATTCTTATAAGTAATACCGTGCGCGTCGCAATAGTCCCTGTCAATATTATCCATGCCGGTTGCGGTCAATAAAATAAGCTTTAAGTTTGGCAGCTGTTTTAATAGGTCAGCATCAAAAACGACTTTATTGGCAATGGCAATTGTGGCATTTTGCAAGCGCTCCAGACGTTTCTCAACAGGCGTGGCATTATAGCGTTTCCATGAGTCAAGCAGGCCAATAAGACCCGCCATATCTAAATCACCGGGATTAAAGCTTTCTTCATCAAGGATCACAGCATGCTGCTTTATCATAAATTTTTCTCTTTGTATTCGCATAAATCGCTTATTAAACAGGCTCTACACTTGGGGTTTCGTGCGGTGCAGATATAACGCCCGTGCAATATCATCCAGTGATGTGCATCGTGTAAAAATTCTTTGGGTACTACTTTAAGGAGCGTCTTTTCAACTTCGTTCACCGTTTTACCTTTGGCAATGCCGGTGCGGTTGGCGACTCTGAAGATATGTGTATCTACCGCTATTGTGGGATGACCAAAGGCGGTATTCAGCACCACATTGGCTGTTTTTCGTCCTACACCGGGAAGCGATTCCAGCGCCTTGCGATCATCGGGAACCTGAGAGTTATATTTCTCGATCAGAATCTTGCAGGTGGCAATAATATTTTTAGCTTTGGTATTATAAAGGCCAATGGTTTTAATATATTCCTTGAGACCTTCTTCACCCAAAGCCAGTATTTTTTCGGGAGTATTGGCAACGGCAAAAAGCTTTTCGGTTGCTTTATTCACCCCTTTGTCGGTTGATTGAGCTGAAAGCATCACGGCAATTAATAGCTCAAATGTAGAATTAAACTTTAGCTCCGTGGTCGGATGCGGATTTGCTTCGCGCCAACGGCAAAAAATTTCATAGCGTTTTTCTTTGTTCAAAGCGCCCCCCTGATGGAGAAAAGTGCCAGCCGAGCGTAGCGAGACAATGTTGGAGCGCAGCGACGACTACCCGAAGGGTGCGTTAGCCGAGCCGCAGGCGAGACAACAGCTTTAGCTGACCCGAAGGGTGAGGCGTACCCGAATAAAACGTATAAAAAGTGGGGGGGTGTACTTTTATGAGTATTACTTACCATTTGCATAGGTATATTACGCATCTTTTATCCAGTCAAAAATGCGAGTTAATCATAAGCTTTGATTTTTTTCTAGTTTTGCCTGTTTGTACTGTCGGTAAATGTTGATTTTTATCCGTCATATCTTTTGTGCAAAGCTCTCAATATATTTCTCTCATCATTCTTTCGTGCAAAGCTCTCTAAAAATGAGATAATATGAATTTGTTTAGTAAGCGTTTATTTATGTCATAAAAAAGACCTGCAAAATCATTGATATTTGTCAATAAAATGCTGTTGTGATATAAGCCTTAGGACATATGGGAGAAAAAAATGACAAAAACCGAAGCAGAAAATTCAATCAGCCGAGTAAAAAAATATAAAGTTAATCGTATTGGTTTAATGACCCCTTTCAAGTGGCTAAAAGAGGGTTTTGGCGATTTAAAAAAGGCGCTTGTTCCTAGTCTTGTTTATGGCTTAATCTTTGCGCTTGTTGGTTTATTTCTGGTATTTGTCGCTACTCACAACCCCATATGGTCAGCAGCACTAACAACGGCATTTTTATTAATGGGCCCTTTTTTAGCGATAGGTCTTTATGAATTAAGTCGCCAAATAGAAGAAGGTGAAAAGCCCTGTTTGCTTGATTCAATTAAAGTCATCAAACAAAATCTGCTTAGTCTGGGCATCTTTGTGGTTGTCCTGGGTTTTTTATTAATGCTTTGGTTACGTGTTGCAGCCCTAATTGCTGGCATCTTTTTTAATGATGTTGAGCTAATTACAAAAGGCTGGAGTGTCCTTTTTGATGGCAGCCGTAGTGCCGAGTTTATTTTGTTTTTTACCTTCTTTGGCTTCTTTGTTGCACAATTAGCTTTTTCTATCAGCGTCGTTTCCATCCCCATGTTATTGCACCGTAAGGTCGATGTTATTACTGCAATCACCACTAGTCTGCTCGTTATCATAAAAAATCCATTAGCCATGCTGGTTTGGGCAGTGATTATTGTCGGTGTAATCGGCTTGGGTATGCTGCCCGCCTTTCTCGGCCTTGTTATTGCATTGCCCATTATTGGTCACGCCAGCTGGCATGCCTACCGAGATTTAGTTGAATAGAATAGCTAAGCTAGCCTGATCATTTGAACGAGAGAAAAGCCTGGCCGGGCGAAGCGTTGACTATTATCCGTAGGTTGGTTAAAAACTGTAAGCCTAGCCGTTTGATAAGTTTTGTTCATAATAAAATTCCTTGGTTTCTCTGCCTTGTAGATACGGATTCAAAGATCCTGGCAACTGTTCGAGATAATCTAAGGGAGGGGTATGGCGACGGTCACTGCGGACGGTT
>JALWMR010000153.1 GCA_027083815.1 Thiotrichaceae bacterium
ACCTTAGAGCCTGACCTAGCTGATAATTTTAACACCGGACTTTATTTTTCTGGTGAAGGTGTCATTGACAATCAGGCACTTTACCCCGCTTTAAACACCTACTTTGAACAATCTAATAACATCAGCCTAATTGAAAATCACAAAGTCAATCAGCTTGATAGCTTTTGTGACAACATAAGTGACAACATTGGTGAACGCCGAAGTGAGAATGGAAAGATAGCGGGCATTAGCGGCCTGTTCGATTATGTTTTTGACTGTCGTGGCAATGGAGCCAGGGATGATCTGAAAAACTTTAGATCAGTGCGCGGCGAAGTTGCCCGAGTGCATGCACCCGAGGTCAATATCAGCCGTGCTGTGCGCCTGATTCACCCGCGCTATCCCTTGTATATTGCGCCACGCAATAACCATGAATACATTATTGGCGCAACCCAGATTGAAAGTGATGATAATAGTCCGGTCACCGTTCGCTCCGGCCTGGAATTATTATCAGCTCTTTACAGCTTGCATAAAGGCTTTAGTGAAGCACACATTCTGGATTTAAAAACCGGCTTGCGACCAACATTTAGCAACAACCAGCCACGAGTAGATATCAATAACAGGCACATCAGCATCAACGGTTTATATCGTCATGGCTATTTATTTACGCCCGCGCTGATTGATCAATTAATTAAGGATCAATTTACAGGATAAAAAATGATTCAGGTAAGTATAAATAACGCAATTGAGACCCTGGATAAAGATTGTACCGTTCTTAAAGCACTGGAAACGCTAGGTTATGAAAAAACGGGTATGCTGGGCGTTGCTATTAACCAGATTTTTATACCAAAAGATCAATGGGCAGAAAAAATGCTCCAGGATCAGGATAAAGTCGATATTTTAAACCCGGTTAGTGGTGGTTAAACCTTTAAGGAGCTTCAAAATATGACTAAAAAGTACACCCCCCCACTTTTTGGCGGTTTTCTCCGAACACTCTGGAAAGTTTATGGAGTAGCGCTAAAAAGCCGCTTTTTTATTGGCTCTGCGCTTTACCCTTCACCCGAAATTATGCAACAGGCCATTAAAGCCTCGGGCGCAGAGGTCATCACCCTGTCACTGCGTCGTCAATCGCCACAAAGCAATGGTGGCGAACAGTTTTGGGAACTAATTAAAGGCTTAGGCTGCCACTTACTTCCCAATACGGCAGGCTGTCACAGCGCGCAGGAAGCCATCACCCTTGCCCAGATGTCACGCGAGATTTTTCAAACCGACTGGGTAAAACTGGAAGTTATCGGCGATGATTACAATCTGCAACCCGATCCATTTGGTCTTTTGGAAGCTACTGAAACACTGATTAAAGACGGTTTTAAAGTCTTCCCCTATGCCACTGATGATTTGGTGCTATGCCAACGTCTTCAAGATTTAGGCTGCGAGGTCATTATGCCCTGGGGTTCGCCGATTGGCACAGGTAAGGGCTTGATGAATCCCTATGCTTTAAAGATGATTCGTGAACGATTACCTGATGTAAACCTGCTGGTTGATGCGGGCATTGGCAAGCCTTCGGATGCCTGTCAGGCAATGGAGTTGGGCTTTGATGGCGTATTGCTTAATACTGCCGTTGCCGAAGCCGTTGACCCGGTAACTATGGCGGGTGCGTTTTCACATGCGATACAGGCAGGTCGCGCCGCCTATGAAAGTGGCATCATACCCGCCCGTGAATCAGCAAGCCCCAGCACACCCACGATTGGCACACCTTTTTGGCATCAGACATGAACAATATCCTGCTAATTGGCGGCACCGACCCCAGTGGTGCCGGCTTGCAAACCGATTGGCAGGTTGCTAATCAACTGCAAGTGCCAGCCTCCAGTGTTGTAACTGCCGTTACTTCTCAAAACTCCGAAGGCGTATTTGATCAAGGCGTTTTGCTCTACCAACACGTTAAATCACAATTAAAAATGCTGGAAGAGATACCCTTTGCCGCCATAAAAATTGGCATGTTGGGTAATGAAGGTGTTGTCAGGGCAATTGTGGATTTTATTCGCACACATGCATCAAATACACCCGTTATTCTTGATCCCGTATTGGAAAGTAGCTCCGCTGGCACCCTTATCAATCATAAGGGTTTTAAGGCTCTACTCAAAGACTTGCTACCACTGGTAACACTTATTACACCCAATAATAATGAATTAAGCGCATTAACAGGCATCTCGATTAATACCAATAAAGACCGTGAAACCGCGGCCCAAAGATTATTAAGTCGTGGTGCAAACGCTGTTTTGTTCAAAGGTGGACATTTTGAAACAGCTATAAATAAGAGTGTGGATTATTTTGCCAGCACTCAGTCATCCTTTTTTCTAGCAGGACAACGCTGGCAAGACCGCTGGAATGTGCGCGGTACAGGCTGTGCCTTCGCCAGTGCAGTCGCATGCTCCATCAGCAAAGGCTATTCACTCAGTGATGCCATTGTTTTTGCAAAGGCCTTTATTAGTAACGGCATTCGCGAGGCAAAAGAGAACAATCAGTCATTAAGGCTTTCTTTTGCAAAACAATCGAAGGTCAACCCATTTGATCTGGAAGACTATCCTCAACTTTATAAGAATCAGGAAGAACTGGAGCGCACCAGTACCTTCCCATCCTGTAACACTAAAAAGTTAGGTATTTATCCCGTTGTCGATTCATTCAACTGGGTTAAAAAGCTTGTTCCATTAGGCATCAAAACGATTCAACTGCGCATAAAAGACCAACCCGCCGAAGCGGTCGAAAGTGAGCTAAGTGATGCCATTAAGTATGCAAAGAAAAATCAAATACGCCTGTTTATTAACGATTACTGGGAACTGGCGATTAAACACAAAGCCTATGGCATCCATTTGGGACAGGAAGATCTGGATGAACTTAATAGCAATGACTTAGACCAAATAGCCAATGCAGGCTGTCGTTTGGGCGTATCCACCCATTGTTATACCGAAGTGGCTCGTGCCCATGCCATTAAACCCAGCTATCTTGCATTAGGCCCTGTTTTTGAAACCACCAGCAAGGATATGCCCTGGATTCCACAAGGCGTTTTTGCCGTTCAAAACTGGATGGATTTATTAGGCGCTGAATACCCATTAGTTGCCATTGGTGGCATAAACCATGAACGCGCCAAAGCACTAAAAGAAACGGGCATTGGCTCAGTGGCGATGATTTCAGCAATTACCCAGGCGGATGATTATGCAATAGCAACACGACAATTTTTGGCGCTATGGGATCAGGGTTAATGAATAAACAATAGTTTAAGGAGAAAACAGCGTGACATACCCCATTATTGAT
>JALWMR010000154.1 GCA_027083815.1 Thiotrichaceae bacterium
AACACAAGCCCATCATCCATGCGTTGCTTTGGGGTGCTCGCGGCACAGGCAAATCGTCATTGGTTAAGGCAGCACTTAATGAATACCAGCAAAAAGGCTTACGCGTTATCGAAATACCAAAAGATGATTTACGCTGGCTTGTTGACATTACTGATGAGATTCGCACATTGCCCCAGCGTTTTATTGTTTTCTGTGATGATCTTTCATTTGAAGAAGGAGAAAGCAGTTTTAAAGAATTAAAAAGCACCTTGCAAGGCTCAATTGAAAAGCCGCCCGAAAATGTCATGGTTGTAGCAACTTCCAATCGCCGCCACCTGATTCCTGAACAGATGAAAGACAATCTACAATCACGTCCTGCTAATGACGCTAATAGTGAGATTCATCAAAGTGACACGGTGGAAGAGAAAATGTCACTTGCCGACCGTTTTGGCCTGAGCTTATCCTTTTATCCGCTTAATCAGAATGATTATTTTGCGATTGTTGATATGCTTTTTAAGGATAGTAAATTAGAGGATAAGGCTCAGTTACATATTTTGGCTGATCGTTTTGCGCGTGAGCGCGGTAGCCGGAGCGGGAGAATTGCAGAGCAATTTTATAATAGCATGATTTAAGGAACATCTGAACAACCTAGTTGAATTCTGGCAACGCCAAATTTCCAGAATCAAGGCATGTGAGCTTAGAATGCTTATTGCCTTGTAAGCGAGCATAACGCAGAGTCTGGGAATTTGGCTAAGCCCCGTAGGGTAAGCCTCTAAGGCATCATCTCCGTTGTTGCACTTTTCATGAAGGCAATAAGCATTCATTTCAAAGCGCGCCTAGGATATGATGCCTTAGAGACTTACAGAATTTCACCTAGGTTATTCAGATGTTCCTTAAGGAAACGCTGATTAAGGAGCTCTTGATTAAGCTATACAGTGGCTTGTTTATCGTCTATGTTTTTAGGTCGTTTAAAAAATTTGGTGATTCGATACAAAAGTCTTTGCTCTTTTTCCATTTCAAGCGCTTTTTCATAAGCAATCTGATTGATCGTTTTATCCAGATCACGGTTATAGAGCTTGTTATAATGCTCAAATTCAACATCCACAGACTCGTTTATCTCCAGTCTAAACAAAGCTTCTATCAGGGGCAGCTCCCGCTTATTTTCTGATGACACGCCCTGAGGTACGTGCTTTTCATTAAGAAATGTTTTTCCGCTTATTACCCGTGAAACGCCTAACTCATCAGTGATGGCAAACGTTACTGTTCCCTCAGTATCAGAAACCTGATGATCGACTCGCTCATTAAGTGTGAATGTTTTCAACATACTTTCATGCCTGATTATTTGTATTATCAGGGTATTCTAATACAGCCTTCTACCCAGATAAAATCAAGCCGATAAAGGGTAGGGGCTAACGGGCATTAAAAATGGGCCAAAATGGCCCATTCTTCAGCTGCAGCATAAATTTTAAAATCAGGCATAGAGCAATGGCGCGCCCAGTTTTTCATGAATCTGGTTACTGACTTCATGAGATATTCTTAAACCCTGTGCCAGTTCATCCAGGTAAACCGCCTCTTCTTTTGAATCCAGATCAATTGCCAGCAATGAAACAAGATAGACTTCTTCTTCCATTCCACGTGGCACACTTTCTATAAAGCCTTCAAGATCCAGGGGCGCCTGTAATTCTCTTTGCACAAATTCTGCTTCTTCCTGCGATACATCTCCCAGGTGCTCCGTGATTTTTTGCTTTTCATTCTCATCTAGCTCACCATCAGATTTTGCCGCATTTATCATGGCACGCAACAAAATCTCCGCACGTGCTTCATCGTCTTCTGAGACTGTGTTCGGCTCATTGCCTTGCAGCGCCTCATTAAACAATCCACCAAAGCCCGGCTTATCTTCTTCCTGACCTTGCCTTAATGAATCTAATAAACCACCTAAACCCCCGCTGCCATCTTTTCCTGCCAGGCCCCCTATCATATCTGTAAGGCCACCCGTGCTACCTGAACTATCACTCTTTCCTCCCAATAGGCCACCGAGCAAGCCACCCAGTCCGCCGCTACCTCCACTGCCTGCATTGCTACGACCGCCAATCATTTTGCCAACGCCTCTTGCCACGATAACACCCATGGCCACTTTCCCTAATGTACTTACTAAACTCATCTTCATCTCCTTTGTTAATAATTTATTAGTTACTAGTAGAGTATAGATGAACCTGGGTTCACACAAACAAAAACAGGCGTAATTACTCCTCACAAATCAAGCATTAAACACAAATTTCTAGCATGTCGGTTCTAAAAGGCACATACTTTTACTGTTATTTATATCAAAATATAAAGCAGTAGCATTATGGAAAAAGATTTCATTCATAACGATCTTAAAACACAGGGTTATACCCTCTTGCAGGGGCCAAAAAAAGAAACATTACGCTGGACTGAAATTATTGATAAAGATAGCGCAGCATTTAAACAGCTCCATCAAGGCTGGAATGATTTACCCGCAGACAACTTTTTAAGCGATGGTGGCCATTACCGGTTTCGTCGCTATTCTGTTTTTAACTGGAACAAAGATGGCGATTTAGTGTTATTACCACATGAACCCCATTATCAAAGCACCTACCGAAATAACATGAATGGTGGGGTTTATCGAGATTTTGATCCCTTTAAAAAAGAAACAATAGACAGCCCGATTCTTAAAAATATCATTCAATTTACCGGCAATAAAATTAGTTTTAGTGGCGAAACCACATGGCGCATACAGGCACATCAATTTCGTATTCAGGCAAATGCGGATGAGGCCGGGCAGCCAACACCGGAAGGCATTCACAAAGATGGTGCCGACTTTATTCTGATAATGGTGCTGGAACGACACAATATCACCGGCGGCGTGAACCATATTTATGATAATAACAAGCGTTTAGTATTTGGCAGCGTGTTAGAAGAGCCAGGGGATGCGATTATTCTGGATGACCGCATGGTTTGGCATGGTGTTAGTGAAGTTTATCCCATTGATAAGAGCAAACCAGCCTATCGTGATGTATTAGTGCTCACTTTTCATAATAAAATGCTGGGTTAACTTGTTATTTGGCAGCAAAAGGTGATTATCAATAGAGACCTTTGCACGAAAGATATGACGGATAAAAATTGCTTAGCCGAGCAACGCGAGACAACAGCTTTAGCTGACCCGTTAGGGTGAGGCGTTGTTTGCCGAATAAATTCCC
>JALWMR010000155.1 GCA_027083815.1 Thiotrichaceae bacterium
TTAGGCCATCGCCAATATTGGGCAGGGCACGATCCAGAATGACGTACATTGAATAATCAAGATAGGCTTTCTCGGTGTATTCCTCAAGAGGCATTGATTCGGTGGCATCATTAGCCCCACCGTCTCCGCCATCTGCACCGCCCAGTAACTCTAGTTGTGTTTCATCTGTCATTAATTATTTAGCCCAAATCTAGTTATGTTTACCAAGCCTTTGAAAATGATTGCAAATGTGCTTGTTCGCTATTGTCCAGTGTATTGCGTAACAGTGCATATTCCTGTTCCAGCTTTTCATCATCTATCTCGCCCCGAATTAGTTGGTAGCGCAGATAAATCAGATAGGTATTGAGAACATCCACCTCACAATAATCGCGAATGCCTTTGAGGTTTCCTGACAAGTATGCCTGCCAAACCTGATTATCATCATCCATGCCCATTTTTCCAGGGAATCCCAGCAATTTGGCTATTTCATTTAAAGGTGCTGTCGCCTCATGGTTATAGCTTGCCAATACATCCTTCAGATCAGTGTGACGTTCATGTTGGCGACTTAAATAATTATCATGGCGAAAGGCTTCATCATGTGTGCCATTTTCCCAATAATTCGGCGCTGCAACGCTATTTTTAAGTGACCGGTAATGAATCACAGGCAAGGCGAATGCTGAGCCATCCCATGACACCAGTGTAGGTGTTCGCTCTTTCATTTCTGCAAAAAAGAGTCTTAACAGCTCTGCTTCACTAGCATCCAGATCACCCAGAGAGCGAACCGCCACCATATTACCCATATCATCGCCCATACCCCGATAGACGATCGAAATGGCAGCAATCTTATGCAGATGCAAAGGTAAAACGCTGGAGCCTGTTTTCTGCTGATGAATATGATACATCGCTTTGGCAGTGCTCTTGTCATCCAGACCTTCAAGGCCGTAGATACGCTGCCCACCTTCAATATCGGGGATGGTTTTTATCTCAAAAACTAAAACATTCAATGCATATTCCTCAGATTAGGTTTGCAACACCAACTTTAAGCCCAGCGCACCCATTAAGCCACTTGCCAGCCAGCTGATGTGCTTTTTAAATCGCAAATAAAATCGTTGGGCGCGTTTTGTGGTTAAGGCAATGGAGACTATCATGTACCAGCCAGCGTCTATTATAAACGCCATTAAGCTGAGTAGTAAGATCGAATAATCAGGTATTTCCCTTGGCAAAAAAGCCATAAATATACCACCAATCACAATGGCCGTTTTAGGATTGCTTAACTGCGTTAGCAAGCCCATGAGGTAAGATTTGAAGTAACTCCTTTTATTCTGTTTCAGGCTACTCTCAATGCCACTTTCTTCAGCGATTGGCTGATTGGCCATCTGCCACATTTTAAAGGCAATATAAAACAGGTAAAGCCCACCAAGCACTTTTAAAACCACATATAAAACGGGTACGGTCTGCAAAACAACAAACAAACCTAAAATTGCCATAAATGAAAAAAGCATGGCACCCGTTCCCATGCCCAGAGAGGTAATAATGCCATGCGTGCGCGACTTGTCCATCGCCGTTTGTGCCACAAACAGAAAGCTTGGGCCGGGGCTGATAACGCCCACTATCAAGGCTAAAGCAATGGGAATGAAAAATAGATAATCATTCATTACTATCATCCTTTGAATTGTCGCCCATCGACTGATTTTTATTACTCATTTCTGGCTCGTTTTCAGCACCTTCATCATCAAGGTCAATTGAATCAAGCAGTAAGCATTGATAGTTTTTTTCAAGTTGCAAAGCTAATTGTTCTGATTGCTTTGACAGCTTGCTAATGCTTTGGTCAATATTAACACTGAGCTTTTCCCCTTTCAGGTCGGGCGCATCGATCAAACTATCAATCTTAGTAGAATATTCTTCCATAATGGCTGACATTTGTTGCTCAAAAAACGCCCTGGCTTGATCAAAACGCTTATTTGTTTCAGTTTGATCTTCTCCTTTCTTACATAGAAAAACGTATCGCGTTTCTTTATTCTTATCAATAAAAGAAAGTTTAGCGCGATCATAATAAACAAGCTCAAGAAAATTACATCCTGCAAGACTAAGCAATGTGCTTAACAATATGCCTAACAAGGCAACTCGTTTCAGTATCATTATAATATAACTCCTGTTAGTAATATCGTAATTAATTTTAACTGCTTAGGCCGGGAAAACACCCGTGGAGATATAACGATCACCACGATCACAAATAATGGTGACAATGGTGGCATGTTTGACTTCCTGCGATAGCTTCAAGGCTGCAGCGACCGCACCACCGGATGAGACACCGCAAAAAATACCTTCCTGTTCTGCCAGATTGTGCATGGTGGTTTCTGATTCATCCTGGGTTATATCAATCTCTCTATCCACCACCGAGGCATCAAAAATATCAGGCAAATATTCGGCAGACCAGCGCCGTATGCCGGGAATATCCTCATCATTCGTTTTAGGCTGCACGCCGACAATCTGTATATTTTCTGATTGTTCTTTAAGGTAATGCCCGGTGCCGGTAATCGTCCCTGTGGTTCCCATGGCGCTGACAAAGTGAGTAATCTCGCCCTTTGTATCGCGCCAGATTTCAGGGCCGGTAGTCTCGTAATGTGCCAATGGATTATCTGGATTGGCAAACTGGTTGAGCAAAAAACCTTTACCTTCTTTATGCAAGGCTTCACCCAAATCACGCGCACCCTCCATGCCGCCCTGTTCTTTTGATACCAGCAACAGCTCGGCGCCATAGGCTTTCATCGACGCACGCCGTTCTTCACTCATGCTATCGGGCATAATAAGCAGCATTTTATAGCCACGCAAGGCTGCCACCATTGCCAGCGCAATGCCAGTATTGCCACTGGTGGCTTCAATTAAGGTATCACCCGGTTTGATTTCACCTCGCGCTTCGGCATGACGTATCATGCTGTAGGCCGCCCTGTCTTTTACCGAGCCGGCCGGGTTATTGCCTTCCAGTTTGACTAAAATGGTATTATCAGAGTTAGACCCCAGGTGTTGAAGCCTTATAAGTGGGGTGTTGCCAATCAGAGATTCAAGAGTTGGGTAGTTCATGCTTATTCAATTCAATTGTGGGTTATTACAGGAGATAAAGGGCAACCGAGCGAAGCGACGACAACCCGTAGGGCGACAAAAACGCAAAAAAGTAGGGGGGTGTACTTTTTATACGATTAAATAATCAGATTCATTTCATTTTATGACAAAAATAACCAAAATTGCTCCGTTTTTAGGCTTATGATTCCAAAACAACATGGGCAATCGCATAGTTACGTTCATCACTGAGTGAAATATGGTTATTTTTCACACCAAGCCCCCTGGCAATCTCCAGAGTACGTCCATGCAGTGTTAAAATAGGCTGTCCATTATCATTATTGCTGATTTCAATTTCCTGAAACGCTACGCCATGCGCAATACCAGTTCCCAGAGCTTTGGCTACTGCTTCCTTGGCAGAAAAACGCTTTGCCAAAAATGTTTTGGGCGATTTATGCGAATTAAGCACCTTTAATTCATTTTTATGTAGAATTCTTTCTGCAAATCCTTTGGGATATTTCTTAAAAATACGATTAATTCTGGATATTTTCACAATATCCGTACCGATTCCTTTTATTGCCATTTTTCTCCTCCTTCCTGCATTTATTTCTTCTTTTTGTGGGTTTTTGCTGCTTGCTTATTTATTTTCTCTGGCATTTTGCATTATCTCAATCATCTGGCGGGTTGCCCGGCTAATGCCCACAAACACCGCTCTTGAAACAATTGAATGTCCGATATTGAGTTCCCTGATCTCCGGGATTCTGGCAATGGCGGTGGTGTTCTCATAATCCAGACCATGCCCTGCATTTACCTGTATTCCCAATGAATGAGCAAATTCAGTGGCTTCAATGATTCTTTGCAGTTCGCGCTGTTGTTCCTTACCGCTAGTATTGGCATAGGTTCCGGTATGCAACTCAATAATTGGCGCACCGATATCGGGTACACGCTTGATGTGTTCAATACTCGGTTCAATAAACAATGAAACACATATATCGTTGTTAGTCAGCTGCCGGGTTGCCTTTTGTATTCTGTCAAACTGGCCTATCACGTCCAGACCGCCTTCAGTCGTCAACTCCTCGCGCTTTTCGGGAACCACGCAGGCATCATCGGGCAACACATCACAGGCGATATTAACCATTTCATCGGTGGCTGCCAGCTCCAGATTCAAGCGCCCTTTAATATGCTTGCGTATCGCATAAACATCGGCGTCCTGAATATGGCGACGATCTTCGCGCAAGTGTATGGTGATGGCTTCGGCACCCGCCTCTTCAACGAGAAATGCGGCTTCTAAAAGATCGGGGTATGACGTTCCTCGTGCTTGCCGAAGTGTCGCTATATGATCGATATTGACGCCGAGTTCGAGGCCTGATGTTTGTTGATCCATAATGTTAAGTCAGTCTTTTTAATAATCGTCGTGAATGAATAACGCGTGGCGACAAGTGCTTAAAAACTGCGTCAAGAAAGTGCCGTAAAGCCTTCCATTGCTTATCACTCATGCTTTGCATATCAGCTAACGCAGCAAGCACTTCTGCATTGATAAAGATTTCACTTGTCTGGGTTGTGACTGATTGTGCTACGCGTTCCAAGCCATTCTCCTGAGTAAAACGATAGCGCATTTTGTGATTAATTGCGCTATCTAATTTTTCAGCAAAAAGAGCATCATCATCCAAAACCAGTGGATAACCCAAACAGGCAAGCAAATAGACTTCAAAGCGCATCATAATATGCTGATTGATTCGCGGATCAGAAAGCTTGTGCAAGGTGTATTTATAGGCAGAAAAAAGCTCTGGCTGCGCCACATGCTGCCGTGTTAGTAAAAGAAGTAACTCATTCAGATAAATACCCAGCATAAGCTCTGAAGCAGGAATTTTGTGCCGCCCTCTTTCGTCCGCTTCGGTGAGTGTCTGCAAGTCACCTTTTCCTGTCCATTGCAGTTTAAGATAACGGAATGGCTCCAGGTTACCCTTGATGATTTTGCCGCGCTTTTTGGCTGGCCGGGCAACACAACGTATCCGTCCATAATCTTCTGTAAACAAGTCGACAAGAACGCTGCTGTCACGAAAAGGTCGCTGATTTAGAATATAGCCAAATGAATGTTGCAATCTTCGCCTATGAAAACGTATCGTGAAAAATAATCTTATGAGACCTTTGCATGAGAGTATGGCGAGAGAAAAATTAGCGTAATTTTCCTGATTTTTTGTAGATTTGAGGGTAATAGCAGGGCTATTGACCGAAAATATACGAAAAAACAGGGGAATTTAAGCAGTTTTTATCCGCCATATCTTCCGTGCAAAGGTCTCATTATAATTCACGATTAGAAATAATTCCCAGCTCATTTAAATGACGCGGGTTGTTTTGCCAATTTTCTTCTACCTTAACCCACTGTTTTAACATAACTTTTTTCATCAAGAATTCTTCCAGAGATTGACGTGCTGCCTGACCAATTCGTTTTAGGGTCTCACCTTTTTTGCCAATAATAATGCCTTTTTGATTTTTGCGATCTGTCCAGATTACCACGTCAATCGTTACCAGTTTATCCGTTTCTTCAAACTTTTCAATTTCAACTGCGGTGGTATAAGGCAACTCTTCATGCAGATTTCTAACCAGCTGTTCGCGCACCAGTTCACCACAAATAAAACGGATTGATTTATCGGTAATATGATCTTCAGGATAGATAAATTCTGACTCGGGAAGCACCTTTAAAAGTGAATCAATCAAGCTATCAAGATTGGTTCCTTTTTCTGCTGAGACAGGAATAATCTCTTCAAAGTTACGTTTTTGACTCAGTTCTTGCAAATAGGGAAACAAACGATTTTTATCTTGAATTCGATCAACTTTATTCACCAGTAGAAAAACAGGTTTTTTAGTATGCTTTAGACGCTTAAGTACAAAGTCATCCTCATCTGTCCACTTAAGCGCCTCAACCATCATCACAATGGCATCGACATCTTCAACCGCTGCCACCGCTTCACTATTCAAGGTTCTGTTTAACAGGTTTTTTGAATTTTGGTGGATTCCTGGCGTATCTGTGAAAATCATTTGATAATCAACATCCTGGTGGCCACCTGTTTCGGTAACGATACCACGGATATTGGTTCGGGTTGTTTGCGGTTTATTGGCTATAGCAGACAATTTATAACCGACCAAATGATTGAGCAAGGTTGATTTGCCGACATTAGGACGACCAATTATGGAGATGGTTCCACATTTCTGGATTCGCTTTTTAGCATTATTGTGTCTTTTCTCAGCTTGGGTCATAGTTTGTTAGCCTTCTTTGCCTGTTGTAAAGCGTCTAACTTTTCAAGTACAACTTCATAAGCATTTTGCGCTGATTTCTGTTCTGCCTTACGCCGACTACTGGCGACGCCATTGGTAACAATACCCAACTCTTTTATGCTGCATTCTGCCGTAAATATCTGTCGATGTGCATCACCCGTTGTACTTAGAAGCCGGTAATTGGGGATCTCGTAATTACGCGATTGCAACGTTTCCTGAAGTCGGCTCTTGGGGTCTTTTAGCTCATCTTCACTGGGTAGCGTTTCAAACCGATTAGTATAGATTTTCAGTACAAACTGCCTGGCTTCATCCATTCCTTTTTCGAGAAAGACACTGGCAATAACCGCTTCAAGCGTATCTGATAAAATTGACTTACGACGAAAGCCACCACTTTTTAACTCACCTGCTCCAAGGCGAAGAAAATCTCCCAAAGATAACTCATTGGCAATCTCAGCAAGGGTATTTTCATTTACCAAAGAAGCTCTTAAACGCGATAAATAGCCCTCCGAAGCTTTAGGCATATGATGATATAAAGCATTTGTAATAATAAGACCTAATACGCTGTCACCCAAAAACTCCATACGTTCATTGTGCTTGCCACTGGCACTGCGATGCGTCAGTGCCTGAATAAAACAGTCACTACTCATGTGTTTTTTGCCTAACAGCTCAGTTAATTTAAGGGTGGGATGCATAACTGCTAATTGCTTCATCATTAAAAAAATAGTTTCATCAATTCTAACATGCAAACTGTAAAACCTCATCCTGTTCAAGCAAGGATTCCAGGTTTAATCCTGACAAAACAGGCAAAAAGCCGGGGGGTGTACTTATAAACAAACTAAAAGTACACCCCCCGGCTTTTTGGTCATTTTGTCAGGCTTTATGATGAAAAAGAAAAACAAGAAGAAATTTATTAAGACCTTTGCATGAGAGTATAGCGAGAGAAAAATTAGCGTAATTTTCCTGATTTTTTGTAGATTTGAAGGTAATAGCAGGGCTATTGACCGAAAATATACGAAAAAACAGGGGAATTTAAGCAATTTATATCCGTCATATCTTTCGTGCAAAGGTCTCTTATTACTGTAAACTTATCTTTGGCTGCTTACGTCCAGTGATTTTGCCATCATCTTTTAATGTTATCTTTGCATCAGGTTCGCCCAGTATAACAGCATGGTTAAAATGTATTAAAAAGGATAAATTGCCTATCCATGGTTGAGGAACATCATAATTAACAATAAGGGCGCGTCGGTTTTTTCCTTTTCTTAACTTTTTTATCTTAAAGGGATTTTTGGCGCCTTTTTTTCTGCTTCTACTGTCAGTATATGCCTTCTCAAGTGCATACATACCGTTTACATTAAGATGCTTTTCTACTTTTGAGTTTATTTGTCGCATATTAGCTTTCTTAATGCCAGGTTCTGATGCAATAACCTTCATCATTTTTTTTACATTGTAAAATTCCACATAGTAAGGAGCAACTTTCACCACGGCACTAGCCATTAAAATACCAATACCTGCAACAATTAACCAGCTTATTAAGGTAGCCCCGCATTGCTTATTTCGATTTATTTTCATTGTTATAATCCTGCCAAAGTAGCTTATTTATTTTTTTGATTGCAGAATAATGACATAAGCAAGATTAAGCCAGGCTTAATCAACAGCGGTTCCTATACGGGATAGTTTAAAGCCATCACCTCCGTCCTGCCAATTCCAGTGCATCCAGACAAAAGAAGCTTTTCCTACCAGATTTTCTTCAGGTACAAATCCCCAAAAGCGACTATCGCTACTATTATCGCGGTTGTCTCCCATCATGAAGTAGTGTCCTTTAGGAACTACCCACTTCCCCGGGCGCGTTCTACTGGGAAATACAATAAGGTCATGTGTTATATTATTAGGTAATGTTTCTTTTAACTTACTAACCTTTGTATCTCTATCCAGACGATCTTTAGTTTTATATAAACCATCTTTTTTATAAGCAACATGTTTACCATTAATAATAAGTTTTTTATCAGGTGTCCATTCAATCTGGTCTCCCGGTAAACCAATCAAGCGCTTAATAAAGTTCACATCCGGCTGAGGGGGATAACGAAAGACAACTACATCCCCGCGTTTCGGCTCACCGGTTTCAAAGATTTTTGTATGAAGCACCGGCAACCTAATGCCATAACTATATTTCTTCACTAGAATAAAGTCACCGATTTCAAGTGTCGGAATCATAGACCCCGATGGAATTCTAAACGGCTCAGCCACAAAAGACCGTAGCACAACAACGACTAGTAAAATTGGAAAGAAGGATTTGGCATAATCCACCAGTAAAGGCTCTTTTTCACGATCCAGTTTTTCCTTCCCTCGTCTTAACAAGGCATAGACCAGAATAATTAGGCCAGAAAGCGCCGTTAAGGTCACTAATATAAGTTCAAGGTTTAATCCAGCTTCCATTAATTCTCATCCCTTTTTAGGACCGCCAAAAAAGCTTCTTGAGGTATTTCTACGTTGCCCACTTGCTTCATTCTCTTTTTACCTGCTTTTTGTTTTGCCAGAAGTTTTTTCTTTCGTGAAACATCGCCACCATAACACTTGGCCGTTACATTTTTTCGCAAGGCTTTAACGTTTGAACGGGCAATGATTTTTCCACCAATTGCCGCTTGTATTGCCACATCAAACATTTGGCGCTGAATCACTTCTTTCATCCGTTCTACCAATACACGCCCACGATTTTCTGCAAAATCACGATGCACAATAATGGATAAAGCATCCACTTTTTCACCATTGATTAAAATATCTACCTTAACAAGGGGAGCCACTTCAAAATGATCGAGCTCATAATCAAAAGAAGCGTAGCCACGGCTCACTGACTTTAGGCGATCAAAAAAGTCTAAAACCACTTCACTTAAAGGCAACTCATAAGTGACCGTGACCTGATTGCCTAAATATTGCATTTCTTTTTGCACACCACGTTTTTCAATGCATAATGAAATGACATTTCCAACATATTCCTGCGGCATCATGATGGTGCCTTTTATAATTGGCTCTCTGATCTCAGTAATATAATTAACCGCAGGTAAATCTGCAGGATTATGAATATTAATCACTTCACCTTTGGTCGTTTCCACTTCATAAATTACCGAAGGCGCTGTAGTAATCAAATCAAGATTATACTCACGCTCCAGCCTTTCCTGAATGATTTCCATATGGAGCAAGCCGAGAAAACCACATCTAAAACCAAACCCCAGGGCCTGTGATGTTTCCGGTTCATATTTTAAGGATGCATCATTTAAACTGAGTTTATCCAGTGCTTCTCGCAAGTTTTCATAATCATCTGCACTGACAGGAAATAATCCGGAAAATACACGGGGCTGAATCTCTTTAAAACCGGCTAAAGGCACTTTAGCCGGGTTTTTAACGTCGGTAAAAGTGTCACCAACCTTTGCCGCTTCAATATCTTTAATACCCGCAATTACAAAACCAACTTCTCCTGCGACCAGCTGATCCTTATCCTTGCGCTTTGGTGTAAAAATGCCAACATGGTCAACTAGGTATTCCTGTTTGGTCGACATGGGCATAATTTTGGATTTCTTACTGATCCGGCCATCAACCACACGCACCAGTGACACGACACCCAGGTAATTATCAAACCAGGAATCAATAATAAGAGCCTTAAGCGGCGCATCAGGATCACCTTTTGGCGGTGGAATTCGCTCTACTAACTGCTCCAGCAAGTCTTCGATACCAACCCCGGTTTTACCACTCACATGGATTGCATCCGTCGCATCGATGCCAATAATTTCTTCTATTTCCTGGGATACACGATCAACATCAGCAGCAGGTAAATCTATTTTATTGAGTACTGGTACCACTTCAAGATCAAGGTCGATGGCGGTATAACAATTTGCCACGCTTTGTGCTTCAACCCCTTGAGAAGCATCTACCACCAATAAAGCACCTTCGCAGGCGGATAAGGAGCGCGAAACCTCATAGGAGAAATCAACGTGGCCAGGAGTATCAATAAAGTTTAAATGATAAGTCTGACCATTTTTTGAATGAAAATCTAAAGAAACGCTTTGTGCTTTTATGGTTATTCCACGTTCTCGTTCTATATCCATTGAATCAAGAACCTGCGAATCCATCTCACGTTCTGTTAAACCTTCACAATGCTGTATAAATCGATCTGAAATTGTCGATTTACCGTGGTCAATATGAGCAATTATGGAAAAATTTCGTATATTCTGATTTGCTTCAGCCATGCGCAAGTGCTTTTCTTAATTCTGTTTCATCAAAGAAATGATAGAGGATAACCTCACCTTGATAGGTTACAACAGGAACATCAACATCGTATTTTTCACGGAGTTTATTGTCTGTATCAATATCTATCTGCTTAATCTCATATTCCAGTTCTTTTTGAAACTGAAATAAAGAGGCTGCCATTTGTTCACACAAATGGCAGCCTTCGCGATAATACACTATTAACTCTCTTGAGAGTATGCACATTTTAGAGCACCTTTCTAAAACTCAGAAAAAAGCGATAAAACAGATTATTCGCTTTTTACTTTATCCTGAGGTGCTTTCAAGGCAAGGAAACGGGCAGAACCATCTCTCAATACCAGAATTGCATACGTTTTACCTGCAACAATATCTTTGGATAATGACTCAAAATGTTTAATATCTTTGATATTTTCACCTTTGAACATTAATAAGATATCACCACGCTCAATTCCTGCTTTTCGCGCTGGATTACCTTTGACACGCTTAACAAGAACACCACCTTCAATCTCGAGTGACTCTTTCACTGTTTTTTCAAGATCCGCAAGCTCCATACCTAAAACCTGATCTAGTTTCTTAGGCTTTGGTTTCTTTTTTTCTGGCTTCTTTTTTACTTCATCAGTGGGTAATTCACCTAGCTTGATACTGAGCACTTTTGTTTCGCCACCCCTTCTGACTTTTACGTCCAGTGGCTTATCGACCGGGCTAGCCCCAACAATAACAGGAAGTGCCGACGCGTTTCTAACAGGCTTTCCATCGAATTCAAGAACAATATCCCCTTGCTTTAATACACCTACGGCCGGACCATCTTTCATTACCTCAACAACCAACGCGCCTGTGGGGTTATCCAGGCCAAATGATAGTGCCAACTCGCGGGTTACCTCCTGAATATAAACACCTAACCAGCCTCTTGTTACCTTACCTTTGCTCTTTAACTGCTCTATTACGCGTTTTGCAACATCCACAGGAATCGCAAAGGACACTCCCATAAAGCCACCAGTACGGCTATAAATCTGCGAGTTAATACCTACTACTTTGCCTTTTAAATTAAAAAGCGGGCCACCTGAGTTGCCCGGATTGATGGCAACATCTGTTTGAATAAAAGGAACGTAATTCTCACTGGGCAAACTTCTACCCTTTGCACTAACGATACCCGCCGTCACACTATGATCAAAGCCAAAGGGTGACCCAATAGCAAATACCCATTCACCAACTTGTAAATCTTCAGAGCTACCTGTTTCTAGCACAGGAAGATCATCTGCCTCAACTTTTAACAGGGCAATATCACTACGTTTATCACTACCAATAACTTTTGCAGGCAATTCACGTCTATCACTTAGTTTTACAATAATTTCATCTGCACCTTTAATAACATGATGATTGGTTACCACATAGCCGTCTTTTGAGATAATAAAACCAGAGCCAAGTGAGCTGGTATCTTCTTCCTCACCAAACCCCTTACCGTCTTTATCAAAAAAACGCCTCATTAACTCGTCTATTTTTTCCTTATCCTTGCCATCAGCCCCGTTGTCTAAAAAATCATGAGGTGAAAGCCTGCGTTTTGCCGTGTGTTTTGTACTGATATTAACCACAGCCGCACTATATTGTTTAACCAGTTTGGTAAAATCAGGTAATGAATCAGCCGTTGCCTGTGTCATTACTGACGATAAAATCATTAACAATATTGAAATAGTCTTAACCATTATTAGCTTTTCTCTCATTCTATACGCTCAACATTCAATTCAAATTGACGAGCTACTCCCTTTTTTGAAACAGCTCTTTTGGCGACCAAAAGGCCAACCGCCAGGCCTACTCCGCCCATAATAATGCTCACTGTTTCACCGCCAAGATATTTCCCAATAGCAGCCAAAACAAACAGGGAAAATAACGGTAACATATAAACCAACAGAGTCCCCAGTAACAGTTTTTCAGGTGGCATCCCTATCCGAACATTATCCCCAGCCTTTAAATTACCTTTATTTAAAACGCGTAATGTTGGATCAACATGACTAGAAAAAAAAGAGGCGCTGGAACATGCATTTTTTGAAGAACACTTACCGCACCCCGAGTCACTCTTAGTCTCTAAATAGGCGTAGCCATCCTTTATATAACGTACAACACCCTCTTCGTGGATCAAATCTGACATTATTTTTTTCGAATACTATTGATAATATTTTTCAGGGTAGTTTCTGGAACTTCTCCAACCACTGTTATCAAATACCCCTGCTTTTTTTGAGTCACTATGTTTAATGCACCCGAGTTAATTTTTACAGCATGTAACGGTGTTTCATCCGTTAAGGGAGACACAAAGACAGACAGCGCACTTAAACCATCAGAAACAATATAATGCTTAGTTACGCCCTGTGAGTTCGACGTCTCAGTCTCCAGATGAGGCGCACGATTAACCTCATATCCTCTTGGAAGTGCCTCCATCACCCAACCATCATCCAGATCACGCTTTTTTAAGGCCTGTGGCTTACTCATTCTATTAGCATTACTAAGCGTTGCTTTTTTAACAA
>JALWMR010000156.1 GCA_027083815.1 Thiotrichaceae bacterium
TCATCAAGATTATCATTAGGCATATTTTTCTTAAAATAGTTTCTAAAAGCTTCGCGATCTTCTGCGGGTGTTGCTGCTTGAGCAGAGATTGCTGGCGCAAGGCCAAGTACCAGTACTGCGACTGTTGTAATCAGTTTATTCAATTTGATTCCTCCTCCTAAATTAGCCCTTGTACAGGCAGCCAGGGTTGACTGTGTACAAGGGCATAACGGCTTAAACTATGGGGTAGTTTATTTTTCGCCTACCTTCTTTTCAATTGAGTCACTCTTTCCTGTATTGTCCTTCCAGGTTAGTTTAACTTTATCATCCTTTGTTCCTGCATAACTAAATGACAAGAAGGGATTTTTAGAAACGGAGCCACTCCAGTTTGCAGTAAGAACCGGCTTTCCATTCGCTGTTACAACTACTTCAGTAATGTAGTGTTCAGGAATTTTTTTACCTGTTTTTTTGTCCTTTCGAAGGCCTGTTTCCATTGGGTGAGTAATCAGGGCTTTTACCTGAATTTTTCCGCCTTTTTCTTTAGTGCGTAATTTAATAGTTGATTTTGCCATGATGATTAGCCTCCGCAGCCGCCTTTAGTTACTTTTACATTTGCTTTTGCTGTGTAGTATTTATCACCTGCTTTTACAAGAGCAACCACATCAGTTGTTTTACCCATTTTAAAGCGAGATTTTATGGCTGGAACAGCGCCCTCGCCAAATGTGTATCTTGCAGAAAGTGGCGTAGGGTTGGCAGCAGTAATTGAAATAATTTCTGTGGTGCCAGGTATTTCTGATGTAATGCCTACGGGGACAACAGCTCCGTTTTCTGCTATTTCAGGAGCCTTTATTTTAATCTTGTCCGAGGCTTCTGCGCCTGTTGCGCCCAGCATTTTTAACACTTCATCTAAAGACTTGGCTTTGAAAGGATTATTGCCGTGCTTTTCAGCCAGGGCAACATTTGGGCTAAGTACGCCCGCGCCAACTACGACGCCTGCAGCACTAGCGAGAACAGTGCTTTTTAGAAAACTTCTACGTTTCATTAATTTTTCCTCAACGTGTTAGATAGTATTAGGTTGGATTGTTATAGTGAGTGGATAAAGTCTGTAACCAGATCAATCTCTTTATCACTCAGGACTCCATGTGGTCCAAAAGGAATCATGATTGTATCTGGGTTCTTTGCACGAGCATCATAGATTTGAGCGCGTAGTACCTTTTTGTCGGGGAAGCGCGCCTTCATTGCAACAAGTGGTGGACCGATGTTACCGGGTTGATCTCCGCCTGCTATCATATGACAGGCAAGACAGTTACCTTTCTTTTTGTTGAATGCGAGCTGCTTGCCCGTCATTTTATCTCCAGCACTTACGCTAGTAGATAAAGCTCCAATCAATGCCAATGCAAAAGCTGCAGTCGACACGATGCGAAAATTTTTTCGCATATTAACCTCCTAATTAATATTTACATACAAACAGATATTTTTACTTTTATTAGAAATACAAATTGCATCACTGTAAATCATCTGGACGGACAGCATACCCCAAAAAAAATTGCCATGCAAAAAATATCTTAAAAATCAGTACTATATAAGAAAATAAGCACGTTATAATATGCTTAATTATAATAAATTATGAGGGGGAGAATTAATAGTTATTGGCTGACTTGCACAGCTTGTTTCTTCAATAGACCATTTATCTGTGAAAGTACGCCTTGCATCTCTTGCATTTCGAAATGACTTGCGCCGGGGAGTTTTATAGCTTGCATTAATTGGATTCGAGCCGCTTTATAATTCCCTTTTTTTATATTTCTATTGGCAACGGCAAAATAAGCTTGTGATGTCCTTTTAGTCAATCGCGCTGCTTCTTGCTTTGCCTCAAAGAATTCAAGGCTAGTTTGCTCGGTTGTTTCAATGCTCTTTAATATTTGCCAGGCACGTTCAGAATTTCCTGTTGCAATTAGCGCTTGAGATAATGGAATTATTAGTTCTATCTCATCAGGGTAGTTACGCAAGGTAGCCTGTAGTAATTTGATGCTTTCTTGATAGCGGTTCAATTTATTAAGGGTTGAGGCTATCAATACCACTTCGGATAATTGCTTGCTGTGCGTGCCTATAATTTTTAATGCATGTTGATAGTTTCTTGCCTTGTAGAGTTGTAAGGCCATTGTGTATTTTTTTATTTTGCTCGGCAACCTTGATGGTGTGCTTGTAGAGCCACTTAGTACACGCACTTTTTCTCGCATGTATAAGAAGTTATTAGGCTCTGTTTTATTTACTTTAAATTGATTGGCCCTAATTTGGGTGTCAGTAACACGTTTTTGCGTTAAGGGGTGATTTTGTAAGAACTCCCTGATATTAGCGTATTCACTGCTGTTGTAGGATTCAAGTTTTTTTAATAAGGATGGCATGGCCTGTGGATTATAGCCTGAGCTAGCTAATATGCGGATGCCAACCCTGTCTGCCTCTGCTTCTGCCTCACGAGTGAAGGCGAGTTGTTTGTGCACCATGGTAGCAATTGTTGTATTGAGGATTGCTTGTCCGGCTTGTGAGTTTTTTGAACTAGCGAGAATGCCTGCAATGACCGCTGCATTGGTAATAAATTGATTGTTTTTGGCTTTTTCCAGCATTCTATTAATATGGCGTTGCGTGATATGTGCTATTTCATGGGAAAGCACTGCAGCTATTTCACTTTCGGAGCTGGTATTGACAATGAGCCCGGCATTGACAACAACAAGCCCTCCTTGTGTGGCATAAGCATTAAAGTCTGTATTGCGGGAAATAACGAAATAAAATGGGGCGGAAGAGTGGCTGGCATTGGCTGTTAGGCGATTTCCGATAGATTGAATCCAGTTAATAAGTTCAGGATCTTCAATAAGGTTTCTTTGATTTCTTAGTTTTCGTAAAATTTTAATCCCTCTATCTGATTGGGTCGCGGTAGCAGTAAAATTACTCGCATGAATTGCACTATTTGATTGATTTTGCTGCGGTAGCTTAAGATTTAGCTCGGCAAAGGCAACAGGTGCTTGCAGAAAAGCACTGACAAGAGTGAATGTAAAGAGATGCTGTTTGAAAGTGTTTTTTGCCATACTTCTATGATCTTATCTTATATAATTGGTTCATATTATAGTCATATCCTTGTAAGGATAATTCTTGACTGATTAACTCGGTATATGTAACATCAGTTTATTAGTATTTTCTTATAAAG
>JALWMR010000157.1 GCA_027083815.1 Thiotrichaceae bacterium
GAACTTAGCCAGAACCCGACCTTGCTTATTGTGTCACAACCCACTTGGGGCGTGGATGCCGGCGCCGCACAGACGGTACGTGAGGCGATTCGTGAGCTGGCAGCAAACGGTGCGGCGGTGCTGGTGGTCTCTCAAGACCTGGATGAATTGATGGAAATTACCGATCGTATCGGCGCTATTTGTGGGGGGCACGTTTCCCAGTTGTATCCGACCAAAAGTACCACGATCGAACAGGTGGGCATGTTAATGGCAGGTGTATCTCTCCAACAAGGGGATCAACATGCTGCCTAGATTAATCAAACGACAAACGCCCTCTAAAGCCTGGATATTATTATCCCCCGTATTGGCTATTGTACTGACGTTGCTGGCTAGCGTCGTCCTGTTCTGGGTAATGGGAGTATCCCCTTTGTCTGCATTACACGCGTTTTTTATTGAGCCAGTTTCAAGCGTTTATGGCTTAACTGAATTAATGGTTAAGGCAACGCCGTTGATCTTGATCGGCGTCGCATTGTCTCTGGGCTTTCGCGCCGGGGTGTGGAATATTGGCGCCGAAGGGCAGCTTATTCTAGGCGGTATTTGCGGTGGAGCGGTGGCCTTGTTTTTTTATGAAAAAACCGGCTTTTATATTATCCCTCTGATTTTACTGGCGGGTGCTTTAGGTGGCATGTTCTGGGCGGGCATTGTGGCTTTTTTGCGTACACGTTTTAATGCCAATGAGATTTTAACCAGCCTGATGTTGAGTTATGTGGCTGGTTTATTACTTAACTTCCTGGTGCATGGAGCACTGCGTGATCCTGAGGGTATGAATTTTCCTGAGTCCCGCCTGTTTAGTGACTCGGCTTTGCTACCGATATTACTGGAAGATACACGCCTGCATATTGGTGTCATAATTGCACTTATTGTGGTGATTCTTGGTTGGGTTTTACTTTCCAGAACCTTGCTGGGTTATCAGATCAAGGTAATGGGTGATGCACCCGCTGCGGCTGAACATGCTGGCTTTAGTCAATCCAAAATTGTCTGGATCACCTTGTTAATAGGTGGTGGTATTGCCGGTCTGGCAGGCGCTATTGAGGTCTCTGGCCCCATTGGTCAGCTATTGCCCTCTATCTCCCCCGGTTATGGTTTTACCGCCATTATTGTTGCTTTTGTGGGGCGTTTGCATCCCCTGGGGGCTTTGCTGGCGGCCTTACTGCTAGCGCTTTCTTATCTGGGTGGTGAAGCGGCTCAAATCAGCTTAAAACTACCGGTTGCCGTAACGGGTGTATTTCAGGGCTTGTTATTATTTTTCTTACTAGCAAGTGATGTATTGATTAATTATAAATTGCAGCTTTCAGGTCATGCCCGGACAAAACAGGCAAAAAGTGGGGGGGTGTACTAATGGATATTATTATTCCGGCCATTCTTACCATTATCACAGCTGCTACGCCCTTATTGTTTGCTGCGCTGGGTGAATTGGTCACCGAAAAGTCTGGCGTACTTAATTTGGGCGTTGAGGGCATGATGATTATGGGTGCCATTATGGGTTTTGTGGTAGTTCATTATACGGGTAGCTCGATGATTGCTATTTTAGCTGGCATGGGGGCGGGCATGCTAATGGCGGCAATGTTTGCCGTGCTGGTTTTGTATTTTCATACCACACAAGTACCAACTGGATTAGCACTAACCATTTTTGGCATTGGATTAAGCGCCCTGATCGGGCAGAGCATGATCGGTGTTGCCTATGATGGCATCCCTAAACTTGCCATTCCCGGTTTGTCTGATATTCCTTTGATTGGCAAGATTTTGTTTAATCAGGATGGCCTGGTTTATTTATCGATTCTGATGGTTTTAGTGGTTGGCTGGTTTTTGAATAAAACCCGCACCGGGTTGATTTTACGTGCAGTGGGAGATTCTCACGATGCGGCGCACGCAATGGGATATTCAGTTGTTAAAATACGCTTTTGGGCTGCCTTATTTGGCGGTGCTATGGCAGGGATTGGAGGGGCTTATTTATCCCTCTCTTATTCACCCCTGTGGGTTGAAGGTATGACGGCAGGGCGTGGCTGGATAGCCCTTGCGCTGGTTGTTTTTGCCACCTGGCGGGTAGGGCAGGTGTTGCTGGGCGCCTATTTATTTGGTGGGATTACGATTTTGCAACTGCATGCTCAAGCCCTGGGTATTGGCATACCTTCGCAGATTATGTCGATGCTGCCTTATCTGGCAACTATTGTAGTATTGGTCATTATATCCAGAGATCAAACCAAAATTAAGCTCAACTCACCCGCCAGTTTAGGTAAACCATTTCACCCGAGCAGATAATTTTTTGCTACACTCAAACAAGTTTAACTTTAAACAAACCCGAAGGAAACCAGGAGAAAAATATGTTACGTAAGGTACTTTCAAGCCTTTTAATTGCGTCAAGTCTGGGCGCTACTGGATTTGTCAATGCAGAAACCAAAGCCGGTTTTATCTATGTTGGCCCGGTTGGTGACCATGGTTGGTCGTATCAGCACGATCAGGGGCGACAGGCACTGGAGAAGGAACTCGGTGTTAAAACGACCTTTGTTGAAAGTGTTTCCGAAGGTGCCGATGCAGAGCGTGTTATTCGTCAGTTGGCAAGCGCTGGAAATGACATTATATTCACCACCTCATTTGGCTTTATGAACCCGACTCTGAAGGTTGCCAAGAAGTTTCCCAAAGTAAAATTTGAACATGCGACCGGATATAAACGTGCTAAAAATGTCAGCACCTATTCGGCCCGCTTTTATGAAGGCCGCGCCATTTTAGGCACTATCGCAGGCAAGATGACTAAATCAAATATCATCGGTTATGTCGGTTCTTTCCCAATTCCAGAGGTTATTCGTGGCATTGATGCCATGACCCTGGCGGCTCGTAAAGTTAACCCGGACGTTAAGGTAAAAGTGGTTTGGGTAAACTCATGGTTTGATCCCGGAAAAGAAGGAGATGCTGCCAAGACCTTGATCGATCAAGGCGCTGATATTATCACTCAACATACCGACTCACCGGCACCGCTACAAGTGGCTGAAAAGCGTGGTGTGTATGCCTTTGGTCAGGCATCGGATATGAAAGCGTTTGCACCTAAAGCACAGTTAACAGCCATTGTTGATGATTGGTCGGGCTACTATATTGATCGTGTAAAAGCCTTGCAAGAAGGCAA
>JALWMR010000158.1 GCA_027083815.1 Thiotrichaceae bacterium
ATCCATCCCCTTAAAGGTTTTGCTATCTTTAGCCTTATAACCATTATTTTTAGAGGCCAGAAGCGCCTCCACCGCAAATTTGTTAGAGTTGGTAAAGTCATAAGATATGCCATCTTTTCCACTAAAGTTAAACTTGTCACCACGATATTCAGGCGACAGGAATAAAACGGACTTGTCATCCAGATCCTTGTAATGTTGTGTCTTTAACCCACCCACGCTAACGCCAAAATCGGCAAATGCGTAACTGGAAGCTAAAAGACTGAATGCAGTAGCTGTTAGCAAAAAGGTATTAATTGGTTGTTTGTTTTTCACGTCTATTTCCTCGGTTAGTCAGTTATTTTTCAGGTAGGGAAATAGTAAACGTCTATTAAAACGCGGTCTGTTGCTGCTTGGTAATGGTTGTGTCAATAATTGTTATTGTTTTGTAATATGTAATTATGCCGTTAACAAATTTACATTTAAGCTACAAAAAACAAACAGACGAACCAATAAATAAACAGCATACTAAGTTTTCAATTATTACTTCTTTATATTATGAACAGTGACGCACAAACATTAAGCCCCTATCACACCATTCTGTTGGTTGAAGATGATGTGCGCCTGTCAGCTTTAGTGGTTGAATACCTGCAAAATAATGGCCTGCAAATAGAAACAGAATTTAGAGGTGATACCGCCGTGGACAGAATCTTGTCACTGCAACCAGACCTTGTGATACTGGATTTAATGTTACCCGGTCTGGATGGTTTTGAAGTCTGCAAGCAAGTACGCCCAAATTATCATGGGCCAATTTTAATGCTAACCGCAAAAGATGAGGATATAGATCAGGTTGTCGGGCTGGAAATCGGTGCCGACGACTATGTGGTCAAACCGGCTGCACCGCGCTTACTACTTGCCCGAATACGGGCACTACTGAGACGAACTGAGCCTGAATCGCATCAGCAGGGTTCTTCTACTGTAAAGCAAGATAAGCTTAGCTTTGGCAGACTGACGATTCATTCTGACTCCAGAACAGTTTCACTCAACCAAACTGAAATTGAATTTACTACCACCGAGTTTGACCTACTTTGGCTACTGGCTACCCAGGCGGGCAGGATTCTTAGCCGGGATGATATTAGCCAGGCTCTTTCAGGCATTGAATACGATGGCCTTGATCGCTCCATTGATATTAGAATCTCACGCCTTAGAAAGCTACTACATGATGATTCAACCCACCCCAAAGGGATTAAAACAGTGCGCGGTCAAGGCTATCTGTTTGTTGCCGATGGCTGGGAAGCATAGAACGCGATATTATGCTTAGATTGTTTATCACCCTGTATCTGGCGGTCTTCGCCTCCTTTATACTGTTCATTTTTGTTATAAATGGACTCTCTGAATATGACAATAAAATCGGGGGTTCCTGGCCATTAGTTAAACAAATCAGTAATACCACGCTACAGCTTGTGGACGAGTCTTTTTCCAAACAGGATGAAACAGGAAAACAGGTTTTTCTAAAACGCTACAGTAATCTGTTTGGCCCTGTCTTTGGGCTCGTCGACCCGGCCTCACTGAAACACCTTGACAGTGATGACCTTGATAAGATCAAACAGGGTAAGCTTGTTTCAGTTGAAATAAACCAATATGTGATCCCCCGTGGTGACCTCGCGGGAACCCTGAAAAATACAAAAGATGATCTCTTTATAATCTATCTGAAACAACAGAACACATCCAAAATATGGCAGCTTGATTTTGATGCAGATGTCGATTTTGCGGTTAATAACGAAACCTTTCATTCAGTGGTTATCCCAGGAAAAGTCTTTGACGGGATAATGAATCTTGTACAAGAACAAATACTCAATGCACCTGAAGCAAACCGAAAGCATATGATTGAAGCCTTATCAAAACGCTACCAACAAACTATTAGCCTCAAAACGACAAATGCCCTTAACTTTAACGCCTTGATAGATAAAGCACCGGCAATATATGATATTAACGCAGGTAAAGTCGTTAATATCACACCAGGTGCTGATGAGGTTACACTCGTTAAAAAAGTGCCAGATACGGATGAACTACTACAATTCGGCCCGGTTGAAATTCCCTGGCTTACACGTAACTTCCCTTATCTTTTTCTGGTCACCTTTGCATTGTCTTTTGCAACCATGCTGTTCTTGTGGATTAAACCACTCTGGTCAAACCTGATAAAAATAAAGCGGGCAGCCGAAGACTTTGGTGAAGGCGATTATGACAAACGAATTCGCTATGGCAGATTCTCCCCGATCAAGCATGTATCCAGGGCTTTCAATAGCATGGCGGAACGTACCCAGCGCAGCATGCGCGCCCAAAAAGAACTCACTTCGGCTGTTTCACATGAGTTACGCACGCCTGTCTCACGTATGCGCTTTGCGCTAAGCATGTTAGATAGCAGCAGTGACCCAAAAGATAAAAAACGCTTTATCAAAGCCATTAATGAAGATATCGACGAACTGGACATGCTTTTGGAAGAGTTATTAAGCTACGCACGTTTGGACCAGCTAGAGCCACAATTAACGCCCGTCATCGTTAAAATAAAACCCTGGTTTGACAACAGTATGAAAAAGCTCTTGCCTTTGGCTAACGATAAGCGCCTGCATTACAACATCAAAAACATTAATAAACAGGATAGCAGCTTATTTGAGCCTAAACTGATGTCACGAATGTTAAATAATCTGGTTCAAAATGCACTGCGTTATGCCGATAGCACAGTCGATGTTACCTTGAAAAAAGAACACGGCTATCTGTTTATTCTGGTTGAAGATGATGGCAAGGGCATCCCCAAAGATAAACGAAAAACCATATTTAATCCCTTCTCCCGACTAGATCCAAGCCGCGACCGAGCCTCTGGTGGCTTTGGTCTCGGTTTGGCCATTGTCAACCAGATTGTTAAGGCACACCAAGGCGTTATTACTATCCACAAGTCACCCCTGGGTGGCGCAAAATTTGTTGTACGCATACCCTACCAACCACAACAAACAACGCCATCTAGCGCAACAAAAGAATAACAAAATCCCCACAGACACAAACGCCTTAGCACCTTAAAATTTTTTCATTAGCACATTTTCTACTAGCTATTTAGCTGTCTATATAGCTGTCCATACAACCTGCCAATGAAGGAAATTAACATGAAATACACGCTTACTTTGATCATATTAATAGTCGCCCTGTTTCAGGTATCATGTAAATTAAAATTTGAAGATCGTGGTGATTTGGTCTCATCTTCTCAGCGCTCCAGCCACTCACTTAATACTATGGATCGGGCGCTAGACAATTCACGCTATAATGCCAAATATGGTGTAAAGACTTATCGAATTATTTATCAAACCGTCAATGCTGATGGTGACCAGGTTGAAGCATCTGGTCTATTGGTTGTTCCACAAAAATCGTCGTCTAGCAAAAGCCCCGTGATGATTTACCATCATCCCACCATTACACTCAACTCAAAGTCACCTTCATTTCAGCATCGCGCCAGTAGCATCTACAGTAAAACAGCTTCTTTAGGATATATTGTTATTGCGCCAGATTATCTTGGCTATGGCAAATTCTCCAAAGAGAATCACCCCTTTTTACATGCCAAAACGCTCGCCTCCTCATCTATTGATATGTTGCGCGCAAGTAAGAAATGGTTGAAAAAGCACGATATTGAAACGAACAAACAACTCTTTTTATATGGCTACTCCGAAGGCGGCTATGCCAGCCTGTCAACCCACAAAGAACTGCAAAAACACCATAGCCGTCGTTACCCCGTCACTGGGTCAGTATCCGCTGCAGGGCCTTATGATCTTAGCGCCAGTTTTAAAAGCTGGCTGGATGACGACACACTGGCATCACCAACAAGCATTGGTTTTTTAGTTAAATCGTATGATGATGTTTATGATTCAAAGCTAATCAGCACCATTATCAATTCGCGTTATCAAGACACGGTTGATTATGACATTGATGAAGGCACTTACACGATAAATGATCTGGATGACTCTTTAAGCCATAGAACCAGCCGCCTGATTCGTTCTGGTTTTCTGAGCGATACCCGAAACGGCTACAACACCAAAATTAGTAAATACCTGAAAAAGAATGATATTTATGACTGGAAGCCCAAAGCCCCAATCCGTTTTGTACATGGCGAAGACGATGAAATAATCCCATACAGCAACGCCACAACAGCTGTCGATGAAATGATTGCCAATGGGGCAACCGATATAGAGCTAGTTGACTGTGATATTGCCCCCTTCTCTGCCAAACATCATATTTGTTCAGTCTTTGCCTATGATTACGCCATTGATTTCTTTAACAATCTGGCGAATAACCTGTAAAGTACGAGCCCAAGTGCTTTAATTAGCAATAATGGGAGAGTAATGTACTAAAATAAGTATTTAAAAGTACACCCCCCCACTTTTTATGCGTTTTGTAAAACGCACCCTACGGGTAGTCGTCGCTACGCTCTGACATTGTCTCGCTTTCAGATCGGCTTACCCTTTCGTCTTAAGCAGCAAACAAATTAAGCGCCTGGCAAGAAATAACAGAGAGCAATACCTTATGCCTTATGTAAATATTAAAATCACCAAAGAAGGTGCCACTTCAGAGCAAAAAGCAGCTCTAATCAATGGCGTTACTCAGCTATTACATGATGTTTTAAATAAAGATCCAGCAACTACATTTGTTGTAATTGACGAAGTAGATACCGATAACTGGGGAATTGCTGGTGAACAGGTCACTGTAATACGAGAACGAGAACAAACCTAGTTGCCTCATCTTAGTTAGCAATAGGGCACCTCTATTAATAGAGATGCCCTATAATCATTCAATTAAACCCACTAACTTATAAACATCATGAAAACAGCCACACAATCAGCACCCCTTGATTACTCAATCATTGAGAAAATGCTTACACACCGATCAATTCGAAAATTTAAAGATATTCCAGTGGATGAAGTAACATTAAAACAGCTCATCAGGGCTGGGCAGTCTGCGGCATCTGCCAGCTTTGTGCAGGCCTATTCGGTGATTCAGGTGACCGATAAGGCTGTCCGGCAACAAATTACCAAAGCGGCTGGAGGCCAAACCTGGGTCGAAGATGCACCCGAGTTTCTGGTGTTTTGTGCTGACCTGAAACGGGTAGAATACGCCTGCCTTTTACATGATGCAGGTAAGCTTGAGGGCTATACAGAGCATTTTATAACGGCAACTGTTGATGTTGCACTGGCAGCGGAGAATGTGCTCCTGGCGGCAGAGTCTTTGGGTATGGGCGGCGTCTTTATAGGTGGTATTCGCAATGATCCCCAGCTTGTTTCTGACCTGCTAAAACTACCCAGGCAGGTTTATCCCGTGTTTGGCATGTGCCTGGGCTGGCCTGCTATCGAGCCGGATATTAAACCACGCTTTCCAGTCGAAGCTATTCTGCATCAGGATCATTATCAGAGCGACAAGGTGGGAGATGTGGTGAACGCTTATGATAAAAAAATACAACAATATTATGCGGATAGAAGCGACAATAGCCGCACAAGCAATTGGTCTAGCGAAACAGCTCAGGCGGTACAATCAAAAAAACGTGAACACATGCTTTCTTTTTTACAGAGCAAAGGCTTTTTAAAAAAGTAAGCACTGCTTCCTGATATATGCTGTGAATCAGAATAAAAAATTCAGAGTAAGGAGTCTGCATGACAGATAACATTCTAACACTGCAACTAGATGGTAAGCAGCTTGATATAACTCACCCCGACAAGCTTTACTGGCCGGAAGAAGGTATTACCAAACTTGATCTCATTCAATATTATCAAAGAATGGCTCCCTTTATGTTGCCATATTTTAAAGATCGCCCGGTAACACTACATGTCTACCCAGGAGGAATTAATAAAACATCCTATTATCGTCGTAACCTCCCCAGGAACGCCCCTACCTGGTTACCCTCTGCTGAATATGAAACAACCACTGATTCTCATTTAATCCACTTGCCACTGATTAGTTGTACAGCAGATTTAATCTGGTACGCCAATCAGGGCAGTATCGAATTTCATCTATGGAGCTCACAAATCAGTCATTTAGATAAACCCGACTGGCTGATTTTTGATCTAGATCCTGGCGACAAGGCATCTTTTAGTGATGTCCTGGAAACAGCTAGAATAATCCATGCTTATCTTGAAAAAAACGCTTTTAAAGGCTTTACCAAAACCAGTGGCGGCAGTGGCTTGCATATCTATCTGGCAGCTCCCGCCAATATTGTGAACTTTCAACAGGCGCGCGATAAAGTGAAAGAAATAGCTGTTGAATTAGCAAACCAATACCCTGATTTAATACGAATACCCAAAAGGGGAACACACAAAGGGCACTTTGTCACGGTTGATTATGCTCAAAATAGCAAAGGACGAAATACAGTCGCACCCTATAGTGTTAGAGCCAAACCTGAGGCGCCCGTTTCTATGCCTGTTAGTTGGGATGAAATTAAAAAAGGGGATATTAGACCCGAAGATTTTACGCTAAAAAATTCAACTGAAAGAGCTATGCCAAACACTGATTTGTTCTTGCCTGTTCTTTCTTAGCCCTGTATTAGCATAGAGAAAAATAATAAATAGAAATTAATTTCTAAAATAAGCAATGCGACAATGGCGAAATCTTAGGAGACAGCTCATGGAATAAACCATTAAAGGTTTTGTGATGAACCTGTAAATAGAGACTGTAAATAATTCAGCGCATTTATCTTTCGGCTATTTCAAGCTTATGTTCGTTATCAAATGTAAAAATACCTGGAAATGAACCCAAATCTAAGTGCGCTGAATAGTTAGTTACAAAAGTTTTTTCCGTTATATTTTTAACACATCAATGGCACAATGATGATTCATATTAGTCCGATACGTTAATGATAATTTTTCCTCGTGCGTGACCCGACTCACTCCGTTCATGTGCTTTTGACAATTCATCCAATCCAAACTCACTGTCAATATTAACGTTTAACTTACCCGCATCAGCAAGCTCCGCTAATTTATCTAACTGTTCACGGTTAGCTTGTACAAAATAAAAGGATGCAGAAACACCATGCTCAGAAGCGATTCCTTTATCCGGTTCATCAACAATTGATACAAGGCGACCACCCTTTTTCAAAGTTTTCCAGCTATTTGCTAGCGTTTCCCCGCCAATTGTATCGAATACCACATCAAGGTCTTTCAGTTCTGAAAAATCTTCTTGATGATAATCAATGGCTTGATCCGCACCTAGGCCTAACACCAAACTGGTGTTTTTTTCCGAAGTCGTAGTGTAAACATACGCACCGCGTAATTTTGCTAGCTGGATGGCGAATTGGCCTACAGCGCCAGAACCAGCGTGTATTAATACTCGCTCTCCTTCATGCAATTTGGCTATTTCATAAAGGGACTGCCATGCAGTCAATGCCGCTAAAGGAACGCCTGCCGCTTCTTGCCAGGTTAGTGACTCAGGCTTTAACGCAACCTCTTCGGCAACGGCAGTCAGATATTCGGCGTAACTGCCATTTTTAGCAATATCAGGCCGGCTATATACAGCATCGCCTACCTTGAGGTGACTCACTTTATCACCTGTCTCAACAATTTCACCAGAAACATCCCAACCCAGCGTTAGAGGTAATGCATGGTTTAACATGGGTTGTAAATATCCTTCACGAACCTTCCAATCCACTGGGTTTACGCCAGCTGCTTTTACTTTTATCAGTACTTCATTTTCAGCAGGCGTTGGAATTTCGATATTATTTAACTCCAAAACGCTTCGGTCACCATAGGAATTTATTTGTACTGCTTTCATTAACTTGCTCATAACATCTCTCTTAAATTGTTTGTTAACTAAAGGACTCTCAAAGCTAGCTCTTAAAATGGTTCTAAGGTTAGCCCTGAAGTCAGGAGAAGATTACGCTACAAATTGCGACTTGATTAGGCCCCTTTTTTACACTACATTGTTTCCAAATTAGCAACAATGTGACAATAAATGTCATTCGAAAACGAAAAGATTAAGGGATTGGTTCTCTTTTCTCATATAAACAGACTGGGTAGTTTATCCGCTGCTGCACAGTTATTGGGTATAAGCCGGTCATCAGTTAGCAAACAATTGGCTGCACTGGAAAACAAAATTGGCTCCAGATTATTAAATCGAACCACAAGAAAAATTGTGCTCACAGAGGTGGGAAGCCAGGTTCTTCAAGAAGCACATAAGGTTGAATTAGCTCTGCAAACGATTGAACATATCAGTGAAGATCATCAATCTGAAATAGCCGGTGTTCTAAAAGTTTCCTGTGCCAGCGCGCAAGGGCGAGTACATCTCGTTCCATTATTGGTCAAGTTTTTAAAGCGCTATCCAAAAATAACGGTTAAATTGCAGTTAGAAGATCGTTTTGTTGATATGGTCGCTGAAAGTTTCGATGTTTCATTACGTATTGGCTACCTGCCTGATTCAACATTAATCGCTCGTAAAATAGGCGATTTAACCTGGACAGTTTGTGCTAGCCCAGAATATCTAAAAACTGCCCCGGCACTACACACACCCACTGATTTATTAAACCACCGTTGTTTGTATTATCGAAATGCTAAAATATCAATGAATACATGGACTTTTACCAGTGACATTGGTGAAGAAAGTGTCCCAGTTTCTGGCCCATTAGCTGTTAATGATCCCGGAGCATTGATCTCTGCTGCGGTTGAAGGGGCGGGGATATTACTCATTGATACGGGCTTATTGACCGATACCCTGCGTCAAGGAAAGCTGGTTCCAGTATTACCAAAATATAAGCCCATAGGTGGCTTACCCATGTATGCCGTTTTCCCTGAAAGAGAATTTATGCCTGCCAAAACTCGCGCATTAATCAATTTTTTATTAGAAGAAATGCCATCATTGATTTAAAGAAGCACTGATTAAGGACATTCTGAATAACTACTTTTACCAGCCAATATCTTCTAACGCTATTTACAACAAATACATACTATTAGTATTCCAATTGTTTCTACCTAAAATCTGGCTATTCACGTATTATAAATTACAAATGATTAGTTTAGGGAGACACCAATGTTAAACGATTATCGAAAACACGTTGAAGAGCGCAAGGCGCAGGGCATACCGCCACAGGCATTAACAGCTGAACAGACTGCTGCGCTGGTTGAATTATTAAAGCAGCCCCCGACTGGTGAAGAAGAATTTATACTTGATTTGCTGACTAACCGTGTTCCTGCCGGTGTTGATGAAGCTGCCTATGTGAAAGCAGGTTTTTTAGCAGCTATCCTTAAAGGTGAAGCATCGTCTCCCCTGATTAACAAGCAAAAAGCAACCGAGCTATTGGGTACCATGCTGGGTGGTTACAATATTGAACCATTAATTACCGCATTAGACGATGAGGAAGTCGCAGACATCGCCGTTAAAGCGCTATCACACACCCTGTTGATGTTTGATGCCTTTCACGATGTGAAAGAAAAGGCGGATGCGGGCAACCCTTATGCCCAGAAAATCCTGCAATCCTGGGCGGATGCCGAATGGTTTACCTCCAAACCTGAGCTGGCTGAAAAAATTACGGTTACGGTGTTTAAAGTGCCCGGTGAAACCAATACAGATGACCTCTCCCCTGCTCCCGATGCCTGGTCTCGACCTGATATTCCACTGCATGCCAATGCCATGTTAAAAATGCCCCGTGAAGGCATAGAGCCGGATGTGCCGGGCGAGATTGGTCCCTTACAGCTTATCAATAAACTTAAGGAAAAAGGCTATCCACTCGCCTATGTTGGCGATGTTGTTGGCACGGGCTCATCGCGCAAATCAGCCACTAACTCGGTATTGTGGCATATGGGCGATGATATTCCCTTTATCCCCAATAAGCGTGAGGGTGGTTATTGCTTTGGTAATAAAATTGCTCCCATTTTCTTCAATACCATGGAAGACGCTGGCGCCTTGCCGATTGAAATGGATGTTTCCAAAATGGAAATGGGTGATGTTATCGACGTTTATCCTTATGAAGGTGTCGCCAAACGCCATGACACCAATGAAGTATTATGCGAATTTGAGCTGAAAACACCCGTGATTCTGGACGAAGTCCGCGCCAATGGGCGCATACCATTGATTATTGGCCGTGGCTTAACCCGCCGCGCCCGCGAAGCACTCGGACTGGAGCCATCTGAGCTGTTTCGCACACCGGTTGACCCGGAAGATACCGGCAAAGGCTATACCCTGGCGCAAAAAATGGTCGGCAAAGCCTGTGGTATGACAGGCGTGCGCCCCAATATGTATTGCGAGCCCAAGATGACCACGGTTGGCTCGCAAGATACCACTGGCCCCATGACCCGCGATGAATTAAAAGACCTCGCCTGCCTGGGCTTTTCGGCTGATCTGGTCATGCAGTCTTTTTGCCACACCGCTGCCTACCCCAAACCAATCGACGTTAAAACGCACCACAACCTGCCCGATTTTATTATGACTCGTGGCGGTGTGTCATTGCGCCCCGGCGATGGCGTGATTCACTCCTGGTTAAACCGCATGTTATTGCCCGACACGGTCGGTACGGGTGGCGATTCACATACCCGCTTCCCCATTGGCATCTCCTTTCCAGCAGGTTCTGGTCTGGTCGCCTTTGGTGCCGCCACCGGCGTTATTCCACTGGATATGCCCGAATCGGTATTGGTACGTTTTAAGGGAGAAATGCAACCTGGAATCACGCTGCGTGATCTGGTCAATGCCATTCCCTATGCAGCCATTCAGCAAGGCTTGTTAACGGTTGAAAAAGAAGGCAAGAAAAACATTTTCTCCGGCAAAATTATCGAAATCGAAGGCTTGCCTGATCTTAAAGTCGAACAGGCGTTTGAGTTATCCGATGCCTCTGCCGAGCGTTCTGCATCGGGTTGTACCATCAAGCTCAATAAAGAACCGATTATTGAATACTTAAAATCTAATATCGTGATGTTGCAGTGGATGCTTGCAGAAGGTTATGGTGATGAACGCACCATCAAGCGGCGCATTGAAGACATGCAAAACTGGCTGGAAAACCCGGAATTAATGGAAGCCGATGCCGATGCCGAATACCAAGAGATCATTGAAATTAACTTAAATGAAATCAAGGAACCCCTGCTCGCCTGCCCTAACGATCCGGATGATGTTAAAACTCTGTCTGAGATTACAGGCAAAGGTGATGTGCCTGTGCAGGAAGTCTTTATTGGCTCCTGTATGACCAATATCGGTCACTTCCGCGCAGCGGGTAAGTTATTGCAAAAAACTGATGGTGCCGTACCCACACGGCTATGGATTGTACCACCCACCAAAATGGATGAGCACCAGCTAATAGAAGAAGGTTACTACAATATCTTTGGCACTGCCGGCGCACGCACCGAAATGCCCGGTTGCTCACTGTGCATGGGAAATCAGGCGCGCGTTGCACCCAAAAGCACCGTGGTATCCACATCAACCCGCAACTTCCCCAATCGTTTGGGCGATGGTGCCAATGTCTATCTTGCCTCAGCCGAGCTAGCGGCAATCACCTCTATTTTGGGCAAAATACCCAGCGTAGATGAATATATGCAATACGCAGCGGATCTGGATACCATGGCAGATGATATTTACCGTTATTTAAACTTTAATGAGATCAAAAGCTACCAGGATGCCGCCGAAAAAGTGATTCCTATTATTGAGATTGCCTAATAATTGACCGGGAGCCTGTCCAGGAATAAAGAAGCTGCTTGAAAAGAGCAAAAAAGGTGGGGGGTGTGCTTTTTAATGTATTTATTACTATTAAAAAGTACACCCCCCGCCTTTTTTGCGGTTTTCACCAACGCCCTGACACACCGGACTGAGGGTCTGTTTCTTTTATAATATAGTTATACGTCAATTGTAATTTCGGAGCAAATTCCCAGTTTTATAAGCTAAAAACACCTCAAATGAACAACATCCTGAAATTATATAGCTACTTACAAAAAATAATTAAGTATCCATATTCTTTTCAAGTGTACTTAGTGGTAAAAACAAATTATCTAACTGTTCCGGCATTGAGATAAAACCAAACTGACTATAATATGCTTTTGTCCGTTCGTGTTTTGCATCCACAAAAAGACCAGCTACTCCCATATTTTCTGCAACATTCAGAGTTTTTTGCATCACATCAATAAGAAGTAATTCACCATACCCCTTTCTTTGACTATCATTCGCAACAGCCAATCTCGCAAGCTTTGCTGCTGGAATCTTTCTGGGATATTTCCTTTTCCAATTGTGTGGAATATCATCTGTGAAGACCTCACATACTACGATAGTCATATAAGCAATAATCTCCGCTGGGTTAGCAGAATCAACTAAAACAAATGTTTTAGAAATGCCTTTTGTAATATGTTGTCGAGCAACTCTTTGTAGAAAGGTATTTAGTTCTACGTCTCCACAATCAAAAGTTGTACGATCATGCACCTTTGACAATACTTCAATTTGTAATGTCAAAATTTAGCCTATTTTTTCTTTATAATTTACGAAGGCATTTTTTAGTTTCTTATTTGGTCTAGGTGGCTTTTCCAGAGATGAAAAAAACACCTCTGCATCTTTTTTACTAAGGTAAATAACTTTTTCTTTCTCAATGATATTTTCAGCTTTTTCAAGTGCGGCCTGAATTAAGAATTGGTTTAATGTTGCTCCCATGATTTCAGCAGCAGAATTCAATGTCTCTTTGACCTGCTCACTTACTCTTGCTGTAATACGTTCATTTTTTATTGTATCCATGACTAGACCTCTACGTGGTGACATAATGACACCATATTTAAACTACAGCACAAAGTCAAGTCTGTCAGATGATGTTTGAGATTTGAAGCCATAACGTCGCATTCACCGGCTTGTCCGGTGCAACGCTTTGTTAGGCAACCATTCTCTAATGATGTCATGATGTGTTGACCAAGCACCCCAAACAGTTCGGGCCCATTCTTTAACAATAGTTTTATGCTCTTGTACAG